>DATJSJ010000248.1:0-63952 GCA_035504175.1 Acetobacteraceae bacterium
TGGGCGAACAGATCCTCGCGGAACAGCCCGACCCGCTCCAGGCAGTCGTGGCGGAGGTAGAGGCAGAACCCGACGCCGGTCGGGATCTCGACCACCTGCCCGGCATTGGCCGAGGCCGCGAGCCTGGCCAGCCGCCGCGTCGCGGCCAGGTCCGGGACCGGGTTGCCGCCGTCGATCGCCGGGTAGCTCAGGATGGTGGCGTCGTTGGAGAGCGGCGTCGCGGTGCCGATGTCCGGGGCGCTGTAGGCGGCCGCGCGCAGGCCTTCGAGCCAGCCGGGGGCGAGCAGCGTGTCACTGTTCAGCAGCACCGCGTCGCGACCGGCGGCCGCGCGCAGCCCGGCATTGGCGGCGGCGGGGAAGCCGCGGTTTTCCGGCAGGCGGATCAGGCGGATGCGGCCGGCGCGGGCGCGCTGGTCGAGCGCGCGGACGAGCTCGGGGTCGGGCGAGGCGTCGTCGACCACGATGACGCGCACCTCCTCGCCGACCGTCGTGGCGAGGGAGTCGAGGCAGGCGCGCGTGGTCGCCGCGTCGCGATGCACGGGGACGATGACGTCGATCCCGGCACGTTCGCGCGGCGCCGGCGCGGGCGGACCGCTCACGCCGGCCCAGACCGGTGCGAACAGCGCGGCCGGGAGGTCGGAGGTGCCGCCCGGAACGGCGCGGGCCAGGGCACCGGCGCTGCGCCGCTCCGCGCCGGGATCGAGCGGGCTGCCGAGCAGGTCGCGCCCATCGTGCCCGACCACCCGTAGCGGCGCATCGAGGAAGGCGCCGAGCGCGCCGGCGCGAAGGCGGAAGCCTCGCGGGCGCGCGAGCGGCGCCTCTTCCGGCACCGGCACGTCGAAATCGCGCGCGACGACGACCCGGCGCTGCCCGTCCGGGCCGAGCAGGGTCAGTTTCGGGTCGCGATCGGGGTCGCCCGGATGCCAGGCCCAGCCCTCGATGCCGCCATCGCCGACCGCAACGAAGCCCTCGATGCGCCGGATCGCCGGCACGGCGATCGGACTGCCCAGCAGCGCCTTGCCGCCGATGCTGACCTCGAGCCGCCTCGCCTTGGCCCAGCCGCGCGGCAAGGTCGCTCCCTCGTCGCCCGCCAGCGCAGCGACCGGCCTGCCGTCCAGCGCCAGACTGACCGCCTCGATCGCAGCACCCCCGCCCAGCAGCAGCAGGCCGTCGCCGGTCACCCCGCACCACCCGGGCAGTCCGGCGGCGGACGCCAGCCCGTCGAGCAGCGGCGCGAAGCTTGGGTCCGGCACGTGCCGCGCCAGTGCTGCGGCCGCGGCGGCGGCCGCGGCATCCGCCTGCCGCGCATGGCGCCGCGCCGCGGCCAGGCCGAGCCACGCCTCCCGCCGGTCATGCGTCTGCGCGAAGCTCTCGAACAACGGGATCGCCGCGGGATCGCCGAGGCGGAGCAACAGCATCGCCAGCGTGAAGGCGACCGTGCCATCCTTCGGCGCCAGGCGGTGCGCGCGCTCCAGCCACGACCGGGCCGACGCCAAATCGTCACCGCCGGACGCCGCCTGGCCGCGGCGCCAGGCCTGGTACGCGAGTTCGGTCTGACGGCTGGCGACTTCCTCGGCCCAGCCCTTTGTCCCCGTCCTCAGTCGGCAGCCCTCTGCTCATGCGGCTGGAACGGCTCTTCGCCCGGCTCCTGCGGCAGGCGGGCCAGATCCAGCGCCGCTTCCTCCAGCCCGCCGGCACGCGCACGTTCCAGCCATTGCCGCGCCTCGGCGTGGTTCTGCTCGCCGGCCAATCCCCGGGCGAGATAGCGGCCGAGCATCATCTGCGCGTGCGGATGGCCGCGCTCCGCCGCCATGCGGAACCAGCGCTGCGCCACCGGCCGGTCCTGCGGCACGTCGTGCCCGCCACCCTTCAGCGCGCCCATGGCGAACATCGCGCCGACATGGCCCTGATCGGCGGCGACCTCGAACAGCGCCATCGCCGCCGCGTGGTCGCGCGGCCCGCCACGTCCGTTCACCATCATCTCGGCCAGCGCGACCTTCGCCTCCATCATCCCGGCCTCGGCGGCACGGCCGATCCAGGCGCGGCCTTCGGCGGGGTCGGGCTCCAGCCCGCGCCCCTCGATCAGCATGCGGCCATACCAGTATTGCGCGTTGACCACGCCCTCGGCGGCGCGGCGCAGCCACAGCGCGGCGCGCCGGTCGTCACGCTCCACGCCGACGCCCTCGGCGAGGCAGACGCCGAAATTGAACGCCGCCACCAGATCGCCCGAGCCCGCCGCCTGCTCGAACCATTGCCGCGCCTTGATCGGGTCTTCCTCCGACGCCGCGCCGGCCAGGATCAGGTTGGCGAGATCGGCCTGGGAGGCGGCATTCCCGGCCTCGGCCGAGCGGCGGAACCAGCGCGCCGCCTCCTCCGGATCGCGCGCGACGCCGGCGCCGGTCAGGTACAGCAGCCCCATGGCGCGTGCCGCCGCGGAATGGCCCTGATCGGCGGCGCGCTGGAACCAGATCGCCGCCTCGGCATAGTTCGGCGGCAGATCGCCGCCGCGGGCGTAGATGTCGCCGACCAACGCCGCCGCCTCGGGATCGCCGGCGGTCGCGGCACGCCGCAGCCAGGATTCGCCTTCGACCGTATCGGCCGGTACGCCGCGGCCCTCCATCAGCGCCAGTCCCCAGCGGGCCTGACCCGATCGCACCCCTTTCTCGGCCGCCGAGCGATAGAGGCTGGCGGCGGCGGCGACGTCGGGTTTGATGCCGACGCCGCGCTCGGTCATGACGCCGAGCAGGTAGATCGCGGTCGGCAGCCCGGCGGTCGCGGCGGCCGCGATCTGTTCCGCGGCACGCGGCTGCATCGTCGGATCGTCGGTATGGCGCAGCAGCGCCAGACCGAGGCCGAGCGCGCCCTGCGGGCAGCCGCCGGCGGCGGAGCGGCGATACCACTCCTCGGCCTGGGCAAGGTCGCGCATCGCCTCCGGGCCGGAGGTCAGCACGTAGCCGAGCAGCGCCTGTCCGTCGGCCGAGCCGTTCGTGGCCGCCTGCCGGGACCAGCGCAGCGCGGCGGCGAAATCCGGGGCCGCGGCCTCGGAGCCCCCGAACAGCCCCGCCGCCGGCCGCGCCGGCGCGGCGGCGGCGCCCTGCCCTTCGGGCGCGCCATGCAGATACATCGCCGCCAGCATCGACTGCGCCTCGACCTTGCCGGCATTGGCGGCGCGTTCGAGCCACATCGCCGCGTCGCGCCGGCTGGGCGGCACCACGTTGCCCTGCAGGTAGAGGCGGCCGATCTCGTATTGCGCCTCCGGGTTGCCGCTGCGCGCCGCCCGCGCCACCAGCCGGAACCCGCTCGCACGGTCCCCGGCCTCGAGCAACGCCAAGCCGCGCCGGAGCTGCGCCGTGTTCGAGACGACGGAGGTGACGCGATCAAGCAGCGCCGGCATCAGCCTCTCCCGTTAACGGTCGGAACGCGTCGTCCGCCGCGGAAGCGGCGGGACGGTCCGTTCGCGGCGTGGCGTCACGACGCCCCGAAGCGGCGGTTGCAGTTGCCCCTCACGGCGGCTCGCGCATACCGGTCTCGAAGGTCGGTATCACACGCTCCATTATGTACTGAATCATCGTGCGTGTTCCGACCTTGATGTCGGTGGTGACCGGCATGCCGGGGACCATGCGGAAGCCCGGCGGGATGTTGTGCAGGCCGTTCTCGTCCATGGTTACGCGGGTGCGATAGAACGTGGTCGTGTCGTTCGCGGGATTCGAGACATTGGCGCTCGTCGTGTTGGCGGAGGTCGACACGCCGCTCGGCAACGTGCTGGTGGGTCCGCTGCTGGCATCGAAGCTGTCCGGGCTGACCAGGCGCACGGTGCCCTTGATGTAGCCGTAATGCACGAACGGGAAGGTGTTGAGCATGATGTAGGCCGATTGCCCGACCCGCACGAAGCCCGCGTCGTCGGCGTCGACGTCGGCCTCGACCTCCAACGGCGCGTCGACCGGCACCATGGTGATGAGCTGATCGCCCGACTGCATGATCGAGCCGAGCGAGACCCGCGCCACCGTCAAGACGATCGCGTCCTGATCGGCGCGCAGCGTCACCATCTGGTGCCGCAGCCTGTCCTTCTCGAGATTGTCGAGATCGTTGGCGAGACTGGCCCGGTCGTCGCGCAGATCCTGGCTGATCTGGCCGCGCCATTGCTCGAGCCATTGTTTGCGGTCGTACTCGGTCGCGGCGATGGTGTGTTCGGCCTGCGCCTTCTGGGCGATCGCATCACCCAGCGAGCGCTCCATCTCCACCCGCTGGTCCATGGCGCTCAGCAGGTCGAGGACACTGCCGACCTGCAGTCTTTCCAACTCGCGCCGCTTGTCCTCGACCGTCGCGGCCAGGGAGAGGCGCTGGCGGTAGCCCTGGATATCGGCCTCCGCCTGCGCTTCCTGCGCCTTCGCGGTGCTGATCTTCTGGTCGTATTCCGAGAGCTGGGCGGCGAGCTGGGCCTGGCGCTGCGCGTACAGCGTGGCACTGATCAGCATCGCCTGGGTCGACGCCTCGGGATGGAACGGCTTCTCCTCGAGTTCGGCGGTCAGCCGGGCGATCTCGGCGCGGTCCTTGTCGACCAGGTCCTGATATTGCTTCTCGTCGGATGCCGCGAACGTCGGATCGAGCTTGGCGAGGATCTGGCCCTTGTGCACCACCTGGCCCTCGCGCACGTCGATCTCGCGAACGATCGCGGTCTCCAGCGGCTGCAGGACCACGGTCGAGTTCAGCGCCATCGTCGTTCCCTGTGCGGTGACGATGATATCCATCGGCACCAGACAGGCGACGGCGAGAAACGCCGCGAACATCAGGCCCACGACATAGACGTTGATCCGCGCCGGGCCGTGCGCCGGCAGCGCGATCAGCGTCTCGCTCGGGCTTTCGAACTCCAGCAACGCCCGCTCGCTCGTCGCCACGTCGCGGTTGCGCCTGACCAGGCTCAGCGCCGGCCGGGCCGGGGCCAGCGCCAGCGCCTTGCCCTCCGTCTCGGTGTTGCGGGCCATCAGTCGTCTCCCTCCGCCAGGACCGGCTTCAGCCCGGTGGATCGCGGCATGCCACCGCCCTCGAGATGCCGGTTCTGCTGCATCCACAGTTGACGGTAGGTGGTGCACCGCTCCAGCAGCACGCGATGCGGGCCGATATCGGCGACCCGGCCTTTCTCCATCACCAGGATCTGGTCGCAATCGACCAGCGAGGAGAGGCGGTGCGACACGATCACCATCGTCCGCCCCTTGCCGATGCGCTGCAGGTTGGCGTTCACCAGCGCCTCGCTCTCCGGATCGAGCGCGCTGGTGGCCTCATCGAGGATCATGATCTTCGGGTCGGAGATCAGCGCGCGGGCGATCGCCAGGCGCTGCCGCTGTCCGCCGGAGAGGTTGGTGGAGCCTTCCTCGACGAAGGTGTCGTAACCGGCCGGCAGGCGCTCGATGAACTCCTCCGCACCGGCGAGCCGCGCCGCCCGCACCGCATCGGTGATGGTCAGTCCCGGGCGGCCGGCGATGATGTTGTCCTTGACCGAGCCGCGGAACAGGAAATTGTCCTGCAGCACGACGCCGAAGCTGCGGCGCAGGTGCGTCAGGTTGATCTCGCGCAGGTCGGCGCCGTCGATCTTCAGGAAGCCGGTGTAGGTGCGGTTGATGCCCTGCAGCAGTCGGGTCAGCGTCGATTTGCCGGAGCCGCTCTTGCCGACGACCCCGAGCATCGTGCCGGGCTCGATCGCGAAGGTCACCCGGTCGAGCGCCGGGCTCTTGGCCAGCGGATAGGTGAAGCTGACATCGTCGAAGCTGATCGCGCCCTTGAAGGTGGGGCGCAGCCCGGTCTTCAGCGCGCGGCTCTCGGTCGGATTGTTCAGCACGTGCTGCACTTCGAGGATCGAGGCGCGCACCTCCTCGAAGTCACCGATCAGCTTGGCCAGATTGACCAGCGGCGCGGCGCAGCGGCTGCCGAGCAGGATGAAGCCGACGACGCTGCCGATATCGAACGTGTTGCCGGAAGAGAGCGCGATGCCGACGCCGACGAACACGACGCCGCGCTCGACGAAGCGCTCGATCGGGTTGATCAGCGTCTCCGGCCAGTTCCCCAGCCGGCCGACCCGCAGCCGCATCCCCGATGCCTCGGCCACGCGCTCGTCCCAGAGATCGCTGCGTGAGGGCTCGAGCGCCAGGGTCTTGACCGTGCGGATGCCGTGGATGGTCTCGACCAGGACGCTGCCCTTGCGCACCTCGGCGCGCACCAGCTCGCCATAGGCCTGGCGCAGTGCCGGCAGGAAGACGAGAATTACCAGCGCGATCAGGCAGGATCCGGCCAGGACCATCCACGCCATGGTCGCATTCAGCCAGAAGAGAATCGGCAGGATGATGATCAAAGTGCAAAAGTCGAGCACCGTGTTCACCATCTTGCCGGTGAGGAAGTCGCGGATCTTGAATATCTGCGTGATGCGATGCGTGACCGCGCCGACCTGGTTGCGCTCGAAATAATCGAGCGTCAGCGCCTGCAGCCGGTTGAACACGTGCAGGTTGAGCCGTGTATCGATCCGGGTGGCGATGACCTGGGTCAGCTCCCGCTTGCTGTGGCCGAGGATGGTCTCCCACACCACGACGATCAGGAATATCAGCGACAGCATGATCAGCGAGTTCATGCTGTTGTGCTGCAGCACCTCGTCGATCAGCGACATGACCAGCAGCGTCGGCATGACCGTCAGGACGCTGAGCACGAGTCCCGCGATGCTGAGGCTGGTGAGCAGCTTGCGCTCGCGCAGCACCAGGCGCACCAGCCACGCCATGTTGAATGGCGCTTCTTCGAGGGATTCGCCGCGCTGGCGGCGCACCAGCAGCGCCTCGCCGTCCCAGACCTCAGACAGGCGGAGCTCGTCGACCGCGACCGGGATGTCGGCCTCGGTTCCGAGCGGATCCTTGATCCAGACGACATTGCGCAGGCGGTCGGCGGCGATCAGCAGACCGGCGCCGCCATCGTTGAACAGCAGCACCACCGGCGCGCCGCCGCTGATGCGCACGAGACGCTTCCAGGACAGGCGCACGGCCTTGGCCCAGAGCCCCTGGTCGGTCAACCAGCGTGTCAGGCTTGCCGGCGACGGCACCACTTCCCCTGGCGTCGCCCGGAAGTCGCGGCGGTCCATGTCAACGCCGTGATGCCGCGCGGCCCCGATCACCGCGGCGAGGCGCACCTCCACCGGGTCCGGCGCGCCACTGCCGAGGGTCTCGGCGTCGATCGCCGGCGCCGGCTCCGGGCGCGCGACGTCACCGTGCTCGCGGCCTATTCCCTCGGGCATGCCATCCGCTCCACGCCATGACACTGACTGGGCCACCTCCCGACGGAGCTATCGAACCGATATGCCACGCGGGTGATCCCGGTCAGCACACATCTATCGTCGGTTGCCCGCCCATGCCAGGCAATTTGTTCCGCGATCGATTGATTCGATATCCAGCCGAGGCGACCCGGTTTCCGGGTCCGGCTGCGGCGTCCTGATCCACTGCTGCGAGCGGTTTCCGGCTCCATAAATGAACCCTGCCGCCCGATCAAGCAGAAGGAGCAAGCGGGTTGGCATCATTTCGTCGCCGGGAAGTTCCACCATCGGATGCCATGTGTCCCGCCCGCATGCTGCACCGCGGCACTCTACCTACCACGTTATGGCGGGGCAATCATGGTGACATGATGGCTGCAACAATCTCGCGTTCCCCCGGCGACAACCCGCTTGCCGCCGGCCACCCTGGTATCGAGACTGACCGGGATTGGCGGCGATGGTGCCGGAGGGAGAAGCGACGATGGCAGGCGGCAGCCTGAATCCCGGACCAGCGGTGGCGATCCGGCCGGCGCGGCCGGACGATGTGCCGGAGATTCAGTCGATCTACGCGCATCACGTCCTGCACGGCACCGGCAGCTTCGAGGAGGTGCCGCCTTCGGTCGAAGAAATGTCACGGCGTTTCGACCGTGGCCGCAACCATGGCGCCGTCTGGTTGATTGCCGCCGATGCGACCGGCGTGCTGGGCTTTGCGTATTACACACAATTCCGCGACCGCTCCGCCTATCGCTACGCCGCCGAGGACAGCGTGTATGTGCGCGAGGATGTGCGCGGCCAGGGCGTGGGCAAGGCGCTGGTGTCGCAATTGCTTGATACCGCAACGGCCGCCGGTTTCCGGCAGATGCTCGCGGTGATCGGGGATTCCGACAATGTCGGCTCGATCGGCGTGCATGCCAGCCTCGGCTTCACGCGGGTTGGCGTGATGCGCGCCTGCGGCTGGAAGTTCGGCCGCTGGCTCGATGTCGTCACGATGCAGCGATCGCTGGGCGAGGGCGACGCGACCCTGCCCGAGGCGGTTCAGGCGGGCCGGTAGCGCGCGGCGAGCAGCGGATCGCCGCGCAGCGCGGCGCGGATCGCCGCCTCTCCCGCCGCCGTTGCCGGCAGGGCGAGCACGCGGCGAAAGAACGGCACCTCGCCGCGCGCGCGGGAAATCAGAAGGTGCGAAAGCGCCATCGCGACGCCGGCGCGTGGCCGGCAGCACGCGCAGCCGGCGTCGTGCAGCCCTTCCGTCCCCGGTCGGAAATGCGCGACGGCGCGGCCCGGGAGCGGCGCGGCTTCGCCTTCGATCAGCAATGCGGTTTCCGCATCGGCGTCGAGTGCCGGCGTCGCGCCCGCCGTCGCGCCGGGGTGCGGCGGACGGATCTCGACGGGCAGGCGGGCATCGACCAGCAGGACCATTGCGGGATATAAAGATATCAGCATACAGCGGACAAGAGATGGACACCTTGCTGACCCGATTGCGCGCCGCCGCCGAGCCGACCCGGCTCCGCCTGCTGGCGCTCGCCGCCCGCGGCGGCTTCTGCGTCAGCGAGTTCACCGAGATCCTGGGCCAGTCGCAGCCGCGTCTGTCGCGCCACCTGAAGCTGCTGGGCGATGCCGGGCTGCTCGAGCGGATGCGCGAGGGCGCGAACGTGTGGTTCACCCTGCCGCAAGGGCCGGGCGGCGATCAGGCGCGCACGCTGCTGGCGTGGCTGCCGCCGGACGACCCGCTGCTGGCCGCCGACCGGCGGCGGGCCGCGCGGGTGGTCGCGGAACGGGCGCGCATCGCCTCGGATGGATTCCGCCAGCGTGGCGCGGAATGGGACGAGATGGGTGCGCTGGGGCTTGCCGCCGAGCCGGTGGAAGCGGCGTTGCTGGCGCTGCTGCCGGAACGCGGCATCGGGCGGCTGCTGGATATCGGCACCGGGACCGGCCAGCTTCTGGAATTGCTGGCGCGGCGCGTCGATACGGCGCTCGGGATCGATGCCAGCCGGGCGATGCTCGCCTTGGCACGGGCGCGGCTTGGCCGCGCGGGGCTGGATCATTGCGCCGTGCGCCAGGCGGACATGTATTGCCTGCCGCTGGCGGACGCTTCGTTCGACGCGGCGGTGCTGCAGATGGTGCTGCACTACGCCGAGGATCCCGCCGCGGCGCTGGCCGAGGCGGCGCGGGTGCTGCGGCCCGGTGGCCGACTGGTCGTCGCCGACCTCGCCGCGCATGGCGACCGGACTCTCGCGGCGCGGCTGGCGCATCGCTGGCCCGGCTTCAGCAATACCGAGATGCTGGGATTGCTGCGCAGCGCCGGACTGCGGCTGGACGATGGGCGCGTCGTGCCGGGACGGCTCGAAGTGCGGCTCTGGTCCGCGCGTCGCGGTGATACGGCGGCCGGCGAGCGGCGCGTCCCGCCTGGCGCGGCGGCGCCGCGTCACGCCGCGGCCGCATCCGGTGCGCCGGCCCGGTCCAGGCCGGCTGCGCCCTGAGCCATTAACCCGAATGGCGCGCCGCTCCCCCATTCTGGCAGCCGCTACGGACCGCCGCCCGCCACTGAGGACTTCGCCATGAGCCGACCGCACCTCCTCGACGCGCTGCACGACCAGGTGCTGCTGTGCGACGGCGGCATGGGCAGCCGCGTGCAGGCGCTGACGCTCGATATCGAGGCGGATTTCTGGGGGCGGGAGAATTGCACCGACGTGCTCACGCTCTCCCGTCCCGATCTGGTGCGCGAGATCCATCGCGGCTATTTCGCCGCCGGCGCCGACATGGTGGAGACCAACAGCTTCGGTGGCTCGCCGATCACGCTCGGCGAGTTCGACCTGGCCGATCGGGCGCGCGAGATCAACCGCCGCGCCGGCGAGCTGGCGCGCGAGGCTGCCGAGAGCTTCGCCGACGGGCGGCATCGCTGGGTGGTCGGCAGCGTCGGGCCGGGCACCAAGCTGCCGAGCCTCGGCACGATCGACTACGACCCGCTCGAGGCGGCGCTGGCCGAGCAGAGCCGCGGCCTGATCGAAGGCGGCGTCGACGCCATCCTGATCGAGACCTGCCAGGACACGCTGCAGATCAAGGCGGCGGTGAACGGCGCCAAGATCGCCCGCGCCGAGGCCGGCACCGACACGCCGATCTTCGTGCAGGTCACGGTCGAGACCACCGGCACGCTGCTGGTCGGCCCGGATATTGCCGCCGCGGCGACCGTGGTGCAGGCGCTGGACGTGCCGTTGCTCGGGCTGAACTGCGCCACCGGGCCGCAGGAGATGGCCGAGCACGTGCGCTGGCTCGCCGCCAACTGGCCGGGCCTGCTGTCCTGCCAGCCCAATGCCGGCCTGCCGGAGCTGGTGGACGGGCAGACGCGCTATCCGCTGGGCGCCGCGGAGCTGGCGAGCTGGCTGGAGCGCTTCGTCGCCGAGGACGGGGTCAACCTGATCGGCGGCTGCTGCGGCACCTCCACCCCGCATATCGAGGCGCTGGACGCGATGCTGCGCCGGCGCGCCGGTGCGGCGCGGCGCCCGCCGCCCGTCGCCCGCCGCCCGGTCTGGGTGCCCGGTGTCGCCAGCCTCTACGGCGCCGTGCCGCTGCGGCAGGAGAACAGCTATTTCTCGATCGGCGAGCGCTGCAACGCCAACGGCTCGAAGAAATGGCGCGAGCTGCAGGAGCGCGGCGACTGGGACGGCTGCGTCGCGATGGGGCGCGAGCAGGCGGCGGAGGGCTCGAACGCGCTCGATGTCTGCACCGCTTTCGTCGGGCGCGACGAACGGGCGGAGATGGACGAGGTCATCCGCCGCTTCACGTCCAGCGTCAACGCGCCGCTGGTGATCGATTCCACCGAGACGCCGGTGATCGAAGCCGCGTTGAAGCTGCATGGCGGCAAGCCGATCATCAACTCGATCAATTTCGAGGATGGCGAGCACGCCGCCGAGCAGCGCCTGCGCCTCGCCCGCCGCTTCGGCACCGGCGTCATCGCGCTCACCATCGACGAGGAGGGGATGGCGAAGACGCCGGAGCGCAAGCTCGCGGTCGCGACGCGCCTCGTCGAGTTCGCCTGCGGGCGGCACGGCCTGCCGCAATCCGACCTGCTGATCGATCCGCTGACCTTCACCATCGCGACAGGCAACGAGGACGACCGCAAGCTGGCGCAATGGACGCTGGAGGGGATCGCGGCGATCCGCGAGCGCTTTCCCGAGATCCAGATCATCCTGGGCCTGTCGAATGTCAGCTTCGGCCTTAACCCCGCGGCGCGCGCCGTGCTGAACAGCGTGTTCCTGGACCATGCGGTGCGCGCCGGGATGAGCGGGGCGATCGTGCATGTCAGCAAGATCCGCCCGTTGCACCAGATCCCGCCCGAGGAGGTCGCGGTCGCCGAGGATCTGATCTTCGACCGCAGGCGCGAGGACTACGACCCACTCGCCCGCATCCTGGAGCTGTTCGCCGACCGCAAGGCCGCCGAAGCGACGCGCCGCAGGCGCGCGGAGACGGTCGAGGAGCGGCTGCGCGACCGGATCGTCGACGGCGACCGCAAGGGGCTGGCCGATGATCTCGACCAGGCGCTGAAGGCGCATTCGCCGCTCGAGATCATCAACACCATCCTGCTCGACGGGATGAAGATCGTCGGCGAGCTGTTCGGCGCGGGGAAGATGCAGCTTCCCTTCGTGCTGCAATCGGCCGAGACGATGAAGGCCGCCGTCGCCTACCTGGAGCCGTTCATGGAACGGGTGGAGGGCCAGGAGAAAGGCACGATCGTGCTCGCCACCGTCAAGGGCGACGTGCACGACATCGGCAAGAACCTGGTCGACATCATCCTGACCAACAACGGCTATCGCGTGGTCAATCTCGGCATCAAGGTGCCGCTCGCCGACATGGTGCACGCGGTGCGCGAGCATCGCGCGCACGCCATCGGCATGTCCGGGCTGCTGGTGAAATCCACCGTGGTGATGCGCGAGAATCTCGAGGAAATGTCGCGCCAGGGCGTCGACATCCCGGTCCTGCTCGGCGGCGCGGCGCTGACCCGGTCCTATGTCGAGGAGGATTGCGTCCGGGCCTACGCCTCCGGCCGCGTCGCGTACGCCCGCGACGCGTTCGACGGGCTGCACCTGATGGACAAGGTGACCGGCAACGCGTTCGACGATTACCTCGCCGCGGTGCAAGCGCGGCGCGCGGGCAAGGGGCGCAACCCTTCCCGCACGCTCGGCCAGGCCGACAGCCGCGCCTTCCGGCCGGTCGATCTTGCGGCGGTGCAGGCGCGGCGGCGGCGGCTCACCCGGGAGCTGGCGGTGCCGGTGCCGCCCTTCTGGGGACCGCGCGTGATCGAGGCGGTGCCGAAAGCGATCGTGCCGTTCGTCAATGAGCGCAGCCTCTATCAGTTCCAGTGGGGATTCCGGAAGCAGGGGCGTTCGCTCGAGGATTTCCTCGGCTGGGCGAAGCAGGAGTTGCGACCGGTGATGCGTCGCATCCTGGCGCTGTGCGAGGCCGAGGACATCCTGCGGCCGCAGGCGGCGTACGGCTACTGGCAGGCGGCGGGCCAGGGCAACGATCTGATCGTGTTCGACCGCGACGGCGAGACCGAACTCTGCCGCTTCACCCTGCCGCGCCAGCCGCGCGAGGACGGCGAGTGCATCGCGGATTTCTTCCGCGATATCGACGACGCCGAGCGCGACGTGATCGCGCTGCAGGTGGTGACGGTCGGCCAGCGCGCGTCGGAGACCGCACGCGCCTGGTTCGAGGACAACCGCTACCAGGATTATCTCTATTTGCACGGCCTGTCGGTGGAGATGGCCGAGGCGATGGCGGAATACACGCACAAGCGGATCCGCGCCGAGCTTGGCTTCGCCGCTGAGGACGACCGGGACATCGAGCGGATGCTCGCGCAGGGGTATCGGGGGTCGCGCTACTCGTTCGGCTATCCGGCCTGCCCGCGGCTCGAGGATCAGGTGCCGTTGCTGCGGCTGCTGCAAGCGGAGCGGATAGGCGTGTCGCTGTCGGACGAGTGGCAGTTGCATCCGGAGCAGTCGACCAGCGCGCTGGTCGTGGTCAACCCGCACGCCAAGTACTTCTCCGTGTAGGTGAAGCCTTGACCAAGGCAAGGAAAGGTGTTCTTTCTTGAAAGAAAGAACCAAAGAACTTTTATTCGTTCTGGGCTGAGGACGGTGGAACTGCCTCGACCTTAAACAAATAAAAGTCTTTTTGCTTCTTTTTCTTCAGAAGAAGAAGACCTTTCTTTCTCTGCGCCTTGGCCGATGTTCCTGCCGATCGCCGCGCAGCGATAGGCCGGCAGGTCAATGCGCCGGGGCGCCGCGGCCGCCGCCGGCTTTGCTCGGGCCGAACAGGAAGGTCAGCGGCACGATGCAGAACGCCGCGATCGCGCACAGGGCGAAGACATCGGTATAGGCGAGAATACTCGCCTGGGTCTGGAGCTGGAGAAACATTTGTGCCTCCGCCGCCTGGTGCAGTGTCGAGGCGGCGTGGCCCATGTCCCTGAGCGCATTCTCGATCTGCGCCAGTGCCGCGTTGTACGGCTGGTACAGCGGCGTCATGTACTGCACGAGATGCGCCATGTTGGCCTGGGTGCGCTGGGTGACCAGCGCGGTCGCGAGCGAGATCCCGATCGACCCCGCGACGTTGCGGAACATCACGTAGAGCGCGCTGCCGTCGGCGTTGAGCTCGCGCGGCAGCGTGATGTAGGTGATCGTGCTGTTGGGCACGAACAGGAAGGCGAGGCCGAAGGTCTGCGCTGCCCGCATCAGCGCCAGCGTGTCGAAATCGACGTTCGGCGTCAGCGTGTGAGCGTAGAGCAGGGCGCAGCCGAGCGCGAAGAAGCCGAAGCCGATGATGTGGCGGGTCTGCACGTACGGCATCAGAAGCCGCCCGACGATCGGGATCAGCAGGATCAGCAGCAGCGCGCCGGGCGACAGGATCAGCCCGGCAAGCAGCGCGGTGTAGCCGAGCCGCTCCTGTGCCAGTTGCGGGATCAGCACGGCGCTGGAATAGAGAATCGCGCCGATCGCGAAGATCATGACGGAGCCCATGGCGAAGTTGCGATCGGCGAGGCAGCGCAGGTTGACGATCGGGTGCTTCGTGGTCAGCAGCCAGACGACCGCACCGGCGATCCCGACGGCCGCAAGGGCGGCAAAGGTGCGGATGAAGGGCGAGGAGAACCAGTCCGCGTCCTCGCCGCGGTCGAGCATGATCTGCAGGCAGCCAAGGCCGAGCGCGATCAGGCCGAGGCCGATATAGTCGACGTTCTTGCGTCCGCTGCCTTGCTGGCGCAGCACCCAGGGCGGGTCCTCGACCATGCGGGCGACCGCGAACAGGGTGAAGATGCCGACCGGCACGTTGATGAAGAACACCCAGCGCCAGGAATAGGTGTCGGTGATCCAGCCGCCGAGCGTCGGGCCGATCACCGGGGCGAAGATCACGGCAATGGCGACGATGCCGAAGGCGCGGCCGCGCTGCGCCGGCTCGAACGTGTCGAGGATGATCGATTGCTGGTTGGGCTGCAGCCCGCCGCCGAAGAAGCCCTGCAGCAGCCGGAACAGCACGAGCTGCATCAGGCTGCCGGCGATGCCGCACAGGAAGGAGCAGACCGCGAACATCGCGATGCAGACGAGAAAGTAGCGCTTGCGCCCGATCACCCGCCCGATCCAGCCGGAGATCGGCAGCACGATGCCGTTGGCGACCAGGTAGGAGGTCAACGTCCAGGTCGCCTCGTCATAGCTGACCGACATCGACCCGGCGATGTGCGGCAGGCTGACATTGACGATCGTGGTGTCGAGGATCTCCATGAAGGCGGCGAGCGTGACCACGACCGCGATCAGCCACGGATTGGCCCGCGGCTTCCAGTTCGCGTCGTCGGGGTTCGCGGCGCCGCTCATTGGCCGGCCGACCGGGTGCCGTCGAGATGCACGGTGGGCTCGACCGACAGACCGAGCGGCAGCGCCACATCGGGCTGCAGCCCGCTGTCGATGTCGATCTTGACCGGCACGCGCTGCACGATCTTGACGAAGTTGCCGGTGGCGTTCTCGGCCGGGAAGGCGCTGAACCGGCTGCCGGAGCCGCGCTGGATGCTGTCGATATGGCCGAGCAGCTTGAGGCTGGGGTAGGCGTCGACATGGACGTCGACGCGCTGCCCCGGGCGGATGCGGTCGAGCTGCGTCTCCTTGAAATTGGCGGTGATCCAGACCTTCGTCGTGACCAGCGACATGATCGCCTGGCCGGGCTGGACATAGTCGCCGACATTGACGTTGCGGCGGGTGACCCAGCCATCCTGCGGCGCCCGCACGACGGTGTAGCCAAGGTTGAGCTCGGCCTGGTCGAGCCGTGCCTTGGCCTCGCGCACCGAGCCGGTGAGCTGGTCGGCCTGCGCCTTCGACTGGGCGATGTTCTGCGGCACCGGTGTCGCCTCCTGCACCTGCGCCTGCGCCACTTTCACCTGGCCCTCCGCCTGCCGCAGATTGGCCGTGGAGGTGTCGACACTCTCCTGGGTGGTGGCGGCGCGCGCGATGCTGTGCTGCCGCTTGTAGTCGGTCTGCGCCTTGTAGAGCTGGCCCTCGGCTTCGATGAGCTGGCCCTGGGCCTGGGTGAGCTGTGCGGGGAAGGTGACGCGCGCCCTCTCGAGCCCGGCCTCGGCGCCGGCGAGCTGTCCCTGGGCCACCGCCAGCGTTCCGGCCGCCTGGTCGCGGGCCGCCACGAAGTCGCGCGGATCGATGCGGATCAGCACGTCGCCCGCTTTCACGTACTGGTTGTCGGTGACCGCGAGCGCGGTCACGTAGCCGGCGACGTGCGGCGCGATGGTCACCACGTTGCCGTCGGTGAAGGCGTCGTCGGTGCCCTCGAGATTGCGGGTGGAGTAATAGTACCAACCGCCCGCCGCGACCGCGACCAGCACCACGATGAGGAAGATGAGGCGGATCAGGCCGGAGCGGCCGCGGTTCGGGCGCTGCTCCGGCGGCGCTTCGGCCCGCGCCTGGGACGGCTGGGCCTGCGCGTTGCCGGCCTGCGGTGCGGCGCCCGAGGCCGCCGGGCGCCGCGACTGGTCGGCCGTGCTGCCGCCCGGCTGCTCCTCACCGGCCATGCCGCGTCCCTCTTTCTCCCGTCCCCACCGCCGGCCCGACGTCGGTCACCCGGCCGGGCGAGACAACGCCTGCGCGACACCGCCCGCGACGACACCGCAGCGCAACGCCGGGCAGGTTGACCGGTTGCCGCCGACCGAACCGTTCGGTCGCAGCCGTCGATATCAGCACGATGGGCCCGAGGTCCAGGGGCGGGCGGCGCGGCGCCGCCCGGTTCAGACGCCCAGCGCCTGGGTGCGCACCAGCCGGGCGTAGAGCCCGTCCTGCCGGAGCAGCGTCGCGTGATCGCCGGACTCGACCGCCTCGCCATCCGCGAGCGCCACGATCAGGTCGGCCTCGCGCACGGTGGAGAGGCGATGGGCGACGATGATCGTGGTGCGGCCGGCGCGCAGCCGGGCGAGCGCTGCCTGCACCGCCGCCTCGCTCTCCGCGTCCAGCGCGCTGGTCGCCTCGTCGAGCAGCAGGATGCGCGGGTCGCGCAGCAGCGCCCGGGCCAGCGCGACGCGTTGCCGCTGGCCGCCGGACAGCCGGCCGCCGCCGGGGCCGACGCGGGTCGCAAAGCCCTGCGGCAGCTCCCCGACGAAGCCGCAGGCGGCGGCGAGCGCCGCCTGTTCCACCGCCGTCTCCGTGGCGTCCGGTCGGCCCAGGTGGATATTGGCGGCGAGCGACTCGTCGAACAGCAGCGAATCCTGGCCGACATAGGCGATCGCGTCGCGCAGCGAGGCGAGCTGCAGGTCGCGTATATCGATCCCGTCCACCAGGATCGCGCCGCGGGTGACGTCGTGCAGGCGCGGGATCAGCGCCAGCGCGGTGGATTTGCCGGCGCCGGACGGGCCGACCAGGGCGATCGTCCGGCCGGGCGCCGCCTCGCAGCTCAGCCGGCGCAGCCCGGGGCGGCCGTCCGGATAAACGAAGCCCACCTCCCGGAACACCACATGCCCGCGTCCCGGCGGCAGCGGCACGGCGCCCGGGCGCTCGATAATCGCTGGCGGCTCGTCGATCACCGCGAAGACGCGGGCGAGGCCGGCGAGCCCTTCCTGCACCGCCGCGTTCAGTGAGCCGAGCGCCCGCAATGGCCGCGAGGCAATCAGCAGCGCCGCGACGAAGCCGGTGAAATTGCCGACCGTGCCGGTGCCGAGCGCGGCGCGCCAGCCGGCGAAGCCGATCACCGCGGCAACCGCGGCGCCGCCCAGCACCTCCAGCACCGGATCGACCCGGGCGCGGCTGCGGGTCATGCGCATCAGCGCGATGTAGAGATCGCGGAAGGCGGTGCGGGCCCTTCGCTCCTCATGCGCCTCCAACCGGTAGGCGCGCACGGTACGGGCCTGGGCGAAGCTCTCGTTCAGCAGCGCCGCGGTCTCGCCCATGCGTTCCTGCATGCCGCCCGAGGCGCGCCGCACCCGCCTGCCGATGCGCTGGATCGGCATCGCGGCGAGCGGATAAAGCAGCGCCGCGATCAGCGTCAGCACCCAGTCGAGATACAGCATCGAGCCGATCAGCCCGACCACCGTCACCGCGTCGGCAATGCCCTGCGCCGCGCGGGTCAGCGCTTCGCGGATGATCGCCGCGTCGGTGGTGAAGCGGGCGGCAAGCTGTGCCGGCGCCTCGCGCTCCACCCGTGCCAGGTCGGCGCGGGAGAGGTGCGCGAACATCCGGCCCTGAAGCTCACGGATCACCAGCAGCACGACCTGCTGCACCGTCACGCTCTGGCCGTACTGCACGGCGGCCTTGGCGCCGGTGATGGCAACGACCAGGGCCGGCACCTGGTACAGGATGCGCGGGTCCTTCGCCGCGAACATGGCGAAGGCGCGGTCGATCACCACCGGGTAGAGCGCGGTCAGTCCCGCCATCGCCGCGGTCAGCGCCAGTACGGTAAACAGCCGGCCGCGATGGTGCCGGACATGCTCGCGCCACAGCCGCGACAGCAGGGCGCGGGTGCTCTCGTCGCCGGCGCGCAGTCGGGAGGGCAGGCTCGTGTCCATCGCGCCCCTGTAGCACGGCGACGCCGATCCGCCGCTCCAACGCGAGGCAGCCGGTGTCGGAGGCGTTCAGTGCGGGGGGGCCACGGGGCGGAGGCCACGTCAAGCCCGGAGCCGCGCTTCGCGCGGTGCGGCCGAAGGCCGCAGGCTTGACGTGGCTCCCGCCCCGTGACGAGGGCTCTACGGTGCGCTCGACGGTGTCGAGCGCGCAGTGCGCCCGATCTGACCAAGGGCGGCCGGCTTATGCGGGCCTGCTGGTTGCCTCAGCTTCCGCCTTCGGCCTCAGGCGTCTCCAGCGCCCGCAGGCGCAGGTCGCGTTCATGATCGCCGAGCAACTGCGCGCGCTGATACCAGACCCGCGCGACGAGCGGGTCGGCAAGCGCCGCGCCGCGGCTTCTGGCCTTGAAGGCCGGATCGTAGGTCCAGCCGAGCGCCGCTGCGGCGTGGCCGTCACCGCCGGAAGCGGCGCGCTGATACAGATGCCGCGCCGCGACGATGTCCCCGCGGCGGAGCAGCAGGTCGCCCCGGTGCGCCTCCGCCTCCGGCGAGAGGACCACGCGTGCCGCGCTGAGCGTGACGTGCGGCGGGGCTTCCGGCGCTGGAGGCGCACTGGCGAACGCGGTTCCGGGCGGCGGCGGCAGGGGCTCCACCAGGATGACGTCCGAGAGCACCCGGTGCAGCGCGTAGTCGTAATCGCAGGCGCCGCCGTAGACACCTCCGACCAGATCGCGCCCGTTCATGGTTGCAACCAGGCGCACCCGGCCGCGGCGAAGCTGCACGAGGCGGGTGTCCGGCCCCGGCGGCACCGGACCCTCGAGGTCGCCGTTCACCGGATCCTCGTAGAGCATCCGCCCGTCCTGCACGACGAGGGCGAAGGAAATCGCGCGGGGGCAATTCCCGCGTACCAGCCGTGCTGCACCGCTGTATGCGCCGTCATAGGCGCCAGGGCCCGGGCCGCCGGCATGCTGCCGCGCCGGCGCCGGTGCCATGATCGTGGCGCTGACGCGAGCCATCGTTCGCCCGGTGCCGAAGCCCGGTTGCGAAAGCAGCCGCCGGCCGGGATCGGCCACGTTTCCGTCCGGACTCGGTGGCAGCACAGCGGGGGCGGTCAGCGACGGATCGGCGGGGAGTGCGGGAGCGGGAATCGCCACCGCGACGGGGGATAGCGCCGGCCCAGGTGAAGCGGCGGCGGGAGAAACGGCCGGGGCCGGTGCGGCGGCCGTCCCGATTCCGGTTGCCGCATTTCCCGCCGATCCCGCCGCCGCGTCGGACTGACCGAGGCCGAGGCCGGATGCGGCGGCCGCGGCAACGCCGACCGCGCTCGCCGCACCCGTGCCGGTGCCGCCGGATCCGGCGGTGCCACCGGCGGCCGCGTTCCCGCTCGCTCCCGCGCTGGCACCTCCGGCCGCGGCGCCTGCGCCCGAACTTCCGGCGGCTCCCGCGGCACCGCCCGCACCGCCGCCGGCCGACCCGGTGCTACCCGCGCCGCCGCCGGCGCCGGGTCCACCATTGCCGCCGCCAGCCGCAGCGCCGCCTGCGCCCGCGCTGCCCGAACCGCCACCCGCGGATCCGCCTGCCGTCCCGGTTCCGCCCTGGCCGCCGGCCGACGCCGCGCCTCCAGCCCCGCCAGGTCCGCCCGAACCCGGCCCGCCTGCCGAGGAACCGGCTCCGCTTCCGCCAGCGCCCGGGCCCGCGCCGGCGGAAGCGCTTCCCGTTCCCGGACCGGAACCACCTGTTCCGCCGCCGCCCGACGATCCCATGCCGGTCCCGGTGCCGCTTCCGGATCCCGCCCCTTGAGCGCCCGAAGCGGCGCCCGCCGGGCCGGTGCCGTTGCCGCTGGATCCCGGGGCGGGCCCGCCGCCGAACCCGCCACCCAGGCCAAAACCACCCCCGAACCCATGCCCAGGGCCCGGTCCTCCGGCTGCCCCAAAGCCACCACCGCCGCCGCCGGTCCCTGCGCCGGCATTGCCGTTACCGCCCTGACCCGAGGGTCCGGCTCCGGGCGCAGTGCCACCTGCGGAGCCCGGTCCGCCTGAAGCGCCACCGCCGGGCCCATTGCCGTTCCCTTGCGATCCCGGCCCCGGCCCGAACCCTCCGCCCTGGCCGAACCCGCCGCCCTGGCCGAACCCGCCACCCTGGCCGAACCCGCCGCCCTGGCCGAACCCTCCACCCTGGCCGAACCCGCCACCCTGGCCGAACCCGCCACCCTGACCGAAACCCCCGCCGGGCCCGAACCCGCCCCGACCGTTGCCGCCGCCAGGCCCACCCACGCCGGCGGCCGCGCCATGGCCGCCGCCACCGCGCGCAGCGGCTTCGATCGGCCAGACGATCGTACTTGGAACCAGCAGCGTGGCGAACAGCAAGGCGGTGCCGAATCGCAGCGTCGTCGGAGGAATACGGGCCCCCGCGCGGCCGCGCGAGAGGGGTGCAGCTGCGGCACCGCCGGCCGCGCTGAGGCGCATTCCTGTCCCGGTTGCCTCTGCACAGAGGGCGAAAGACGCGTCGGACGTGTCCAAGCGGGCGCAACGCGGAGGCATCAATGATCTCCGTCGGCGGGCAAGGGGTCGGGCTTCGGGTCGTCCGGCCGCATATCGGCCTGCGCCTCGCGAAGCTGCGCCGCCTTCCGGTACCAGCGCGCGGCGACGCGGCGGTCGCCCATCACGTCGGTTGCGGCGATTGCGGCGAGGAAGACCGGATCGAACGTCTTCGCCACCCCGAGCGCCGCAGCGCCGCTGCCGGCGGCGGCCGCCTTCTCGTACAGGGCGCGGGCGCTGCGAACGTCGCCGGCGACGAGTCTCGCTTCCGCCCGCTTCAGCAGCCCGGCGACGATCGGCGCCGGCGGCATGGCCGGGGCGAAGACCCGCGCCGTAACCGTCACGACCCGCGGCTGCGGCCGAGGCGGCAGCCGCACAGTGAGCGCCTCAGCCGGAATCGATCGCGGCGGAGCGGCGGAGGCGATAGCCAGGGATGGTCTCGGTGCGGAAGCGAGCAGCGGCGCTGGCGGCGAGGCCAGCATGAGGCTCGCGGGCGCGGTCACAGGCAGAGTCGACGCAGCCGGCAGGTCCGGCGGTACTGTCGGGACCAGGCCGGCCGCGGTCGCGGACACCGGCGGAGTGGGGACGACCGACGCGCTGATCTGGTCGGGTGGCAGCAGCGCCGGCGGTGAGGCCAGCGCGAGCCTGGCGGGCGTGGCTGCGGGCTCGGAGATCGCAGCCGGCACGCGCGCCGGCACCGGCGGACGTGAGCCCGCGTCGCTCGTGCTGGCCAGGGGTGTCGGAGCCAGGGCGTTGGAAAAAGCGAGCCGGTCGGGCGACACCGGCATCGGCGGTGGCACGCCACGAATCTCCGCACCGATCGGCACCAACGCCGGCCATGTCGCGTCCGCGCGGGCCAGGACGGGCGACGGCTTTGCGCCAGGTCCGCCGGCCTCTGGCGAAGGCAGCACCCGGGGGGCTTCGGCGACGGCTGCCAGCGCGGGCGCCGACGCCACGCGGTCCGGCACAGGCGGCGCGGCGGGGCTGCTCACCGCGACCGGTCGCACCATTGCGGCAGTGCCGGCCATCGCCAGCAGTCGGGGCGAGGCCGATGTCCCGGGCATGGGCGACCGGCTGCCCGCTTCCGCCGGAGACGATGCGGGGGCGATCGGCGCCGTCGGAATGTGTGCAAGGCCCGGCACCGGTGGCGTTGCGAGCGCGACGTCACGCGTCGCCCTCCACCAGCTGCTCGGGCTGGCCGGAGTTGCCACGGTGGCGATGGGAGCGGCCTCGCCATCGCCGCCCGCTTCAACCGGCGGGGGCGGCATAGCGGGCATGGCCCTCGGGGAACGCGCGGGTCTGTCGGGTAACGTTTCGCGCGCGAACGTCGCGGCTGGCTCCGGCACGGGCCGGAGCCCCGGGGCACGACCAGCCGCGGGCGGCAGCGCGGCACGCCCGATCTCGGCGGCCGTTGGCGTGCTCAAACCCGGCGCCGCCGGCTGCGCCAGCGCGGCCAGTGGACCTGTCGCCGGGATCGTCGCGGTCGGGACGAAGGCCGCGGAAACCGCGACGCGCGCCGGACGGGGCGCCGGCTCAGGCGACAGGACGTCCGGCTCGACCGTGCGGACGACAGGCGGAGGTTCCGGGCGGGGCAACGCGGCCGCGACCAAGCGATCCGCGCCGGCCGTCCACGCTGATACTGGCCGCGTCTGTGCCACTGCCGGGGCGATAGGGGCCGAGAGCAGGGGTGACGGCGAGGCGGCCGCCGTGGCCGGCGCACCGCCGGTTGGCATGGCCCAGGGTCCCGGTACCATGGCGAGGCGGATCGGGGACACAGCCCGCGTCGCATCAGGCGGCACCGGCACGGTGGGAACGAGCGGCGGACCGGCCTCTGTTCCGCCTCGGACAAGCCGTGCCAGGAGACGGCGGTCGAACCCGTGCGCCGGCGCCGCTGGACCGGTCGCGTCGGCCTTGCCGGTCAGGCGGGTGATTCGGCCGGTGTGCGCGATCAAAAGGGCTGCCTGTCGCTCCGGAGCGCCGGGGCGCTCGCCCACGGGCCGCTGCCGGAGGCCGGGCCGGATCAACATGAATGCCAGCACTGCGGCCGCGGCGAGCGCCAGCGCCGTGGCGCGTCCCAACGGCAGCCGTCCCGCGCGTCCGGAGCCGTCGACCCGCGCCTCCGGACGCGCGCGACGGAGCGCCGCGGACGGCACTCGCTGGCGGGCCGACCGGATCAGCCTTCCCCGAGCCCGGCGTTCGGGCCGCGACGTCGGCTGAGCCGGCTCGCCCGCCATGCCTGGTCCGGCACGCTTTGCGCCATCCGGCAGCGCCGGCCCAGGTATTCTCACGGAAGGCGTTGCGGCCGCCTGGTCCTCGCCTGTCGCAACGGCGAGTGCTGGCGCGGGTGCGAACCCTATTGAACCGGAGGCCCCCGACGAAGCCTCCGCAATCGCCGCCGAAGTCGAGTCCTGCCGGCTTGCGGACGCGGCATCCGCGGCCATCGTATCGGTCACTGTCCGCGGCCATCCGTCGGCCCGGGCTGCCGAAATCGATGGGGCCGGGCGGTCGTCGGGGTCCGCTGACCCCGGAACGCATTCGTCGCT
Organism: Acetobacteraceae bacterium; assembly: GCA_035504175.1. GTDB lineage: Bacteria > Pseudomonadota > Alphaproteobacteria > Acetobacterales > Acetobacteraceae > DATJSJ01. The sequence goes on from DATJSJ010000248.1 coordinate 23,389, forward strand.
CCGGGCCGCTCCCGACGCGGTCGCCGGGTTCTCGGAGCCGTCGGACGGGACCGCCGGCAGGGCGCCAAGCTCGAGCGGTTCGGCACCCTGGATCGGCACAACGGGCGCATCCTCGCGCGCGGGCGGACCCGGTTCGGGCGCGGTGCCGTCGCGCAAGCTGCGGGCCAGGGCAATCAGGGCGGTCAGATCCGCGCGCAGCTCTTCCGCCGCAGCCCTGACGGCGTCGCCGCCGGACGCAGGCAGCGAGCGGTTCGGCGCTGCGGTTTCGTCTTCCGTCGGCCCGAGTTCCGCGCGCAGGCTCGCCAGCGCCGGCGTCAGCTCGTCCCACCCGGGTGGTTCGAAGTCCGACGGCAACGCCGGCTCTCGCTCCGCCTCGTTGGCAAGATCCGTGTGGGCGGTGCCCGTCGCCGCCCCCGCCGCGAGGCTCTCGCCTGCCGCGAGCGGGGATGGGGTCGGGCGTGGCTCAGGTGCAACCGTAGGAGGGGGAGCGGGTGTGGCCGCCGCCAGTGCCGCGGGTTCGTCCGGCGCGATGTCCGGCTCCGCCGCGACCACGCCGGATCGGAGGCTAATCGCCTCCGCCGCATGCGCCTCCTCGACCTGCGCCGCGCCGTCGAGCGCGGCGAGGCTCACCGCCGAGGACAGCAGCATCGTCAGGTCCCGCGCGTTTCCGGCGCCGTGCGCCCGCAACAGCCCGAGCGCCCCGTGGCTGAGGAAATCGGACGGAATCTCGGCGAGCACCAGGCGGCGCTGCAGGAACGCCGCGATCTCGTCCGCCGCGATCGGACCGAGCGTCACCGTGACCGGATCGTGCAACAGCCCGCACAGCGTCCCGCGTTCCGACGGCAGCAGCGCGAGCACGGCGGCGATCGCGGGCGGTTGCGACAGCGCGGCGATCGCGTCGGGATCGGCACTGCCCGCTTCGTCGAGCAGATACACGGCGGCCTCGGGCTGCGGGCACTCGAAGCGCGGGCGCGGCACGAGCCGCGCGGGCGAACCGCCGGCCGCGATCGCCGCCGCCAGCGACTGCAGCACCATGGTCTTGCCGGAGCCGGCCTCGCCGACGAGCAGCACCACCCGCGCGGACCGGGCCAGCGCCCGCATCACCTCGGCGTGGGCATGCTCCCACTGCGTGTGCGCGATGGCGCATTCGGCGGGCAGCGACGGGCGCAACGTATGTGGTGCAATGGCGGGCAAGCGATACTGCCCTGAATGGAGTTGGCAATGCGGCATGCAACGATATGTTGCAGCGTCAGCATAATCGTGTATTCAGGCTAGTCGCAGACCACTCGTTCCTCAATCGGCTTCAGACGGTTCGATGACACTAGCGCGTGAGCAGCCTCCGGCGCACTGAACGCTCACGTATTCGCGGCCTCCTCCGCAGCAACGGTTCGGGGCGATCCGGGGGTGTTGCGCGCGAAGCCGCGGCGACCCGGTTCTCGCCTCTTCTGCCGGGCGTGGGCTGGTCATCGGGAACCGAGAGGGCGGTTACGCCCGCGCGCAGGCGGCCTTCGGAGCGCACCGCGGCGCGGCCAGGCTGGCTCATGCCTGCCGTGGCAAGGGGCGGCAGGCAGGGTCCGCCAAATTCTGCGGCTGGACCCGCGCCACGGCACCAGGCGCAAAAAAAGGGCCGCCCGAAGGCGGCCCAGTTCAGGGAGGAAGAAGCTTCAGAACGCAGAGGTATGCTACTCACGAAGACGTGAGCTTGCAAGCGAAAAAATTGCGCCGCCGGCCCTGAGTGGCTGGGCCGGATGTCTCGGCCGAACCGGTGCCGGCCCGGCAAACGCCGCGCTACCCGGCGGCCCGCCGCGCCAGCTCGGCGCGGCAGGCGGCGGCATCGGCGACGCAGCCGCCATCCAGCCACCATTGCCGTACCGCGCGCAGCAGGAGGCCGATCGCCGGACCGGGCGCGAGGCCCAGCGCCAGCGCGTCGCGACCCTCCAGCGGGAAGACCGGCTTCGGCAGCGCCGCGAGGCGCGTCCGCAGCGCCGCCCAGGCCGCGCTGCCATTCCCGGCGAGCCAGCTCCGGCCGAGCAGCAGGTCGGCCGGGGTGTCCGCCAGCAGCCGGCGCAGCGCCGCATCATCCATCTCCGGACGCGGCGTCGGGCCGCCGCGCAGCGCCAGCAGCCGCTCCCGCTCGGCACCGGACAGCCGCAGCCGGTCGGCCACCGCCGCGGCATCGCCGGTGAGCAGCGCCGCCAGCCGCAGCAGCGGATCGGCCGGGCCAGCAGCCCGCACCAGCCGTGCCAGCGCCGCCGGATCGGTGCCCTCGGGCAGCACCGCCGCGAGCACGCCGAGACGCTGCATCAGCCCGACCGCGCCGGTCGGGTCGGGCGCGACGAACACGCGCTTCAGCTCGCTCCACACCCGCTCGGCGGACAGTCGCGCCAGCCCCGGCACGCCGGCCGCGATCGCCGCCAGCGCCGCCCGATCGGGCTCGCCGCGGCCGTAGCGCGCCTGGAAGCGGAAGTAGCGCAGGATGCGCAGGTAGTCCTCGGCGACGCGCAGGGCGGGCTCGCCGACGAACCGCACCCAGCCGGCCCGCAGATCGGCGATGCCGCCGACATAGTCGAACACTGCGCCGGCGGCGGTCATCGACATCGCGTTGATGGTGAAGTCCCGCCGCGCCGCATCCTCGCGCCAGTCATCGGTCCAGGCGACGCGGGCACGCCGCCCGTCGGTTTCCTCGTCACGCCGCAGCGTGGTGATCTCGAATCCGCGCCCATCCGCCAGCGCCGTCACGGTGCCGTGCGCTGCCCCGGTCGGCACCGATCGCAGCCCGGATCGGGCCAGCGCCGCCGTCACCTCCGCCGGGCTCTGCGGCGTTGCGAGATCGATATCGGCGACCGGCAGCCCGGCCAGCGCGTCGCGCACCGCGCCGCCGACCAGGCGCGCCTCCGGCAACGCCGCCAGCACCGCACGCAGGGCCGGGTCGGCGAGAAACGGCGGCGACAGATGTGCCGCGGGCGCCTCGGTCATGGCGGAGCCGAATGTCCGGGCACGATCCGCCCCTTCTCCCATCGCGCGGGGACGTAGTCGCCCGGTGCCAGGCGCCGCCCGAGGCCGAACCAGGCGAGTCCGGCGCCGAGCAGGGCGAGCACCAGCAGCAAAGCGGCGAGGCCGGGGCGGGAGAGCGCCGCGGCGTGCCGGCCCGCCGCCGCCCGCCACAGCAGGTACGCGGCGAAGGGGGCAAGGAACAGCGCCAGCTCGGTCAGGCGCAACATTGCGGCGCCGCCTAAGCCTCGCCGCGCAGCCGCCGCGCCAGCGCGACGAGAATGCCGGCGGTGGCGCCCCAGATATCGTGCTCGGGATGCGGCCAGACCCAGAATTCGCGCCAGCGACCGCGGAAGAAGGCACGCCGCCGCCGCGGCGCCTGAGGGTCGAGCACCACCGCCAGCGGCAGCTCGAACACCGCATCCACTTCCGCCGGGGAGGGGCGCAGCTCCAGCGCGCCGCCGACCAGCCCCACCACCGGCGTCACGCGGTAGCCGGTGCCGGTGACGTAATCGGCGAGCCGCCCGGCGACCTCGACCCGGTCGGGATCGAGCCCGATCTCCTCCGCCGCCTCGCGCAGCGCCGCCGCCGTCGCGTCCGCATCGCCCGCCTCGATGCGCCCGCCGGGAAACGCGACCTGCCCGGCATGGGCGGAGAGATGCGCCGCGCGCCGGGTCAGCAGCACCCCCGGCAGCGGCTGCTGCACGAGCGGCACCAGCACCGCGGCGCGGGTCAGCGTCCCGGGGTCGAGGTCGAGCGCATCATCGGCCGCCGGTGCGGCAAGCGCCTCGGCCGGCAGGTCGCCCGCGGGCGGTGCGGCCGGAGCCAGCCGCCGGCGAAGCTCGGCGAGGTCCAACGCGGTCAGCCCTCGCAGCCTCCGTCGCAACCGGCCGGCAGTTCGCCGAGCGCGAAGAAGTGCCGGCGGCTCCAAACCCCCATCATGCGCCGCCCGCGCACGTCCTCCGGCACCGCCAGGGCTGCCAGCTCGTAGTAGACCGCGCGGCTGATCCGCGCCTCCACCCCGAGATGGCCGGCGCCGGGCCGCACCAGCAGGTACGGCGTCGGCTCGCAGGTCAGGATGTCGTGCGCGATGCGGATCGGGTGCTCGGGTCCGGCGGTGATGATCTGGTCGACGTTGGTGCGAAAGCACAGCCGCTGGTCGCGCCCGGTACCGCCCCAGTGCAGCTCGACCGCGACGAAGGGCGCGTCCTCGACCTCGATGCGGCCGCGCTCGGCCGGGGTTTCCAGGAAGAACGAGCCGTCCTCGGCGCGCTTGAGCACGCTCGCGAACAGGCAGACGAGCTCCTTCCGCCCGATCGGCGAGCCGCGATAGAGCCAGGACCCGTCACGCCGGATGAGGAAGGGCAGGTCGCCGCAATCGACCGGAACGCGCGGCGGTCGCGCCGCAGGGGCGGTGCCCTGACGGGCGGCAACAGCCGCCGGGCGCGGCCTCGCCTCGATCGCCGGCATCACTTCCTGGTCGGGCAAGGCCTCGTTCACGTCTGCGTCTCCCGAGAAACCTCTGCCGTCGCGCTTCCGTCCCGCCCGCCGATATAGGTAGCATCCCCGCCTGGATTGAAGTGGGGCCCGGCGCGGGCCGCCCGAAGGGATTGCGAATGTCGGCGACGTTGCAGGATGGCGACAGGCTGCTCAAGGACGTGGAGACGCTGGTCGCCCGGATCGGCCAGGCGCGGGACGAGATCGGCCGGGTGATCTTCGGCCAGCGCGAGGTGGTGGAGCAGGTGCTGGTCACCCTGCTCGGCGGCGGCCACGCGCTGCTGGTCGGCGTGCCCGGCCTCGGCAAGACGCTGCTGGTCGAGACGCTCGGCACCGTGCTGGGGCTCTCTCCGAAGCGCATCCAGTTCACCCCCGACCTGATGCCGGCCGATATCACCGGCAGCGAGGTGCTGGACGAGGTGGCGGAGGAGGCCGGACCCGGCCAGGCGGCGGCGCGGCGGCGCAGCTTCCGCTTCATCCGCGGGCCGGTGTTCTGCCAGCTCCTGATGGCCGACGAGATCAACCGCGCCAGCCCGCGCACGCAATCGGCGCTGCTGCAGGCGATGCAGGAGGGTCGGGTCGCGGTGAGCGGCGTCGACCATCCGCTGCCGCGGCCCTTCCACGTGCTGGCGACGCAGAATCCGATCGAGCAGGAGGGGACCTACCCACTGCCGGAGGCGCAGCTCGACCGGTTCCTGCTGCAGGTCGATGTCGGCTACCCGGATGCCGAGGCCGAGCGCGCCATGCTGCTCGCCACCACCGGCGCCGAGGTGCCGCGCGCCGGCCGCGTGCTCTCCGGCGAGGAGCTGATGGCGCTGCAGGCGCTGGTGCGCCGGGTGCCGGTCGGGGAGCGCGTGGTGGAGGCGATCATGCGCCTGGTGCGTGGCGCCCGTCCGGAGACCGCCTCCGCCGAGGAAGTGCGGCGGCACGTCGCCTGGGGGCCCGGCCCGCGCGCCGCGCAGGCGCTGATGCTGGCGACCCGGGCGCGGGCGCTGCTCGACGGCAGGCTGGCGCCGAGCCTCGAGGACGTGGCCGCGCTCGCGCATGCCGTGCTACGCCATCGTATGGCACTCAACTTCTCGGCTCGGGCGGACGGGATCGTGCTGTCCGAACTGATCGATCGGCTGGCCGGCCGGCTGGAATGAGCGCCATGACCCCCGGCGCCGCGGCGCGCGCCGCCAGCCGGCGCGCGGAGGCGCTGGGTGCCCGCCTGCCGCCGCTGATGGTCCAGGCCGAACGGGTGGCGGCGACCGTCGCCCAGGGCGTGCACGGGCGGCGCCGCGTCGGACTCGGCGACAGTTTCTGGCAGTTCCGCCCGTTCCTCGCCGGCGACCCGGTCAGCCGCATCGACTGGCGCCAGACCGGCAAGTCGGACCGCGCCTTCATCCGCGAGACCGAGTGGGAGGCGGCCCAGACCGTCTGCCTGTGGCGCGACGGCTCGCCCTCGATGCGCTGGCGCTCGCGCGGGCAGGGGGTCGAGAAGGTCGAGCGGGCGGAGCTGCTGCTGCTGGCGATCGCCGCCCTGTTGCTGCGCGGCGGCGAGCGGGTGCGGCTGATCGCGCCCGCCGATACGCCCTTCGGCGGCGGCGGGCGAGCCTGGTCGGGGCGCGCCGGGCTCGAGGCATTGGCCGAGACCGTGGCGCTGCTGCCCGACGAGGATGGGCTGCCGCCGCAGGCGCCGGTTCCACGCCACGCCCGGGTGCTGCTGATCGGCGATTTCCTCTCGCCGCTGCCGGAGGTGCAGCGCGTGTTGTCGCGGCTGGCGGCGGTGCCGGTTGGCGGCCATCTGCTGCAGGTGCTGGATCCGGCCGAGGCGATGCTGCCCTATGCCGGCCGCGTCCGCTTCCGCGGCCTGGAGCGCGAGGGCGATCATCTCGTGCCGCGCGTCGAGGGCGTGCGTCAGGCCTATGCCGAGGTGCTGGCGGCGCACCAGGCGGGGCTCGCGGCGCTCTGCGCCGCCGCCGGGTTCGGCTTCGGGGTGCACCGGACCGACCATCCGCCGGAGGCCGCCCTGCTCGCTCTCTACACGGCGCTCGCCGGGCGTGGGGGCGCCCGTGGCTGAGCGAGACCGCCTGTTGCCGCCTGGTGCGTGCCCTGCCTGATTGCCCTGCCTGATTGCCCTGCCTGATCGCCCTGCCTGATCGGATGCCTCGATGATCTTCGCCGCGCCCTGGCTGCTGCTCGCCCTCCCCGCCCTGCCCCTGCTCTGGTGGCTGCTGCGCGTGACGCCGCCGGCGCCGCGCACCGAGCACTTCCCGGCGATCCGCCTGCTCGCCGGGCTGCAGGCCCGCGAGGAGACGCCGGCGCACACGCCCTGGTGGCTGCTGGTGCTGCGCATGCTGGCGGCGGCGCTGGTGATCGTCGGCCTGGCGCGACCGGTACTCGATGCCGGGGCAAGACTGGCCGGACACGGCCCGTTGCTTCTCGTCATCGACAATGGCTGGGCGGCCAGTGCGGACTGGCCGGCGCGGCTGCAGGCGGCGCAGATGGCGCTGGACCGCGCCGAGCGCGAGGGCCGCCGCGCGGTGCTGCTGACCACCGCCACCGATGACACCGGAGCCGCGCCGCATGCGACGGGGGTGATGCCGGTTGCCGATCTGCGCTCGCGGCTCGGCGCGCTGCGGCCGATGCCCTGGCCGGTCGACCGCCGCGCCGCCGCCGCGGCGCTGCGCGGATGGGCCGGCCGCGGCACCGTCGCCTATGTCGCGGACGGGATCGCGGCCGCGGATGACCGCGATTTCGATCGGGCCCTGGCCGCGGTCGGCCCGGTGATGGAGATCCGTCCCGACCCGCCGCATGCGGCGGTGATGCTGCCGCCGCGGCCCGAGGCCGACCGGCTGCTCGCCCGCGTCGCCAGCCTGCCGCAGCCCACCGCCTGGCGCGGCGCCGTGCTGGCGCAGAGCGGCGATGGCCGCACGCTCGGCCGCTACGCCTTCACCGTGCCGGCCGGGGCACCGGGGGCGGAGGTCGGCATCACCCTGCCGCCGGAGCTGCGCAACCGGCTGTCCCGCCTGGTGCTGGCCGGGCCCGCTTCGGCGGCGTCGATCGCGCTGCTGGATGAGGGGTTCCGCCGCCGCCCGGTCGGCCTCGTGTCGCCCGACGCCTCGGCGAACGCGCCGCTGACCGGCGCGCTCTATTACCTCGAGAAGGCGCTCGGCCCGTATACCGAGCTGCGCGAAGGCGACGTCGCGACCTTGCTGAAGCGTGACCTGTCCGTCCTGGTCCTGGCCGACGAACCGCTCACCCGCGGGCCGGTGCAGACGGCGTTGCGGCAGTGGGTGGAGCGGGGCGGGCTGCTGCTGCGCTTCGCCGGACCGCGCCTGGCCGAGGCTTCGTCGCAGGCGCCGGCGGTCACGGGCGAGGAGGCGGCGCCGGAGGCCGGCGACGCGACCGCGCGGGCCGACGGGCTGCTGCCGGTCCGGCTGCTGGCCGGCGATCGCCAGCTCGGCGGCGCACTCTCCTGGAGCCATCCGGCGCGGCTCGCACCGTTTCCCGACGATTCACCGTTCGCCGGGCTGCACCTGCCCGATGACGTGACGGTGTCCCGGCAGGTGCTGGCCGAGCCGTCGGCAACGCTCAGCGGCCGGGTCTGGGCGCGGCTCGCCGACGGCACGCCGCTGGTCACGGCCAGGCCGCTCGGCCAGGGCCGCATCGTGCTGTTCCACGTCACCGCCAATGCCGACTGGTCGAACCTGCCGCTCTCCGGCCTGTTCGTCGACATGCTGCGGCGGCTGGTGGCGCTCTCGGTCGGCGTCGCGACGCCACCCGGCCATGCCATGCTGGCGCCGCAGGCGACGCTGGACGGGTTCGGCACGCTCGGCCAGCCGCCGGCGGCGGCGACCGCGCTCCGCGCCGACCGGTTCGCCGCCACGCCGGTCTCGCCGCAGCACCCGCCGGGCCTGTACGGCCCCGAGAACGGGCGCCGGGCGCTCAATCTCGGCGCCGCCCTGCCGCCGCTGCGCGCCGCGCCACCGGTGCCGGGCGCCCGCCTGCAGCCGCTCGGCGCGCAGCCGCGCGAGCGGGAAATCGGACCCTGGCTGCTCGTGGCGGCTCTGGCGCTTCTGGCGCTCGATCTGCTCCTGTCGCTGCGGCTGCGCGGCCTGCTGGCCGGGCTGCTGCGGCCGGCGGCGCTGTCGGCCGCGCTCGTCGCGACGCTCGCCCTGCCGGCCGCCCCGGCGCGGGCGCAGGACGCGGATGTCGAGGCGGCGGCGCTGCACACCCGGCTCGCCTATGTCGTGACCGGCGACGACCAGGTGGACGCGATCTCCCGCGCCGGCCTCTCCGGGCTGTCGGACTACGTCAACCGCCGCACCGCCGCGACGCTCGCGGACCCTGCGGCGGTGGTGCCGGGGCGCGACGATCTCAGCGTCTATCCGCTGCTCTACTGGCCGATCACCGCCGATGCCGCGCCGTCGCCGCAGGCGGTCGCCGCACTCAACACCTACATGCGCCATGACGGGATCATATTGATCGACACGCTCGGCGCCGGCGGCGGCGAGGGCGGGTCGGACCAGGGCTTCACCCCGGGCGAGGCGTCGTTGCAGCGCGCGACCCAGGGGCTGCAGGTGCCGCCGCTGGCGCCGCTCACCACGGCGCATGTGCTCGCCCGCAGCTTCTACCTGCTGAACGATTTTCCCGGCCGCTACGACAACGGCACGGTCTGGGTGCAGCGCGACCAGGACCGCAGCAATGACAGCGTCAGCCCGGTGATCATCGGCGACAATGACTGGGCGGCAGCCTGGGCGGTCGATGCGGACGGGCGCAACCCGTACGCGGTGATGCCGGGCGGCGCACGGCAGCGCACGCTCGCCTACCGCTTCGGCGTCAACCTCGTGATGTACGCGCTGACCGGCAACTACAAGGGCGACCAGGTGCACGTGCCGGCGATCCTTGAGCGGCTCGGTCAATGAGGTCGGGACGATGATGACCCAGGCAATCGCCGCGCTGCGCTTCGACCCGGCGGTGCCGCTCTGGGTTCTGGCGGCGCTCGGCGTGCTGTGCCTGCTGGCGCTGGCGCCGGCGCTGTGGCGGCGGGCGCGCGGCGTGACCTGGCGGCTGCTCGCCTTCGCGGTGCTGCTGTTCTGGCTCGCCGGGCCGCGCCTGGTCGAGGAGACGCGGCAGGGGCTCGCCGATATCGGGCTGCTCGTCCTGGACGACACCGCCTCGATGCATATCGGCGATCGCGCCCGCCTGCGCGACCAGGCGCGCGCGGCGATCGAGGCGCAGGCGGCGAAGCTGCCCAATCTCCAGCTCCGCACCGTCACCGTGCCGGAATCCGGACACGAGGGCACGCGCCTGTTTACTGCGATCGATCGCGCGCTGGCCGATATTCCGCGCTCGCGCCTGGCCGGCATCGTCGCGATCACCGACGGCGAGGTGCATGACGTGCCGGCGACCGCCCCGCCGGCGCCGCTGCAGGTGCTGATTCCGGCCAAGGGGGAGGAGGTCGACCGGCGCCTGCGCGTGGTCGAGGCGCCGGAATACGGGCTGGTCGGGCATTCGGTGACGCTGAAAGTCGTGGTCGAGGATCTCGGTACCGCGCACCCGGCCGATGCGGCACGCCTGACGATCCGGCGTGACGGCGACCCGCCGGAGGTCGACAGCGTACCGGTCGGCCATGTGCAGTCGATCGAGGTGCCGATCACCCGCGCCGGTCCGACCGTGCTCGACCTCTCGGCGGCGGCGCTGCCGGGCGAGATCTCGACGCTCAACAACCGCGCCGTCGTGCAGATCAACGGCGTGCGCGACCGGCTGCGGGTGCTGCTGGTCTCCGGCGAGCCGAACATGGGCGAGCGCACCTGGCGGCGGCTGCTGAAATCCGACCCGGCGGTCGACCTGGTGCACTTCACCATCCTGCGGCCGCCGGAGAAGGACGACATGACGCCGCTCAACGAGCTGGCGCTGATCGCCTTTCCGGTGCGCGAGCTGTTCCAGGAGAAGATCAAGGAATTCGACCTGATCATCCTCGACCGGTTCCAGAATCGCGGCATCCTGCCGCCGACCTATCTCGCCAACATCGCCGAATACGTGCGCGAGGGCGGCGCGCTGCTGATGACGGTGGGGCCGGAATTCTCCGGCCCGGGCAGCCTGGCGGCGACCCCGCTCGGCAGCGTGCTGCCGGCGATGCCGGCCGGCGGCGAGAACGGCGCGGTGGACGGGCCGTTCCGACCGCGCATCACGCCGCTCGGCACGCGCCACCCGGTGACCGCCGATCTGCCGGGCTGGAAACCCGATGGGCCGCCGGGCTGGGGACCCTGGTATCGCTACATCGAGACCGCGGGCGACCATGGCGAGGACCTGATGGACGCGCCGGACGGCAGCCCGCTGCTGCTGCTCGAGCATGTCGGGCAGGGTCGGGTGGCGATGCTGCTCTCGGATCAGATCTGGCTGTGGTCGCGCGGCCATCAGGGCGGCGGCCCGCAGGCGGAGCTGCTGCGGCGCATTGCGCACTGGCTGATGAAGGAGCCCGATCTCGAGGAGGAGGCGCTCACCGCGCATTTCGATGGCGGCAAGCTGATGATCGAGCGCCGCACCATGGCGGCCGGGCCGCCGCCCGCCGTGATCGTCACCGACCCGTCCGGGCAGAAGCGGCGGGTGGCGTTGACGGCGTCCGGTCCCGGCCGGGCCGAGGCGGCGATCGGCGCCAGCGCTCCGGGCGTGTGGCAGATCTCGGACGGGACCCGCACCGCCTATGCCGCCGCCGCCGCCGCCGATCCGCCGGAGATGGCGGATCTGCGCGCAACCGCGACACGACTCGCGGCACTGGCGCATGTCTCGGGCGGCAGCGTGCACTGGCTCGATCCGCGCGGCGCACCGGAGCTGCGCATGGTCGATGCGGGACCGGAAGCAGGCGCCGGCTGGATTGGCCTGCGCCGCAACCATGACCATGTGGTCACCGGGATCGCATCCTTTCCGCTGCTGCCGGCATGGCTCGCCCTGCCGCTCATGCTGGGGCTGGCGGTCGGCGCGTGGCGGCGCGAAAGTGCCTGAACGGGACCTGCAGCAGGGAGGGCGGTGTCTTCCAGAACGTCGAACCACCCTATCGCGGCACCGCCCCGCATTCGCTGTTCGCGCTGATCGGCTTCATCGGCCTCTGCCTGCTGGTCGGCGTCGTCGATGGCGGCATCAGCGCCGGCAGCGTGCGCGCCTGGTATCTCTCGCTGATCGCACCCCCGGCGACGCCGCCGAGCTGGCTGTTCGCGCCGGTCTGGACGGCGCTGCACGTGATGATCGGCACCGCGGCCTGGCTGGTCTGGCGCGAGGTCGGCACCGCCTGGCCGCTGCGACTGTGGGGCTGGCAGCTGCTGGCCAACGCGCTGTGGTCGCCGGCGTTCTTCGGCCTGCGCAGCCCGCCGCTCGCGCTGGCGGTGATCGCCGTGCTGCTGGTGCTGATCGCCCTGACCATCCGCACCTTCGAGCGGATCGACCGGCGCGCCGCCTGGCTGATGCTGCCCTATGGCGTTTGGGTCACATATGCGGCGTATCTGAACGTCGGGTTCTGGTGGCTCAATCCCTCCTAGTCTAGAGTCCGTGCCATGCGAGCGGTGCTTGTCTCCTCCGTTGTCATGCTGGCCGGCCTTGGTCTGGCGCTTCCGGCCGGATCGGCCCGGGCGGATGTGCTGAATGTCGGGCGCAGCCACGCCAAGGCGGCGGCGCAGCCGCAGAGCCAGAAGCTGGCGCCGCCGCCGGCGATTCCCGGCGCGCAGTCCCAGCCGGGTGCCGCGGCGCCCGCGGACCACTCCGCCACCGACATGCCCCCGAACGAGGCGCTGTTCGATGCGATCGACCGCGGCGACATCACCGCCGCGCGCGACGCGCTGAACCGCGGTGCCGACCTGGACGCGCGCGACCCGCTCGGCATGACGCCGGTCGATCTCTCGATCGATCTCGGACGAAACGACATCACCTTCCTGCTGCTGTCGCTGCGCGGCTCGGTCGGCGGTGACGGCGCGCCGCCGGCAGCCCAGGCGGCCTCGAGCGTGCAGCCGTCACCGGCGCATCATCATCGGCAGGGCCGCGTGGAGGCGGAGATCCGCCGCCGCGCCCCGCGCAACACGGCGCCGCCGGTTGCCGACGAGCAGGCGTCGCTCGGCGGCGGCACGCCGGTGCCGCAGGCCGGATTCCTTGGTTTCGGCGGTCACCCCTGAGCGCCGGCTGAATCCGACCGCGGCCGCCGAACGCCGCATCCGCCATTCCATCGTAGTGATCGCGTCGCAGCCGCAGGTACCGGCGCGTTTGGCGCGCTCAGAAGTCGATGCAGCGGCCGTTGCGCTCCCAGTCGCCGTAGCGCGTCGGATCCGGACCGGAGGGTCCGCCGATCTCCTTCGGCGCCGGTGCGGGAACCGACCCGGCCGACGGCGTTGCCGGAGCAGCGGATTCGACCGGTGTGGGCGTCGTCGCAGTCTGCATGGCCATGCAGATGGGCGAGGTCTGCTGCGGCGCAAGAACGCAACCCCTTTCGCCCGGCCCCGGATCGCCCTGAGCGGGCCCGGCGATCCCGGTCCAGATCGTTGTTCTGACGCTACCGCCCGCGCCGTCGGTGACTCCACCTGCGGTGATCATGGTCTGGCGGCGTGTCGCGACACGCCGGTATGGCGCTTGACAGACCTTTCGATGTACGGCCGAGACCTCGCGACAAATTGAATTGGAAGCGCATCATTGTATAGCCGTGCTGGACCACGGTTACAATGTACCGCTTTGACAACGGACTGGCGCAGTGCCATCCCGCTGACTGAGGCCGGACCGGCCTCCAAGCCCAGTCAGGAGGATGTCGTCATGCTGAAATGGCTCGCCCTTCCGGTGATCGCCGTGGCGGCGATTGCCTCGGCCCGCGCCCAGACGATCGACTACGGACCCACCCAGGGCGCGACCTGGCAGCCCTGCGGGATTCCCGCGGCGATCGTCAACAAGGTGCAAGGCGAGCTCAGCGTCGTCGTCAATCTCTCCGACGGCAATGGCGGCATCTTCCAGCCGAACATGATGTGGTCGGCGATCGTCGATCGCACCGGACGCCTCTGCTCGGTGATCAAGACCGGCGATGCCTGGCCGGGCAGCCGCGCCATCTCGATTGCCAAGGCGAGCACCGCCAACAGCTACAGCAACTACAAGCTGGCGCTCTCGACGGCCAATCTCTACGGCCCGACGTTGCCGCAAGGCTCGCTGTGGGGCCTGAATGAATCGAATCCGTTCAATCCGTTCCTGCTGCCGCAGAATGTCGGCCCCGGCTTCGTGCCCGGCGGCACCATCACCTTCGGCGGCGGCGTCGCGCTGTACAACTCCAGCCACCAGGTCCTCGGCGGGCTCGGCGTCAGCGGCGATTCTTCCTGCGCCGACCATGCGATCGCCTTCCGGATGCGCAAACTGGCCGGGTACGACAGCATTCCCGCCGGCGTCGCACCGGACAATACCGACAACATCATCTACGCGCCGGTCGGAACGCCGGTCGATCCCTCGACCTTCGAACAGCCGCACTGCTTCCCGTCCGACCTGTCACCGAGCCAGATCGAGACGATCCCGCAGTAAGCCTGACGCCCGAGCGCGCCGTCCGCCGCACGGCCGGCGGCGCGCCGGCGACGCGTTCATTTCGACGCCGATGAGGGCGGCGGCGCCTGCTGCAGCCGCCGTTCCGCAAGACTCCGCCACGGCGCATCGGGCGGACCCTCGCGCAGTGCGCGGCGGAACAGCTCGGCCGAGTCCTGGCTGACCTTGCCCTCGGCCCGCGACGACGCCTCCGCCGCCTCGACCGCAAGCGTCGCCTCGAATTTGCTGGCCAGCGCCTTGTGCCAGGCCTCGGCCGCGTCGGCCCAGTCGCCGAGGCTCGCCTCGACATTGCCCAGCAGCTTGAAACCCTCGCGCGCCTGTTCGGTGCTCGGGTCGAGGCGGGCGAGGCGCTCGCGGAGCTGGCCGATCAGCTGCATCTCCTCGCGCATCCGCAGCTGCGCCTGGGCGATGCGCTTGGCCAACGGCTCGGCCGGCATGTCCGGATGGCCGCCCATCAGATAGAGCACGAGCGCCCCGGCCGGTACGATCAGCAGCACGGCCAGCAGCGGGCCGCGCGAGGCGAGGGTCGGCCGTGTCTCCGGCGCCGCGGCTTCGGCCAGCAGCCGGCGCTGCACTTCGAGCACCGCCTGGCCGTGCTCGCCCGGCGCGATGCGACCCTCCGCCAGGTCGCGGCCGAGTTCGGCAAGCTGGGCGCGGTGCAGCGCCAGCGCCGCCTCGCGCCTGGTGCGCGCGCCGAGGCCGCGGCGCATCGCCAGGGCCAGGGGCGCCAGGGCGACGCCCGCCAGGATCAGCAGCGCCAGCCAGATCATTGCCCGGTCAGCTCGGCGATCCGGGCCCGTTCCTGCTCGGTGAGCGGCGGCGGCGGGGCGGGCTGTCGCCGGCGCCCCAGCAGCGCCGCGCCGAGGCCCACTGCCAGCGCCAGCAGCGGCGACAGCCAGAGCAGCCAGGTGGTCGGATTGAACGGCGGCCGCAGCCGGACGAAATTGCCGTAGCGCGCCACCATCCAGGCGATGATCTGCTGATCCGTCCGCCCCGCGAGCACCTGCTGGCGCACGATATGCCGGAGGTCGCGCGCCAGATCGGCGTTGCTGTCCTCGATGCTCTCGTTCTGGCAGACGAGGCAGCGAAGCTGGCTGCCGATCCGCTCCGCCCGCGCCTCCTGCGCCGGGTTGGACAGCATCTCGGCGGGATCGCTCACCGCCCGCGCCGGCCCGGGGAGGGCCAGCACCGCCAGGCCGAGGCAGAGGATGACCGGGCCGGCATGGAGAATCCGCCGTGACACCGGCGCCCTCACCGGTATTTCCGCAGCAGCGGTTCAAGCTGCTCGGAAATGATGTCCGGGGTCAGCGGCCCGGCCCAGCGCCAGCGCACGATGCCCTGCTTGTCGATGAAATCGGTCTCGGGCACGCCATAGAGGCCGAAATTGATCGCCACCCGGCCGGAGGTGTCGCGCGCCAGCCGGCCATAGGGATCGCCGTAGCGCGTCAGGAAACCCTGCGCCGCCGCCTCGCCGTCCTTGTAGGCGATGCCCCAGATCGACACTCCGGCCTGCGAGAGCTTCATCAGCTCCGGCGCTTCCTCGGCGCAGGGGATGCACCAGGAGGCGAAGAAATTGATCAGCACCGGATGACCGGCCGCACCCACGTCGGCGGCGGAGAAGCCACTGCCCGGCGCCTGCGCAGGGAGATCGAAATCCGGCATCGGCTTGCCGATCAGCGGACTCGGAATCCCGTGCGGATCGAACCGGCCTTCGCCCATCCGCTGCAGCATCAGGAAGAAGGCAATTCCGATGATCCCGGCGCCCAGCAGGGGTACGAGCAGCAGCGCACGCCGCCGCAGCAGCGGTCCGCCGGCAGCGTCGGTCGCCGGGCGCATCAGGCGGGAACGGCGACGCCCCGGCGTGCGGGCGCGCCGACCCGCAGCCGCCGGTCGGCGAGCGACAGCGCTCCACCGCAGGCCATGATCAGCGCGCCGAACCAGATCCACGGCGCCAGCGGGTTCCAGTGCAGCCGCAGCACCGCGGCGCCATCCCGCTCCTCGCCCAGCACGCAATAGAGATCGCGGAATCCGTTGGTGCGGATCGCCGCATCGGTCGTCGTCACCTTCTGGACCGGGAAGCTGCGGCGCGACGGATGCATCACCGCGACCAGATGCCCGTCGCGGCTCACATCCACCGTCGCCACGCGCGCCGTGTAGTTCGGCCCGCTCGCGTCATAGAGCTCGACCAGCTTCCAGTCATACCCGGCCTCGGAGACGGTCTGGCCCGGCTTGACCAGCACGATCCGGTGCTCGGCCAGCGACATCGCCGCGATGCCGGCGATCGTGACCCCGAGTCCGGCATGCGCCACCGCAGTGCCGAAGGCCGCGATCCGCAGCCCGCGCAGCCGCGTCAGGCTGTCGGCGAACGGCACGCGGAACAGGCGCACGCGCTCGACGATCTCCGCCAGTGCGCCCAGAATCAACCAGGCGGAGAGCCCGAACGCTGCAGCGGGAAGCGCGCGCTTGACGCCGATCGCGCAAACGATGCCGATCGCCAGCGCAATCACCGCCGCCCACCACAACCGCGACACCGCCGGCCACAACGCCGCGCGCTTCCACGCGAGCGTCGGCCCGATGCTCATCGCCGCGAACAGCGGCAACGCCAGCGGAAACACCGTCGCCTGGAAGAACGGCGGCCCGACGCTGATCTTGATGCCGAGCAGCAGATCAGCGAACGGCGGATACATCGTGCCGGTGATCACCACGGCGAAAATAGAGCACAGCAGGATGTTGTTCAGCACCAGCGCGCCCTCGCGCGACACCGGCGCGAACAGCCCACCCGCGGCCAGCCGCGGCGCGCGCATCGCGAACAACACCAGCGACGCACCGATCACCAGCGCCAGCAAAACCAGGATGAACACGCCGCGCGTCGGATCATTGGCAAAGGAATGCACGGAATTGAGGATGCCCGAGCGCACCAGGAACGTGCCCGACAGCGACAGCGAGAACGTGCCGATCGCCAGCAGCACGGTCCAGACCTTGAGCGATTCCCGCTTTTCCACCACCACTGCGGAATGCACCAGCGCGGTGCCGGTCAGCCACGGCATCAGCGAGGCATTCTCCACCGGATCCCAGAACCAGAACCCACCCCAGCCGAGCTCGTAATAGGCCCACCACGAGCCGAGCGCGATGCCGCAGGTCAAGAGACACCACGACGCCAGCGCCCAGGGCCGCACCCAGCGCCCCCACGCCGCATCCACCCGCCCCTCGATCAACGCTGCCACCGCGAACGCGAACGGCACCGCGAAACCGACATAGCCCGAGTAGAGAATCGGCGGATGGAAGGCGAGGCCGGGATCCTGCAACAGCGGGTTCATGCCCTGCCCGTCGATCGGCGGCGGCCACAAGCGGGTGAACGGATTGGACGTGGTTAACGCGAACAGCAAAAATCCGACGGAAGTGCCGCCGAGAACCGCGAGCACCCGCGCGCGCAAGGCCGAAGGCAGGTTGCGCCCGAACGCCGCCACGGCACCGCCGCACAGCGCCAGAATCAGGCACCAGAGCAGGATCGAACCCTCGTGGTTCCCCCAGGTGCCGGTGATCTTGTACAGCAGCGGCTTCATCGCACTGCTGTTCTCGGCCACGTTCAGGACCGAGAAATCGTCGGTGACGCTGCTCCAGACCAGGCAGCCATACGCAGTTGCCAAAGCCAGCAATTGGCCGACCGCCAGCGCCGGCGTTGCGTGCATCAGACGCGCGTCGCGGCGGTGCGCGCCAATCAGGCCCACGACAAGCTGCGCGGCCGCCAACATGCAAGCCAGCGCCAAGGCAAAGTGGCCGAGCTCAGGGGTCAAGGACGGGGCTCCGGTGCGAGGAAGGAAGGTCGGGGCTTCGCCCCGAACCCCACCAGGGACGCTGTCCCTGGACCCTGCCAAAGGGCAGTCGCCCTTTGGAAACCCTTGACTGGGTCTTTGGCAGAGGGGGCGCGACGAGGACGGCCCCAATGCCGCGGTTGCGCCCCCTCTGCCAAAGACCCAAACGAATGGATGTCCAGAAGGCGACTGCCTTCTGGCGGGGGTCCAGGGGGCAGAGCCCCCTGGCGGGTCCGGGCGGAGCCCGGTCCATCCCTTCTCGCACCGATGCCCATCCTAGGTCCCGCGGGCCCGGACGGTCATGGTGTCCCAGGTGGAGGCAGGCGGCGGCGGCCCGTAGGCCGGATTCCAGCGGCCGCTCTTCTTCAGCGCCTCCGCCACATCCTTGGGCATGTAGGTCGCATCATGCTTGGCCAGCACTTCGGAGGCCAGGAACGAGCCGTCCGGCTGCAGCGTGCCGATCGTGACCACGCCCTGACCTTCCCGGAACAGGTCGGGAAGGATGCCGGTGTAACTGACTGCGATCGAATTGTGGCCGTCGGTGACCCGGAAGTGCTCGACCGGGTGCCCGTCCACCACGAGGTGCTGCACGCTGCCGGCCTGGACCATGCCGCCGAGGCGCAGCGTCTGCTCGGACGGCGTGCGTGCGAGGAGTTGCGTCGGGTCGACGAAGAAGACCATGTCCTGGCTGAACGCCGAAAGCGCCAGCGCCGCGGCGGAGCCGAGCCCGACGCCGCAGGCGAGCAGCAGGTAGAGGCGCCGCCGCTTGCGGGTCATCGCTGGGCTCGCGGATCGACCGCGGCCAGCCGCCGTCGCGCGCGGGACAGGCGCAGCGCCGCCTGCACGCCGAACCCGGCCGGGACCAGGATCGCGATCGCGTAGGCGGCGGCGATGAAGGGCAGGTGCGTCATGCCGGCTCGTGGACCCGGGCCTCGGAAGCCATGGCGTGCGCCAGCAGCAGCGAGCGGATGCGTCGCTCGATCACGGCCGCACGCAGCCGCGCCACCACCAGGGCGGCGAAGATCAGCGTGAAGCCAATCGCGCAGACGAACAATGGCCAGAGCATGCCGATATACATAGTCGGCGCGCCGGTTAGCGTGATGCTGTCCGGCTGATGAAGCGTATTCCACCAATAGACCGAAAACTTGATGATCGGCAGGTTGATCGTGCCGACCAGGGCGAGGATGGCGCCGGCGCGATAGCCGCGCTGCGGGTCGTCGAAGGCGCGCACCAGCGCGATGTGGCCGAGATAGAGAAAGAACAGCACCAGGACGGAGGTCAGGCGCGCGTCCCACACCCACCAGGCGCCCCACATCGGCTTGCCCCAGAGGCTGCCGGTGGCGAGACAGATGGCGGTGAAGGCAGCACCGACCGGCCCGATCTCGACCGCGGCGAGATCGGCGAGCGGGTGTCGCCAGACGATCGAGATGGCCGAGCAGATGGCGAGGCCGAGATAGCCGGCGGAGGCGAGCCAGGCGGCCGGCACGTGCACGTACATGATCCGGACGGCGTCGCCCTGCTGCCAGTCAGCCGGGGAGAAGAACAGGCCCCAGATCAGCCCTGTGGCGGTGATCGCGAGGCCGGGCCAGGTCAGCCAGGGCTGCGCCCGGGCGCCGAGGCGAAGGAAGCGCCCCGGGTTGGCGAAGCGGTGCAGGCTGCGCGCCCCGTCCGGACGGCGAGGCGGTGCGTAGAGAGGGCTGGCGTCCACGTCGCCCGTATACTCCCTGCTGCGCGACGCGTGAAAGCCAAGTGCGTCACATCCGTGGCGGTCGGCCATATCAAGCGAAGGGCCGGCCGGATAAGGTCGGGCGCGGCCGCGAGCGCGGCCGGTTCTCTCTTTTGGGGATCCATATGCTGTTCGCCATCTTCTGTACCGATAAGCCGGACAGTCTGGAACTGCGGCTGGCGACCCGGCCGACGCATCTCGCCTTTCTCCAGACCTACGCCGACAAGCTCGTGCAGGCCGGGCCGTTGCTCGATCCCGCGGGGCGATCCTGTGGAACGCTGCTGTTGCTCGACGTGGCAGACCGCGCCGAGGCCGAGGGGTTCGCGATCGAGGACCCTTATGCCAAGGCCGGGCTGTTCGAGAGCACGGTGATCCGGCCGTTCCGCACCGTGTTCAAGGATGGCGAGATGGTCGGATGACGGCGGCGGCGTCGCATTGGCTGGTGAAGTCGGAGCCGGAGGCGTTTTCCTGGGCGCAGCAGGTGGCGAACGGGGTCGAGCCATGGACCGGCGTGCGCAACCACACCGCGAAGAATCATCTGAAGGCGATGCGGCGCGGCGATCGGGCCTTCTTCTACCATTCCGGTGAGGGCCGGGAGATCGTCGGCGTCGTCGAGGTGGTGCGGGAAGCCTATCCCGACCCGACGGCCGAGAGTGGCGACTGGGTGGCGGTCGACATGCGCGCGGTGGGACCAATGCCGCACCCGGTGACGCTGGCGGCGATCAAGGCCGATCCGGCGCTGGCGGAGATGGCGCTGGTGCGGCTGTCGCGCCTGTCGGTGATGCCGGTTGCGCTCGAGCATTGGCGGCGGATCTGTCGGACGGGCGGCTGGCGGGAGTGAGCGAAGCCGGGACGCGGCGGGCGCTGTGCCGGCTGGCGGATCTTCCGGAGGGTGCATCGCGCGGATTTCCCGCGCCCGCGGGCGGCTTCACCGGGTTGTTCGCCATCCGGCGCGGCGCGCACGTCCATGTCTACGTGAATGCCTGCCCGCATCTCGGCTCGCCGCTCGACTGGGCGCCGGACCGGTTCCTGTCCGCTGACGGGCGGCTGATCGTCTGCGCGACGCACGGCGCGGAGTTCCGGATCGAGGACGGGCTCTGCCTGCGCGGCCCGTGCCGCGGCGCCGCGTTGGAACCAGTCTTGACCGAGATCAAGGACGGGATCGTGATGGTTCCGGAGGATGCCGGCCTCTGACCGGAGTCGCTGCCCGCCGTGGGCGGGCGGCTCCGACGAACCGCGAACCCCAAGGCATCCCAGGGAGGGACTGAGCTGATGAAATACGCCAATCCGGCCCCGCTGGGGCTGTGCGGATTCGCGCTGACGACCTGGCTGCTCAGTATGGTCAATGCCGGCTGGTTCGGGGCGGTGGCGGTGCCGATGGTGCTGGCCTCGGCCTTTGCCTTTGGCGGCACGGCGCAGTTCGTCGCCGGCGTGATGGAGTTCCCGCGCGGCAACACGTTCGGCTTCGTCGCGTTCTGCGGCTACGGCGCGTTCTGGTGGTCGTTCGCACTGTTCGTGGAATTTTTCGTGGGCAAGGTCCCGGCCGCCTTCGTCGGCTGGTTCCTGTTCCTCTGGGGCGTCTTCACCTTCTTCATGTGGCTCGGCACGTTCCGCTCGAACCGGGCGGTGCAGGGCATCTTTCTCGCGCTCTGGATCACCTTCCTGCTGCTGGCGCTCGGCGAATGGTTCGGCAGCGCGGCGCTGCACGTGGCCGGCGGCTACGCCGGGCTGGTGACGGCGGTGCTCGCCTTCTACCTGGCGGCGGCGGAAGTCATCAACGAGAGCCGGGGCGAGGACGTGCTGCCGATCGGCCCCTATCAGGGGCCGGTGCGGCGCAGTCCGCAGGCTACCTGATCCGATCGCCCGGGCGGCGGACTTTTCCGCCGTCGCCCGGCGCTCTAGGGTTTTCGTCGAAGGCGGCGTCACCGCCTGGCGCCAACCCGCCGTACGCTCGCCAAGAAGCGCCGTGAAGGAGGAAGACCATGGCTGAGGATCAGACCGTCGCGGTGAAACCGGACATCGCGGCGCATGCGAACGTCAACGCCGCGAAGTATCGCGAGATGTATGAGCGCGCGGCGGACAGTCCCGATGCGTTCTGGGGCGAGCAGGCCGGGCGGATCGCCTGGATCAAGGCGCCGACGCGGATCAAGAACACCAGCTTCACCGGCGACGTGGCGATCCGGTGGTTCGAGGACGGCGTGCTGAACGCCTCTGCCTCCTGCCTGGATCGCCACCTGGCGACGCGCGGCGACCAGACCGCGATCATCTGGGAGGGTGATGACCCGAACACGCATCGTCACATCACCTATCGCGCGCTGCACGAGGAGGTTTGCCGCTGCGCCAATGCGCTGAAGGCGCTGGGTGTGGCGCGGGGCGACCGGGTGACGATCTATCTGCCGATGGTGCCGGAAGCGGCGGTCGCCATGCTCGCCTGCGCGCGGATCGGCGCGATTCATTCGGTGGTGTTCGGCGGCTTTTCGCCGGACAGCCTCGCCAACCGCATCATCGATTGCGATTCCGCGATCCTGATCACCGCCGATCAAGGCCGGCGTGGCGGGCGGACGGTGGCGCTGAAGGCGAATGCGGACGAGGCGCTGAAGCAGTGCCCGAAGGTGAAGACGGTGCTGGTGGTGCCGGTGACCGGCGCCAGTGTGCCGATGCAGGAAGGGCGCGATCATGACTACCGCGCCATGCTGGGGCGCATGTCGACCGACTGTCCGCCGGAGCCGATGGGGGCGGAGGATCCGCTGTTCATCCTCTACACCTCCGGCAGCACCGGCAAGCCGAAGGGCGTGCTGCACACCACCGGCGGTTATCTGGTCTGGGCCAGTTTGACGCATGAGCTGGTGTTCGATTACCGGCCGGGCGAGGTCTACTGGTGCACCGCCGATGTCGGCTGGGTGACCGGGCACACCTATATTGTGTACGGACCGCTGGCGAATGGTGCGACGACGCTGATGTTCGAGGGCATTCCCAACTATCCCTCGCCGTCGCGCTTCTGGGACGTGGTCGACAAGCACAAGGTCAACATCTTCTACACCGCGCCGACGGCGATCCGCGCGCTGATGCGGGAGGGCGAGGCGCCGGTCGAGCGCACGTCGCGCAAGTCGCTGCGGATTCTCGGCAGTGTCGGCGAGCCGATCAATCCCGAGGCCTGGCTCTGGTACTATCGCGTCGTCGGCGAGGAGCGTTGCCCGGTCGTCGACACCTGGTGGCAGACCGAGACGGGCGGGATTCTGATCAGTCCGTTGCCGGGTGCGACGGTGCTGAAGCCCGGCAGTGCGACGCTGCCGCTGCCCGGGGTGAAGCCGCTGCTGGTGGATGCCGAGGGGCGGGTGCTGGAGGGTGCGACGGAAGGCAACCTCTGCATTTCCGACGCCTGGCCCGGACAGATGCGCACCGTCTTCGGCGATCATGCCCGGTTCGTGCAGACCTATTTCAGCACCTACAAGGGTCTCTATTTCACCGGCGACGGCGCGCGGCGCGACGCCGACGGGTATTACTGGATCACCGGGCGTGTCGATGACGTGATCAATGTTTCCGGTCATCGCATGGGCACGGCGGAGATCGAGAGTGCGCTGGTCGCCCATCCGAAGGTTGCGGAAGCGGCGGTGGTCGGTTTCCCGCACGACCTGAAGGGTCAGGGCATCTACGCCTATGTGACGCTGAAGGTTGGTGAGGAGCCGAGCGAGGAGCTGCGGAAGGAGCTGGTGGCCTGGGTGCGGCGTGAGATTGGCCCGATTGCGTCGCCGGACGCGATCCAGTGGGCGCCTGGCTTGCCGAAGACGCGCAGCGGCAAGATCATGCGTCGCATTCTGCGCAAGATCGCCGCCAACGAGACGGAGAGTCTCGGCGACACCTCGACCCTCGCCGATCCCGCCGTTGTCAACGACCTGGTCGAGAACCGGGTGAGCTGAATGCGGGTCCGGGGGCGCTGCCCCCGGCGGGGTTTGGGGCGGAGCCCCAACCTGTCTTGCTTTAGGAGACTCCCCCCAATGGACTCCGCCGCCCTGCGCGCGTTGCAGGCGCCGCTGAAGCAGCGCTACCGCGAGGATCCCGGCGCCGCGCGTGTGACATCCCGTGCCGAAGCGCGGTTGCGCGGAGATCTCTCCTGCGCGATTGCGGGCCGGCAGGGCGAGACGCTGGCCGGCCTGCATCCTGCCGCGGGCGGCACCGGCGAGCAGGCGTGTTCCGCCGACATGTTGCTGGAGGCGTTGGTTGCCTGTGCCGGCGTGACGGTGCAGGCGGTGGCGACGGCGATGGGGGTGGCGCTGCGCGGTGGCCGCATCGTTGCCGAGGGGCAGTGGGATGTGCGTGGCACGCTGGGTGTGGATCGCGCCGTCCCGGTCGGGATCACCGACATCGTGCTGCGTTTCGAGCTTGACGTTGATGCCGACGAAGCGCGCCTGGCGCGGCTGATCGAGACGACCGAGCGCTACTGCGTGATTTTCCAGACGTTGCGGACGCCGCCGCGGATCACGGTCGCGACCGGGCCGGGCTGAGCCAGCCTCTTATCCCAGCACCGGCCGCAGGATATCGAGTGCGCCGCTGGCCATGATCTGCACGCCGATGCAGAGCAGCAGGAAGGCGATCACCCGGGTGAAGACGCGGGCGCCGGTCTCGCCGAGGAGGCTCATCAGCCGCTCCGCCGAGCGGTAGGCGATCCAGATCGAGACCGCCATCGCCAGGGCGGCCGCGGTGAGGCCGAGCAGGAAGGGCAGGGCGCCGATCCCGTGTGACGGGCGTTCGGCGGAGAGCGCGATTGCGACCGCGACGGTGCCTGGGCCGGTGGTGAAGGGCATGGTGAGCGGAAAGAAGGCGGGGTCGTCCGACGATGGCGCTTCGGCGGCCTGGCGCTGTTTCTGCTCGCGGTGGCGGTCCGGCGCGTTCAGCACGTCCCAGGCGCGCACCGCCACGACCAGGCCGCCGGCCAGGCGCAGGGCACCGAGCGAAATGCCGAAGAAGTTGAGCACGTAGCTGCCGGCCCACAGCGAGACCAGCAGCACCATCAGCGAATAGAAGCCGACATGTGCGGCGATGCGCTGCCGCTCCGGGTGCGCGCGCTCGGCGGTCATTTCGCTGAAGATCAGGGCGCCGCCGATCGGGTTCACGATCGAGAACAGCGCCGGGTAGGCGAGCAGGAAGGCGTCAGCGGCGCTGGCGGAAGGCGGGGGCGGAAGGGGCACTGGGTTGCCTGCGGGTGGGGCGGGGCGGAGCGGGGCGTTCGGCCGCGGCCGGCCGGGCCAGCTCGTGGCGGAGCCGAGCATCCGGGGCGACGCGTGACAAGCCCCGTCTCGCTGTGCCGGGTTGGCCGGATAGTCGCCCGGAGCCGGGAAAGGCAAGTGGCGTTCGGTCAGGTTGCGAGGCAGATGCCGCCAAGGTGCGCGAGGCCGCCGGCCGGCGAGTGGGGGCGGGAATGGCGGCCCCCGATTCTGGGGAGAATCGTCACCGCATCGGCGTGGCGCGATGGGGCCTCCTCGGCGGCATCGTGCCGGGCGGGCCGCCGGGCCCGTCAGGGGAGAACCTGGACCCCGCTCAGTCCGGCGGCCAGCACCGTGCGGAGATCGCCCAGTGCGAGTGCGATGCAGCCTTCGGTGGGCGCTCCGTCCGGGCGGGCGACGTGCAGGAAGATCGCCGAGCCGCGGCCGGGGATCACCGGCCGATCGTTCCAGCCGAGCACGCCCACCAGGTCGTAGATGGAATCGGGCCGCCACAGCGTCTCGTGCCGCGCCGGATGCGGCAGGCGGATCATCCGGTTGTATTCGGGGTCATCCGGATCGTCGCACCATCCGTCATCGCGGCCGATCGGCTCGATCGGGACGGAGCAGACGGGCGGCGGGCCGCGGTCGGCGCGGTAGAGCACGCGGCGCAGCGGCAGCTCGGCGACCGGCGTCGCCCCGTCGCCCTCCTGCTTGTCGGCGCGTCGCCCGCCGCGGCCGATCGCCGCGCGCACCACCAGACCATCGAGGCGCAGCATGCCGTCCGGGAGCAGCACCGCGACCGGCATAAGACCGCCCGCTACCCGAGCAGGTGGCCGAAGCGCTCCGCCTTGGTGGCGAGGTATTGGTCGTTGATGCCGTTCGGGGCGAAGGCGTGCGGCGCGCGCTCGACCACGTCGATGCCGCAGGCGGCGAGTGCCGAGAGCTTGTCCGGATTGTTGGTGAGCAACCGCACCCGGGTGACGCCGAGTTCCTCCAGCATGGTGGCGGCAACCAGGAAGTTGCGCTCGTCCGCTTCCCAGCCGAGCGCCCGGTTGGCATCCAGCGTGTCGAGCCCGCGATCCTGCATCGCGTAGGCGCGCAGCTTGTTCACCAGGCCGATGCCGCGCCCCTCCTGCGCCAGGTACAGGAGCACGCCGCCGCCCTCGGCCGCCATGCGCCGGATGGCTCCCCTCAGTTGCGGCCCGCAATCGCAACGCAGGCTGCCGAGGAGATCACCGGTGAAGCATTCCGAATGCAGCCGCACCAGCGGTACCCGACCGGCGACGACGGCGGTCTCGGGCCGCCCGATCAGGATCGCCAGATGCTCCGTGCCGCTGCCGGATTCGCGGTAGGCGATCACCCGCGCATCCGGGGCGGCGTCCAGCGGCACCGGCGCCTCGGCGACGCGCCGCAGGATCGCAGGGGTGGCGCGATGGGCGAGCACGTCCGCAGCGGCAACGGCGAGCCATTCCGGTGCGGCGGCGGCCTCCAGCGGCTCGAACGGTGCGGCCAGCACCGCCGGAAGCAGCCGCGCGAGCTTGGCGAGCGCCAGCGCCGCCGGCGCCAGGGAGGGCAGCGCGGCGGGTTCGGGCAGGTTCGGGAGCAGTTGCGGTGCGGTCGGATCGGCGAGGCCGCGCAGCACTGCCGGCGTCAGCAGCCCGTCGGGCAGGTGCAGCGCCAGGCCCGGGACGTCGTGCCGGGCCGGTCGGGGCAGGACGGCGGCGCCGCGTTCCGGCGCCACCACCAGGACGGGCGCGGTGTTGGCCAGCCGCGCCAGTTCGGCGATGCTGTCCGTGGTCGCGACCTCCGCCGCCAGCACGGCGAGCCCGGGGGTGCCGGGCGCTTCCGTCAGCACGAGCGGCGTGCCGCGGCGCAGCTCGGCAACGGCGCGGTGGACGCGGCGCGCCCGCAGCACCGCCGGATCGGGGGCGGTGGGCGTCGTCCTTGCCGAATCGGGCAGAGGCCGCTCACACACGCGTATTGAGGTCATCGACGGATGGGTCTCCAGGCAGGACGGGCGGCCGGTCGGGACGGCGGAAACGAGGCTGGGTCGCCGGTTGAACATAGGGGCGGCCCGGTGCTGGCGCGAGATGCGGCGGTACGGGAGATTTGACCTGCCGCGGCGGCGTTACCATCTCGTTCGACCGCGGGGGGAGCCGCGCCGTCCTTTCGATCGCGCACGGGCCAGCGGGCGAGCCTCACGCAAACGTGTCGGACTTGCGACGACGGGGAACGGTTTGGCATCGTCGCGCTTTGCGTTGGATCACCGCGACGGCCGGGGTCGGCAATCCGCCCGGTTTTCGTCGGCCGGCCTCAGGCTGGCGCCGAACGCCAGGCTGAGGCAAGGAACGCTCCCCTTTGGCTACTTTTAGAGCATCGCAATGAGGGGTACATGATGGCGGGCGAGCGGCCGATTCTGATCGTCGATGACGATGCGGCGCTGCGCGAAACCCTCGCCGAGCAATTGCACGTCGATGGGGAATTCAGTGCCGTCGAAGCGGCCAGTATCGGCGAGGCGGAGACGAACCTCGCCGCACACGAGAACCGATTCGATGCGGTGATCCTGGACGTCACCCTGCCGGACGGTGACGGGCGCGACCTGTGCGCGAAACTGCGGCGGCAGGGGCTGAAGGTCCCGATCATCATGCTGACCGGCTCGGACCGGGAGACCGACGTGGTGCGCGGCCTCGACTCCGGCGCCAACGACTACATTGCCAAGCCGTTTCGACTGGCCGAGCTGCTCGCGCGGCTGCGGGCGCAGATGCGCATCTTCGAGAACAGCGAGGATGCGGTCTTCACCATCGGACCGTACACGTTCCGGCCCTCCGCCAAGCTGCTGCAGGAGCCGGGGCGCAACCGGCGCATCCGGCTCACCGAGAAGGAGGCGGCGATCCTGAAGTTTCTCTACCGGGCGGGTACCAAGCCGGTGGCACGGCAGGTGCTGCTGAACGAGGTCTGGGGCTACAATGCCGCGGTGACGACGCACACGCTGGAGACGCACATCTATCGCCTGCGCCAGAAGATCGAGCCCGACCCGTCGAACGCCCGGCTCCTGGTCACGGAAGGGGGCGGCTATCGGCTGGATCCGCAGGGGCTGCCCTCCGTCGCCGCGTAGTCGCGCGGCCGCTGCGCCGCGGCGCGCCATCCCGGCGTCCGGCGAGGGAGGTTGCCTGTGCGCGTGACGCCCGGACCCGCACGCCCCGCTGCACGGCGGGCGCCTTCCGGCGTCGTCGGCGGTGCCGGCAATGGCGGCACGGGCGGCGGCGAATGCGTCCTGGCGCTGCTCGGGCCGGACGGCTCGGCGGAGGCGGTGCTGCGGCGGGCGCGGCGGCTCGCCGACGGACTCGGTGCGCGCTTCGTCGTGCTCAACGTGGAAGGACCGTCAGCGGCGGCGGAGCCGCGCCTGCTGGCGCTGGCCGTGCAGCTCGGGGCGGAGCTCGAGACGCGCGTCGGGCGCAGCGTCGCTGCCTCAGCCCTGGAGCTGGTCGCGACGCGCGGCGTGACCCAGGTCGTCATCGGCCGCCCACGGTTCCCGCTGCTGCGGCGACTGGCCGGCCGCGACCTGGCGGTGCGGCTTCTGGCGGGCGCACCGGGCGTCGCGCTGCACATCGTCGCCACCGGACCGGCGCCGCGAACGCCGCCGCGGCGACGACCGCTGCGGTGGCTGCCCTGGGTACAGGACACAGCGCTGGTGCTGGTCCTGGTCGGCGCCGGCATCGTGCTGCGGCCGGTCCTGCCGTACCAGGCGCTGGGGATGGCTTTCCTCACCGCCGTGGTGGTGGCGGGCGCGCTCTGGGGATCCTGGCTCGCGGCCTATGCGGCGGCACTGGGATTCCTCTGCTGGGATCTGTTCTTCATCCCGCCGCTCTATGCCCTCGGCCACTACCGGAAGAGCGACGCCCTCTCGGTCCTGGTGTTCGTCCTCGCCGCGGCCTTTGCCGGCTGGCTGGCCGGACGGTCGCGCGCCGAGGCGCGGGGCGCGCACGGGCGGATCGAGGGACTTGGCCGGATCGTGGCCTTCAGCCGCCGCCTCGGCGTTCCCGCCGAGGAGGGCGAGTTGCTGCGCGAGATCGCCTCCCAGGCCGCCGGTACCGTGGGCGGCGCCGGCGTGGTCCTGCTGAGCCGCGGCCGACATCTCGACCGCGCCGCCGCGGTACCGGGGCGCCAGCAGCTCGACGACACCGCGTGGTCGCTGGCCGAGCGGGTGCGGGCGCAGCCGGATGCGGCGGAATGGGGCCTGGCCGCCGGACCCGCCAATGGATGGTGGTTTCTGCCCATGCGCACCGGCAGCGGCGAGGGCGAGGGGCTGATCGGCGTGCTCGGCGTGCGCGCCGGTGACGCGCTCGCCCAGGCGCAGCTCCAGGCCTTGAGCGCGCTCGCCGACCAGGCGGCGCTGGCGCTCGACCGGGTGCGGCTGGCGCGGGAGGCGGCGCTGACCGCGGCGCAGGCGGAGACGGAGAAGCTGCGCACCGCGCTGCTGAGCTCGATCGGCCACGATCTGCGCACGCCGCTGACGGTGATTCGCGGCGCGGCCGATACGCTGCGCGCCGCCTGGCAGCAGCTCACCCCGGCGACGCGCGAGGACCTGCTCGAGGAGATCGGGGAAGAAGTCGAGCGGATGGGCCATTTCCTGGCCAACATCGTCGAGATGACGCGGCTGGAGAGCGGCGACATCGTGCCGCGGCGCGAGCCGACCAGCGTCGCCGACACGATCGCCGCGGCGATGGCGCGGGTGCCGAACGCGCGGGACGTGCGGCTCGACCTGGCGCCGGATCTGCCCGAGGTGCTGGCCGATCCGACCCTGCTGGAGCAGGTGCTGGTCAACGCGCTGGACAACGCCACCAAGTACAGCCCGCCGGGGGCGGCGGTCGAGATCGGCGCCGGCGCCGCCGACGGCCAGGTCTGGATCGCGGTCGCGGATGGCGGGATCGGCATTCCCGCCGACGAGCTGCCGCATATTTTCGACCGCTTCTATCGCGGCGCGCCGCGCGGCCGGCCGGTGCCCGGCACCGGACTCGGACTTGCCATCGCGCGCGGACTGGTCGAGGCGATGGGCGGGACGATCGGAGTGGCGAGCCCGCGCCCCGGCACGTCCGGCAGCGCACCGGGCACGGAGATCACCCTGCACCTGCCGGTCGCGGCGGCCTCCGCGGCGGCCGCGAAATAGCCGACCCTTCGCGGCTTTCGCGCTGCAGTGCCGGTTGCACGCTTCCTGCCCTCCGAGACCGCGAAGCTGCTACAAGTTTGGTTCCGGAGGAGGGAATGCGGCGATGGGCGAGACGCTGACGCGGTCATCGGTGCTGCTGGTCGACGACGAGCGCCAGATCCAGCGCTTCCTGCGCCCGGCACTGGAGGCCGCGGGCTACGACGTGCTGGGTGCGGAGACCGGCGGCGAGGCGCTCGAGATCGCCAGACAGCGCGCGCCGGACCTGATCCTGCTCGATCTGGGTCTGCCGGACATCGACGGGCAGGAGGTGCTGGCGCAGCTGCGCGGCTTCAGCCAGGCGCCGGTCGTGGTGCTGTCGGCGCGCGACCGCGAGACCGAGAAGATCGCGGCGCTGGACGGCGGCGCCGACGATTACGTGGAGAAGCCGTTCGCGCTCGGCGAGCTGCTCGCCCGGGTGCGCGCCCAGCTTCGTCACAACCTCGCAGTCGGCGCGTTCGAGCCGGTCCGGCACGGCGGGCTGGAGATCGATGTGATGAAGCGCGAGGTGCGGCTGAACGGCGCGCAGGTTTCGCTCAGCGGCCGGGAATACGCGCTGCTCGCGCTGCTGGCCCAGCATGCCGGTCGGGTGCTGACGCATCGCCAGTTGCTGACCGCGGTCTGGGGCGACGAGCACACCGGGGATGTGCAGTACCTGCGGGTCTACATCGCGCATCTGCGGCAGAAGCTGGGGGCGACGGGCGGCCGCATGATCGCGACCGAACCCGGCGTCGGTTACCGGCTGGTGGTACCGGAGGAGTAGGCCGGGACCGCTCCGACCGTGCCGGCCAAGCCGGGCGCGACTTCACGCTACCGGATCATGATTCACATCTTCGGCGACCAGGCTCCGGCGAGTGCTTCTCCCTCACCAGGGGCATACAATTGTCGGGGCGCGGTGCCATAAGGGCAGCTTCCGAGGCTTGCAAGCGACTCGGCGCACCGGTCTAACAAGACAGGTTCCGAAGGAGAGGGCGGCGGTGCTGAAGCTGCGCGTCATTCCCTGCCTCGACGTCAAGGACGGGCGGGTGGTCAAGGGCGTCAACTTCGTCGCCCTGCGCGATGCCGGCGATCCGGTGGAGCAGGCGGCGATCTACGATGCCGCCGGCGCCGATGAACTGACCTTCCTCGACATCACCGCGAGCCACGAGAACCGCGACATCATCCTCGACGTCGTCGCGCGCACCGCGGCGCGGATCTTCCTGCCGCTGACCGTCGGCGGCGGGGTGCGGTCGGTCGCCGACATGCGTCGCCTGCTGCTGGCCGGAGCGGACAAGTGCAGCATCAATTCCGCCGCCGTCGCCCGGCCGGAGCTGGTCGGCGAGGCGGCGCGCAAGTTCGGCAGCCAGTGCGTCGTGGTGGCGGTGGACGCGCGGCGCAGCGCGCCCGGAAAGTGGGACGTGTTCACGCATGGCGGCCGCCAGGGCACCGGCATCGATGCGATCGAATGGTGCCGGGAGGCCGCAGCACGCGGCGCCGGCGAGATCCTGCTGACCAGCATGGATCGGGACGGCACCGGCGACGGGTTCGACCTCGAGCTGCTGGCGCGGGTCTGCGGCGCGGTGCGGGTGCCGGTGGTGGCGTCCGGCGGGGTCGGCAGCCTGCAGCATTTCATCGAGGGCGCGCGTGCCGGCGCGACCGGCCTGCTGGCGGCGAGCGTGTTCCATTTCGGCACCTTCTCCATTCCCGAGGTGAAGGCGGCGCTGCACCAGGCCGGGCTGCCGGTGCGGCTGCCGCGGCCGGTCGCCCTGTCGCAGGCGGCGGCGTGACCGGCGTCTTCGCGCCGGTGCGGCACCGAGGGACGTGACGTGGCAAAGGCCGAGAAACGCAAGGCGGACGCCGGCAAGGCGAAGAAGCGGCGGGCGACAGCCGGCCCGCTGATCGCGCTGGTGCCGGACCTGCCGGCCGGCGAGGGAGCGCGGGTGCTCGACCGGCTCTGGGGCGTGGTGATGGAGCGGCGCGACGCCGATCCCGCGGTCAGCCATTCCGCGCGGCTGCTGTCGCGCGGCACCGCCAAGGTGGCGCAGAAATTCGGCGAGGAAGCGGTGGAGTGCCTGATCGAGGCGGTCGCCGGCAACCCGGCGGCGCTGATCGGCGAGAGCGCCGACGTGCTGTATCATCTGCTCGTACTGTGGGTGGATGCCGGGATCGAGCCGGAGCAGGTCTGGGCGGAACTGCGGCGGCGCGAGGGGGTGAGCGGCATCACCGAGAAGGCCGGGCGCGCCCGGACCCTGTCGCTGGCGCGCGTGCTCAGGACGCGCAAGATTCCCTGAACGGGCCGCGGGCGAGGCGCAGCATCGCCTTGGCACTGCGACGGCGGAATCGGAGGAGGCGGCGATGGCGGTCAGCGGGCTGGGCGAGTACGACGATCAGAACATCTTCGCGCGCATCCTGCGCGGCGAGATTCCGTCCAAGCGCGTGTTCGAGGATGAGTGGGCGGTGGCGTTCCACGACATCAACCCGCAGGCGCCGGTGCACGTGCTGGTGATCCCGAAGGGCCGCTACGTCTCGCTCGCCGATTTCAGCGCGCGTGCCAGCCAGGCGGAGATCGCCGGTTTCTTCCGTGCCGTGGGCGCGGTGGCGCGACAGCTCGAGCTGGAACAGCCCGGCTATCGCGTGCTGGCCAATAGCGGCGAGCACGCGCACCAGGAAGTGCCGCACTTCCACGTGCACATCTTCGCCGGCCGGCCGCTCGGCCCGATGCTGGCGCGCCCGAAATAGCGGCCGGGCCGGCTCCGCCGCTCAGGCCTCCACGGCGCGACGCGCCGATTGCCGCTCGACCTCCAGCATGTAGTCGCGCGTGAGCGGCAGGGCGGTGAGCGCGGGCGAGAGCTGGATCTGGAAGTTCATGTGGCCGCCAACACGGAAGGCGAGCTCGGCGCCGGCCAGATAGAACTCGAACATGCGGCAGAACCGCTCGTCATAGATCGAGGCGATGGCGTCGCGGTTGGCGGCAAAGCGGCGCCGCCAGTGGCGCAGCGTTTCGGCATAGTGCAGCCGCAGGATCTCGATATCGGTGATCCAGAGTCCGGCGCGCTCGATCGACGGCACCACCTCCGACAGCGCCGGCGAGTAGCCGCCGGGGAAGATGTATTTGGCGAGCCAGGGATTGGTGGCGCCCGGCCCGTCCATGCGGCCGATCGAGTGCAGCAGCGCGACCCCATCCTCGGCCAGGCAGCGCCGCACGGTCTGGAAGAAGGTCGGGTAATGCCCGACGCCGACATGTTCGAACATGCCGACCGAGACGATGCGGTCGAAGCGCTCGGTCACGGCGCGATAGTCCTGCAGCTCGAAGCGGACGCGGTCGGCGAGGCCGGCGGCCTCGGCGCGCGCCCGCGCCTCGGCGAGCTGTTCGGAGGAGAGGGTGATGCCGGTGACGCGGGCGCCGAATTCCTGCGCCAGCGTCAGCGCCATGCCGCCCCAGCCGCAGCCGATGTCGAGCACGGTCAGCCCCGGCCGGTCGAGGTTCAGCTTGGCGGCGATGTGCCGCTTCTTGGCGAGCTGCGCCTCCTCCAGCGTCTCGTCGCCGCGCGGGAAGTAGGCGCAGGAATACTGCCGGTCGCGGTCGAGGAAGAGGCTGTAGAGCCGCCCGTTCAGATCGTAGTGGTGCGCGACGTTGCGCCGCGCGCGGCCGGCCGGGTTGAATGTGGCGAGTCGCTTGAACCATCGCGCCGCCTCGGCGCGCAATGCCAGCATCGCGTTCGGGCTGCCGGTGTCGCGGTTGAGCACCATGACGTGCAACAACTCGTAGATGCCGCATTTGTGCGGCGCGAGGCCGCCATCCATGTAGGCCTCGCCGAGCGCCAGCCCGGGATTCCGCAGCAGGCGACGCATCGTGGCGGTATTGCGGATCGCCGCGGC
The DNA here is from genome assembly GCA_035504175.1 of Acetobacteraceae bacterium. Taxonomy (GTDB): domain Bacteria; phylum Pseudomonadota; class Alphaproteobacteria; order Acetobacterales; family Acetobacteraceae; genus DATJSJ01. The sequence goes on from DATJSJ010000248.1 coordinate 57,217, forward strand.
GGCCTCAGGACCGGGGCCGCCGCGATACTCGGAGACGCTGGCATCCGGCCAGTGAATCGTCAGCCGGCCGTGCCGGATGAAACGCCGCAATACCGCGTCCAGGATCGCCCGCATCGCCCCGCCCAACCTCCGTTTCGCGTCATCGCGTCAGCGATACCGAAGAATGGGGGAAGGGTTTCCGTGCGTCAAAGCGGTGACGGTCCCGCCGGGGCGGGGGAAGCCATGCGGAAGCGCGTGGCGCGCCCGCATGGCGTCCGGCGTCAGGGCTGCGGGCCGAGGCCCGCGGCGAGCTCGCGCTCCAGCATCTCCGTGGTGTCGGAGACTTCCTCCACCTCGCCGGTGATGCGTTCGCCGCGCGCCTGGCGCTCGGCCTCTTCCCGGCTGCGTGCCACGTTCACGCTCACCGGGATGCTCACTTCCGGGTGCAGCACCACCCGGACCGTGACCAGACCCAGCGACTTGATCGGGTGCTCGAGCACGACCTGCTGGCGGGTGATGGTGAGCCCGCCCTCGGTGCAGGCCTCGGCGATGTCGCGGACCGAGACCGAGCCGTAGAGGCTGCCCGATTCGCCCGCCTGGCGGATGACGATGACGGAGAGGCCGTGCACGCGCTCGGCGACGCGCTCGGCCTCCTCGCGGCGCTTGAGGTTCTGCGCCTCCAGCTGCGCCCGCGTCGCATCGAAGCGCTCGCGGTTGTCCTTGGTGGCGCGTAGCGCCTTCTTCTGCGGCAGCAGGAAGTTGCGGGCGTAGCCGGGCTTGACCCGGACGATCTCGCCCATCTGCCCCAGCTTCTCGACGCGCTGGAGCAGGATCAGCTCGACGGCGGCCATCGTCTCGCTCCTCAGCTCACGACATACGGCAGCAGGGCGAGGAAGCGGGCGCGCTTGATCGCGATCGCCAGCTCGCGCTGCTTTTTGGCCGAGACGGCGGTGATGCGGCTCGGCACGATCTTGCCGCGCTCCGACAGGAAGCGCGACAGCAGCCGCACATCCTTGTAGTCGATCTTCGGCGCGTTCGGGCCGGAGAACGGGCAGGATTTGCGGCGGCGGTAGAACGGGCGGCGGGCGCCGACCGCGGCGCGGCGGGCGGCGGGATTGACTTCGGTGCTGTCCGACATCGCGGCTTACTCCTCGACCAGGCCGTCATGCGGCGGGCGGCCCTCGCGCGCACGGAATTCCTCGAGGTCGCGGGCGCGAAACTCCTCGCGGTCGTCGAAGCCGCGGCGTCGGCCGGAATCGAAGCGGCCGGCGGGCTTGGGCCCGCGAAAGCCGCGCTCGCGGTCATCGGAGCGGCGGGAGAGGACCGGCGACGGCGTCTCGTCGATCGCGTCGACGCGGATGGTGAGGAACCGGAGCACGTCCTCGTTCAGCCGAAGCTGGCGCTCCATCTCGGTCAGCGCCGGCGGTAGCGTGTCCAGTCCGAGCAGCAGGTAGTGGCCCTTCCGGTTCTTCTTCACCCGGTAGGCCAGGCTGCGCAGGCCCCAGTATTCGCGCTTCTTGATCGCGCCCCCGTCTCCTTCGAGCTGGGCAGCGATTCCGTCGGCGATCGCCTCGACCTGTTGTTGCGTGACATCGCTGCGTGCGATCAGCACGCATTCATAAAGCGGCATTCTGTCTCCCTCTGGCTAGGTTCGGCCCGCTTGCCCGACGACCGGGCATGGGCATAGCCGGGGCGTTTGCCATCGCCCCGGCAGGGAAGCCGCGGTGTGAAGCACGGAAGGCCGATCCGCGCAAGGATCAAGTAACGGATTGCAAAGGCTGCGCCTTTGCTGGGGGTCCAGGGGGCAAAGCCCCCTGGCCTTGCCTTGGGCCTCGCATTGACATTCCTTTACGCCCGGCGCGATACCGCCCGCCCCTGCTCAAGCCGCCTGCCGCTGCCCGTCCCGCGGCCCGACGTTCTTGCGGAACCATGCCGATGCCAGTTCATGCCTTCATCTTTCCCGGGCAGGGCAGCCAGGCTGTCGGCATGGGCCGTGATCTCGCCGCCGCCTTCGCGCCCGCGCGTGAGGTGTTCGAGGAGGTGGACGAAACGCTCAAGCAGCGGCTGACCAAGCTGATGTTCGAGGGCCCGGCCGAGCAGCTGACGCTGACCGAGAACGCCCAGCCTGCCCTGATGGCGACCTCGCTCGCGGTTCTGCGCACGCTGGAGCGCGAGGGCGGCATTGCGCTGAAGCAGAAGGCGGCGGTGGTGGCGGGCCATTCGCTCGGCGAGTATTCGGCGCTCGCCGCTGCCGGCGCGCTCAGCGTTGCGGCGGCAGCGCGGCTGCTGCGCCTGCGCGGCGAGGCGATGCAGCGTGCCGTGCCGGCGGGCGAGGGGGCGATGGCAGCGTTGCTCGGCGTCGAGCTGGCGCAGGCGGCGGCGATCTGCGAGGCGGCCGCGGTCAAGCGCGAGGAGGATGGGACCGAGACCCGCCAGGTGGTCGAGCCGGCGAACGACAATGGCGGCGGCCAGGTGGTGATTTCCGGCCATCGCGAGGCGGTCGAGCGGGCGATCGAGGAAGCCCGGGCGACCGGGGTGAAGCGGGCGATGCTGTTGCCGGTCTCGGCCCCGTTCCATTGCGCGCTGATGGCGCCGGCGGCCGAGGCGATGGCAGCGGCGCTGGAGCAGACCCCGCTCGAGCCGCCGGTCGTGCCGGTGGTTGCGAATGTCAGTGCGGCCAAGGCGATCGAGCCTGCGGCGATCCGCGATCTGCTGGTGCGGCAGGTGACCGGGCTCGTGCGCTGGCGCGAATCGGTCGAGGCGATGGCGGCGCTCGGCGTCGACAGTTTCTGCGAGCTGGGCTCCGGGCGGGTGTTGTCCGGCCTGGTGCGTCGCATCGTGCCCGATGCCGCCGCCAATGCCGCCGGCACGCCGGCGGAGATCGAGGCGCTGCTGAAGCTCCTGTGAGGGGGACCGCCATGTTCCGGCTGGATGGCAGGGTCGCGCTGGTGACCGGCGCCTCGGGCGGCATCGGCGCCGGCGTCGCCCGGGCGCTGCACGCGCAGGGGGCCGCGGTGGTGCTGTCCGGCACCCGGCTGGAGGCGCTGGAGGCGCTGGCGTCCGAGCTCGGCGAGCGGGCGCATGTCTGCGCGGCCGATCTGCGTGACCCGGCGGCGCCCGAGGCGCTGGTGGCAGCGGCGGAGGCGGCGGCCGCGCCGCTGGCGATCCTGGTGAACAATGCCGGGCTGACCCGCGACACCCTGGCGCTGCGCATGAAGGAGGAGGACTGGCAGGCGGTGCTGGAAGTCGATCTGGCGGCGCCGTTCCGCCTCTGCCGTGCCGCGCTGCGCGGCATGCTGCGCCGCCGCGCCGGGCGGATCGTCAACATCGCCAGCATCGTGGCCGCGACCGGCAATGCCGGGCAGGCGAACTACGCCGCCGCCAAGGCGGGGCTGGTCGGGATGAGCAAGTCGCTGGCGCAGGAAGTCGCCTCGCGCGGCATCACGGTGAACGTGGTCGCACCCGGCTTTGTCCAGACGGCGATGACGGACGGGCTGCCTGAGGCGCAGAAGGCAAAGCTGCTGGAAGCGATCCCGCTCGGCCGGATGGGGACGCCCGCCGACATTGCGGCGGCGGTCGCTTTCCTGGCGACGGACGAGGCGGGCTGGATCACCGGCGCGACGCTGCACGTCAACGGCGGGATGGCGATGACGTAGTGCCGCGCGCGGCGCGCCGGCGCGATCGCGGTCCCCGTGGGGCGGGCGCACGCCGGCCTCCGGCCCGGGGCCGGCTGCTTGGCGCGTGTGTCGGAACCGTGCTAATCGCCCGGACGCTTCGTCCCGAGCGGTTCGGCACGCGGCTTTCGGGTCTGCCCGGCGGACCAGACTTGTCTTCAGCAAACAATGGCATAGCGGCAGACGGGAGTTGACAGCGACATGAGCGAGATCGCGGACCGGGTGAAGAAGATCGTGGTGGAGCATCTCGGGGTGGAGGAGAGCAAGGTCACCCCGGAGGCGTCCTTCATCGATGACCTGGGCGCGGACAGCCTCGACACGGTCGAGCTGGTGATGGCGTTCGAGGAGGCGTTCGGCGTCGAGATTCCCGAGGATGCCGCGGAGAAGATCAGCACGGTCAAGGACGCGATCGACTACATCGAGAAGCAGAAGGCCGCCTGAGGCGCAACGGAATGGCGGAGCTGCGGCGTGTCGTCGTCACCGGCATGGGAGTCGCCTGCCCGCTCGGGGTCGGGGTCGCCCGGGTCTGGGAAAGGCTGATCGGCAGCCAGTCCGGCATCACCGCGATCCAGTCCTTCGACGTGTCGGACCTGCCGGCCAAGGTCGCGGGCCAGGTGCCGCCGGGGACGCGGGAGGAAGGCGGGCTGACGCTCGCCGAATGGATCCCGCCCAAGGACATGAAGAAGATGGACCGCTTCATCCAGCTCGCCATGGTGGCGGCGGCGGAGGCGGTCGAGGATTCCGGCTGGCAGCCCGAGGACGAGGAAGGCCGCTGCGCCACCGGCGTCATGATCGGCTCCGGCATCGGCGGGCTGCAGACGATCTACGACGCCTCCGTGCTGGTGCATGAAGGCAAGGCGCGCCGGCTGTCGCCGTTCTTCATTCCCTCGGCGCTGATCAACCTCGCCTCCGGCCATGTCTCGATCCGCTACGGCTTCAAGGGCCCGAACCACTCCGCGGTCACCGCCTGTGCGACCGGCGTGCACGCGATCGGCGATGCGGCACGGCTGATCATGCTGGGCGATGCCGAGGTGATGGTGGCGGGCGGCGCCGAGGCGGCGGTGTGCGAGCTCGGCATCGCCGGCTTCTGCGCCTCGCGCGCGCTCTCCACCGCATTCAACGACACGCCGGCGCGCGCCTCCCGCCCCTGGGACCGCGACCGCGACGGCTTCGTGATGGGCGAAGGCGCCGGCATCGTCGTGCTGGAGGAATTCGAGCACGCGAAGCGGCGCGGGGCCACGATCTATGCCGAGGTGATCGGCTACGGGCTGTCGGGCGATGCGCACCATATCACCGCCCCGGCCGAAGGGCACGAAGGCGCGTTCCGCGCGATGCGCGCGGCGCTGCGCAATGCCGGCGTCAACCCGGATCAGATCCAGTACGTGAACGCGCACGGCACCTCGACGCCCGCCGGTGACGATGTCGAGCTCGAGGCGGTGGAGCGGCTGTTCGGCGACGCCGCCGGCGGCGTCGCGATGTCCTCGACCAAGTCCGCGACCGGGCACCTGCTGGGTGCGGCCGGCGCGGTGGAAGGCATCTTCTCGATCCTGGCGGTGCGCGACGACGTGGCACCGCCGACGCTGAACCTCGATCAGCCGAGCCGGGAGAGCGTCATCGACCGGGTGGCGCACACCGCGCAGGAGCGGCCGATCGACGTGGCGCTGTCGAACAGCTTCGGCTTCGGCGGCACCAATGCCAGCATCCTGTTTCGCGGCGTCTGATCCCGTCCGGGCGGGCGGCGGACGGCGCACGATGCGACCGGCGGCGCGAGGCGGGACGGTGCACGTCCCGGGCCGGTGAGGCATGCGCCGGGTTCTGATCGCGCTCGCGGTTGTCCTGGTGCTGTTCGGCGCGCTCGCCGGCGGCGCGGTGATGTACGCGCGGCGGGTCTATGACGCGCCCGGGCCGCTCGCGGCCGCGCGCACCGTGATGGTGCCGCGCGGCGGGCTGGACACGGTCGCAGCGGCGCTGCAGCGGGCCGGGGTCGTGGCCGACGGCCGCGCCTTCCGCATCGCGGCGCTGCTCACCCGCGACCAGGGCAAGCTGCACGCCGAGGAGCTGGCCTTTCCCGCCCACGCCTCGCTGCGCCAGGTGCTGGTGGTGCTGCGCACCGCGCCGCCGGTGCAGCACAACCTGACCATCCCCGAGGGCTTCACCGCGGCGCAGATCGCGGAATTGCTGGCGCGCACCGACGGGCTCAGCGGCGACGTGGTGCTGCCGGCCGAGGGCTCGGTGCTGCCGCAGACCTATGCCTATGCGGTGGGCGCGACATGCGCCTCGATCGTGGCGCGGGCGCAGGCGGCGATGCAGCGGACGCTGGCCCGCGAATGGGCCGGGCGGGCGCCGGACCTGCCGCTGGCGAGCCCGGAGCAGGCGCTGATCCTGGCGAGCATCGTCGAGCGCGAGACCGGCAAGCCGGACGAGCGGCCGATGGTCGCGGCGGTGTTCCTCAACCGGCTGCGGCTGGGGATGAAGCTGCAATCCGATCCGACCGTGGTGTACGCGGCGAGCGGCGGGTTCGGCACGCTGGACCGGCCGCTGATGCGCGCGGATCTGGAGATGGACGGGCCGTACAACACCTATCGCGTGGACGGGCTGCCGCCGGCGCCGATCTGCTCCCCCGGGGTCGCGAGCCTGCACGCCGTGCTGCATCCGGCGGCGACGGATGCGCTGTATTTCGTGGCGGACGGGAGCGGCGGGCACGTGTTCGCGCGGACGCTGGCCGAGCACGACCGGAACGTGGCGAAATGGCGGGCGGAGGAGGGGGCGGGACGCACAAGCGGGGGTTCACCGGCGAAGGCGAATTGACGCGGGCGGCGCTGTGATGCGGGCAGAAGTGAGGAAGAAAGGCCAGGGCTCCGCCCTGGACCCGCTGGGGCCGGCGGCCCCAGACCCCATCAACGAAGACTCGTCCGGTCAGGCTCCCGCCGAGTACGCCAACGAAGAGAAGGGCGGCCCACTCAAACCTTCATGCCAACCCAAATGCAGCGCGAAAGTTGGCTTTCGTACACTTCGCCATATTGATGGCCCGCCGTCTGCTCCGACTCGTGCACAAGTCGAAGATCCTTCACGCCGCCATAGGA
>DATJSJ010000249.1:0-16896 GCA_035504175.1 Acetobacteraceae bacterium
AGCGCGGCTTCGGCCTTGACGGCGTTCCGGACCTATGGCGAGGGCTTGGGGTGCGCTCGACGGGGTCGAGCGCGCACCGTGCGCGCCTCGCTCGACTCAGCACACCAGGCGCGCGCTACTGGCACGCGAGACATTCCTCATAGTCCGTCGCCTTCGCCGGCGCGGCGACTGCAACGACCGGCTCCACCGCAACCGGCACCTCCTCGACCCGCTGCACCTTCTCGCTCACCGTATCCGCCCGCTGGATCGACAGCGAGCGGCAGTAATACAGCGACTTCACCCCGCGCTTCCACGCCAGCAGATGAATCTGGTGCAGGTCGCGCTTGTGCACGTTGGCCGGCAGGAACACGTTCACCGACTGGCTCTGGCAGATGAACGGCGCCCGGTCCGCCGCATGCTCCACCACCCAGCGCTGATCGAGCTCGAAGGCTGTGCGATACACCGCCCGCTCCTGCTCGGTCAGGAAATCCAGATGCTGCACGCTGCCCTTGTTGACGGTGATCGAGGTCCAGGTGTCCTCGTCATCCCGCCCGCGCTCGGCCAGCAGCTTCTGCAAATGCCGGTTGCGCACCGTGAAGCTGCCCGAGAGCGTCTTCTGCACGAACACGTTCGCCGCAATCGGCTCGATCCCCGGCGAGGCATTCCCAGCGATGATCGAAATCGACGCGGTCGGCGCGATCGCGAGCTTGTGCGAGAAGCGCTCCATCACGCCGTACTCCTCGGCGTCCGGGCACGGGCCGCGCTCCTCCGCCAGCACCCGGGACGCCGCATCCGCCTGCCCCCGGATGTGCTGGAACATGCGCCGGTTCCACACCTTGGCGATGACGCTCTCGAACGGCACGTTCTGCGATTGCAGGAACGAATGGAACCCCATCACGCCGAGCCCGACCGAGCGCTCGCGCATCGCCGCATATCTCGCCCGCGCCATGCTCTCCGGCGCGCGGTCGATGAAATCCTGCAGCACGTTGTCGAGGAAGCGCATCACGTCCTCGACGAACAGCGGATGCTCGTGCCACTCGAACCAGGTCTCGAGATTGAGGCTGGAGAGGCAGCACACCGCCGTCCGCTCCCGCCCGTGGTGGTCGAGCCCGGTCGGCAGCGTGATCTCACTGCACAGATTGGAGGTCTTGACCTCGAGCCCGGCCAGCTTGTGATGCTCCGGCCGCGCCCGGTTCACGTGGTCGGAAAACACCAGATACGGCTCGCCGGTCTCGATCCGCGCCGTCAGCAGCCGGATCCAGAGCGAGCGCGCCGGAACCGTACGCACGATCGACCCGTCCTTCGGCGAGACCAGCGCCCACGGCTCGTCCGCCTCGACCGCGCGCATGAACGCATCCGGCACCAGCACGCCATGATGCAGGTTCAGCGCCTTGCGGTTCGGATCGCCGCCCGACGGCTTGCGCATCTCGATGAACTCCTCGATCTCGGGATGCGAGACCGGGAGATACACCGCCGCCGAACCACGCCGCAGCGAGCCCTGCGAAATCGCGAGCGTCAGGCTGTCCATCACCCGGATGAACGGAACCACGCCCGACGTCTTGCCGTTCTGCCCGACCCGCTCGCCGATCGAGCGCAGATTGCCCCAGTAGCTGCCGATGCCGCCGCCCTTGCTGGCGAGCCAGACATTCTCGTTCCACAGCGCGACGATGCCCTCGAGACTGTCGGAAGCCTCGTTGAGAAAGCAGGAGATCGGCAGGCCGCGGCTGGTGCCGCCATTCGACAGCACCGGTGTGGCCGGCATGAACCACATGCGGCTGATGTAATCGTAGATGCGCTGCGCATGGCCGGCATCGTCGCCGTAATAGCTGGCGACGCGCGCAAACAGATCCTGGTACCCCTCGCCTGGCAGCAGGTACCGATCGTCAAGCGTCGCGCGACCGAAATCGGTGATCAACGAGTCACGCGATCGTACGACACGCACCTGATGGTGACCGGGCAGCTGGACCAGGTCGAACAGAGCGGACTCAGTCTTGATGCCTGTATCCATGGTGCCTCGTCTTCCTCCGTGCCGGCAGGCGACCGCGAGCGCCGGACACATCATATGGGGCCTCGGCGCCGTCGCCTCAACAAAATAAGCCTCCGACCCGGATTCGGAAGCGCTTTCGAGCGCCCTCGCCGAGACCGCGACCGGCCCTCTGCCGCGCCAGCGCTGATCCCAATGTTCTATCTTCGTTCCTGCGGATCGACCATGCACGTCCGCGGCATTGAGGGCCGTGAGGCCCGGCGCGCCGGCACTTTTCCGCATTTTCGCCATGATCCCGCCGGCCGAGGGCCGGCGCCGCGACCCCGCCGCGCGGACCTCAACCACCCCGGTCGCGCCGACGTTCCGCACGCAACTGTGGCAGTCCGGCCACAACTGTGGCAACACATCGCCCCAAAGAAGCGCGGCCAGGCACCGATGCCGGGTCGGGCAGCCGGCGACAAGGTCCGAATGTCCGACGGTGTGTGCCAGAGACCTGCGATCGTACCGCGACAGCCGGGCGCAAACCCGTCTAGAACGTTGCCGTTCCGACAGCTCGCCGCGCCGCCCGGAACCGCGCATTCCGGTTGACTGCCTGCCATGAATCGCTCGTCCGCCACCGTCACCGTGCCGTCCCCGCTCGCCGCGATCGCGGCGCGGCGGCGCGCCGTGATCGCCTCCTCCATCGGCAATGCGCTGGAATGGTTCGACTTCCTGCTCTACGCCTTCTTCGCCCGCGCGATCGCCGCAGCATTTTTCCCGACCGGGTCTCCAACCGTCTCCCTGCTGCTGACGCTGGCGACCTTCGCGATCGGCTTCGTCGTCAGGCCGCTTGGCGGCGTGCTGCTTGGGCTCTACGCCGACCGTGCCGGCCGCCGGCGGGCGCTCTCGCTGCTGATCCTGCTGATGGCGGCCGGCACGCTGGGTCTCGGACTGATCCCCGGCTACGCCACGATCGGCCTCGCCGCACCGCTGCTGATGGTGCTCGCCCGGCTGCTGCAAGGATTTTCCGTCGGCGGCGAGTTCGGCAGCGCCACCGCCATGCTGGTCGAATTCGCTCCGCCCGGTCGCCGCTTCCTGTTCGGCAGCCTGCAGATGGTGGCGCAGGCCCTGGCGCTGCTGCTCGCCTCGCTCGCCGCCCTCACGGTGCATGCGGCGCTGGGCCCGGCCGCGACCATGGCCTGGGGCTGGCGCCTGCCATTCCTGCTCGGCGCGCTGATTGCCCCCGTCGGCTTCTACCTCCGCCGACGCGTCGACGAATCACCGGAATTCCTGGAAGCGCTTGATGATGCGGGCTGCGAGCGCCAACCCCTGGCGATCGCGCTGCGGCAGGCCGGCCGCGCCGTACTGACCGCAATCGGGGTGACGATCGCCGGCACCGCCGGCCTTTACGTCTGGCTCGTCTACCTGCCACTGTTCGTGGTGCAGCGGCTTCACCTGCCGGCGACGACGGCGCTGGCGGCGACCGTTCCCTGCACCCTGCTGCTGCTGCTCATCTATCCGGTCGCCGGCTGGCTCGCCGACCGCGTCGGCGGCTGGCGCATCTTCTTCCCGGCGCTGATCGGCACAGCGGTGCTGAACTGGGTGCTGTTCGCACAGGTGATCGCCGCACCGGGCTGGTACCGGCTGGTCGCGGCCGAGCTCGCGGCCACCCTGCCGCTCGGCTTTCTCGGTGGCCCGGCGCCCGCCCTGCTCGCCACCCTGTTTCCGGTCCGGATCCGCTCGACCGGCCTGGCGCTTGGCTACAATCTGGCGGTGATCCTGTTCGGCGGCCTGGCCCCGCTGCTGGTCACGGCGCTGATCCACGCAACCGGGGACAATGCCGTGCCGGCCTACTACGTCATCGCCTGCTGCACGCTGTCGCTGGCGCTGGTGGCGGGGACCGTGCACCGCCGCCCAGGGTGACGGGCGCGCGGCCCGGCCAGCTCCGCCCGATCCGTAGCATCGGGTCCGATGTCGGCCGCGGCGTTCGCGACGGGCTTCGCGGCCGGATCAAGCCTGCGCTGGCCCCGTCGCAAGGCGACCGCGGTGCCGCCACGCCATCGTTCGGCGGCCTGAGCGGCGGCTCAGGTCATGTGGCGGGGCGCGGCGGACTCGCTCCGGCAGGCAGCTCCTTCATGAGCACGTAGCCTGCCTGCTCGACGAGCTGAAGGATGCGCTCGGCAGCGAGGAGGGCGAGGAACCGTCCGGCATCGCCGGCCCGCTCGGACTCGCCCAGACGAAGCGCAGCGGCAAGCGCGTCCGCGATCTCCTCAGCGCTCGCGGGGCTGAGAGGTTGTTTGTACGGCATTGCCGCATTGAAGCGATGGAATGCGGCAGGAACAAGGGAGTGCTCTCGCTACACTCGGAATCGATGGGCTGCCGACCGAAGTATGCTGGGATCGAAAGGCCGCACGGGCAAGACCAGCGGCCCTTGCAGCGACCGTTGTCCTGCGGCGCGTCATGCGGCCAATCGGGCGAAGGACCGACACACCTCCGCAGGCGTTATGCCCGTTCTGTTTTGACTGGTGAGCCCGGTGGGATTCGAACCCACGACCCCAAGATTAAAAGTCTCGTGCTCTACCGACTGAGCTACGGGCTCCCCGGCCGCCTTGAAACCCAGCCCCGTCTCGGCGTCAACACAACCCTGGGGCGACCGCGGGCGCCGCCCGCGGCTTGACGCGCGCCCGGACGCGCGCGAGGAGACGCGCCAAGCGGACCCGCGCCTCGCGGCCCGCACCGGACCCTGCGCGAAAGGCGATCCCCTGCTCTCCAGCAAGGCCAAATACGCCCTGCGCGCCGCGCTGCGCCTCGCCGAGGAGGCCGGCGGCGGCCGATGGGTGCAGGCGTCCGAGATCGCCGAGACCGGAGTGATCCCCCGCAAGTTCCTCGAGGCGATCCTGGTCGAGCTGCGCGATCACCATGTGATCGAGAGCCGCCGCGGCCCGCATGGTGGCCACCGCCTGACCCGCCCGCCGGCCGAGATCTCGGTTGCCGACATCATCCGCATCGTCGACGGGCCGCTGGCGCTCACCCCCTGTGCCAGCCGCACCCAGTTCCGCGCCTGCGCCGACTGCGTCGACGTGCGCAGCTGCGCGCTCCGCTTCCTGATGCAGGAGGCGCGCGATGCCGTCTCCGGCGTGCTGGATGGCTGCTCCCTGGCCGACCTGCTGCAGCAGGCGCCAGCTGAGCCGCCCCGGTCGGAGCCGGGACCGGCGCGGCCGTCCGACAGCGGGGTGCGCCGCCTGCCGATCGCCTGAGCAAGACGGGGCGGCGTGCCGCCCCGGGCCCGGTCAGGCCACGCTTGCCAGAAAGGGCCGGTCAGGAATTCTCGTCCGCGGCCACGCGCATTTTGATGATCCGGTCGGGATCCGTCACCAAGCCGTTGGGACCGCTGCCGGCCTTGATGCGCTCGACGAAGGGCATGCCCTGCACCACCTGGCCCCAGATCGTGTACTGCCCGTCCAGGAACGGCGCCGGCGCCAGGCAGATGAAGAACTGGCTGTTGGCGCTGTTCGGATCGGCGGTGCGCGCGGCGCCGACGGTGCCGGTCAGGAACTTGGCGGTCTGCGAGAACTCCGCCTTGAGATCGGGCAGGTCGCTGCCGCCGGTGCCGGTGCCGGTCGGATCGCCGCCCTGCGCCATGAAGCCGGGGATCACCCGATGGAACGGCGTGTTGTCGTAGAAGTGCCGCTTGCAGAGCACCTTGACCCGCTCGACATGGTGCGGCGCCAGTTCCGGCAGCAGCTTGATCACCACCCGCCCGTACTTGATGTCCATGTAGACGGTGTTCTCGGGATCGAGCGCTTGCGCGCCCGCGGTCTGTGACATGAGCGTCCCTATCGCGATGGTGGCCAGCAGATGGCGGCGCCCGAGGTTCGGCGCGTCGTCGTTCGGCATGGGCAGTCTCTCCCTGGTCAGCGGGGCAGGCGGTCAGCGCAGCCGGGCCAGGGTGCGCTGCAAGGTGAGCGGCGGCACGAAACTCGATATGTCGCCGCCGAGCCGGGCGATCTCCTTGACGAAGCGCGACGAGATGAACTGGTGCCGCTCGCTCGCCATCAGGAACACGGTCTCGATGCCCGGATCGAGCCGGTAGTTCATCCCCGCCATCTGGAACTCATAGTCGAAATCCGACACCGCGCGCAGCCCCCGGATGATCACGCTCGCGCCGCAGGCACGGGCGAAATGCATCAGCAGCCCGTCGAAGCTGCGCACCTCCATCGTCGTGCCGTTGCGGCCGTCAAGCGAGGCGATCTCCGCCCGCACCAGCGACTCGCGCTCAGCCAGCGGAAACAGCGGCTCCTTGCCGACATTGGCGGCAACCCCGATCACCAGCCGGTCGACCAGCCGCGCGGCACGGCCGATCACGTCCAGATGGCCGTTGGTCGCCGGATCGAACGTGCCCGGATAAATGCCGACCCGCTGCGCCGTCATGCCGCGCCGGGTCCGTCATCGGTCTCGTCGGCCGCCTCCTCGGCGCCATCCTCCAGCACCGGGAAGACGCTGGTGACGTGCTCGCCCTCGCCGAGGCGGAACAGCATCACCCCCATGGCGGCGCGGCCGGTGATGCGGATCTGGTCGGCCGGCACGCGGATCAGCTGCCCGCCATCGGTCATCAGCATCACGTGGTCGCCCGGCCGCACCGGGAAGGTCGCGACCACCGCCCGGCCGTTGCGCGCGCCGAGCGCGATGTTGGCGATGCCCTGGCCGCCGCGGCCGCTCACCCGGTATTCGTAGGCGGAGCTGCGCTTGCCGAACCCGCCGTCGGACACGGTGAGCACGAGCTCCTCCGCCACTTCCAGCTCGGCGATGCGCTCCGGGCTCAGCGTCACGTCCGCGACCGGCTCCTCCGATTCCACCGCGTCGGCAGCTTCCTCCTCGCCGTTGCCGTTCTCGCCATTGCGGCGACGGGCGGCGGCGCCACGCAGATAGGCGGCGCGCTCCTCGGTCGAGGCCTCGACATGGCGCAGGATAGAGAGGCTGATCACCTCGTCGCCGCGGCCGAGCCGGATGCCGCGCACGCCGGAGCTGTCGCGACCGGCGAAGACCCGCACCGTCTCGTCGGCGATCTGGAAGCGGATGCAGCGGCCGCGGCGCGTCGCCAGCAGCACGTCCTCGCCGTCGCGGCAGGTGGCGACGCCGATCAGCCGGTCACCCTCCTCCAGCTTCATCGCGATCAGCCCGGCGGCGCGCACGTTGCGGAAATCCGACAGCCGGTTGCGCCGCACATTGCCCTGCGCGGTCGCGAACAGCAGGTGCAGGCTCTCCCATAACGCCTCGTCCTGCGGCAGCGGCAGCACCGCGGTGATCGCCTCCGCGCCGAGCTCGGGCAGCAGGTTGACCAGGGCGCGGCCTTTTGCCGTCGGCGCCGCTTCCGGCAGCCGCCAGACCTTCTCGCGGAACACCCGGCCGCCGGAGGAGAAGAACAATACCCATTGATGCGTGTGGGCGTTGAAGCTGCGGGTGACGATGTCATCGCCGCGCGTGCCGGCGCCGGTACGCCCACGGCCGCCGCGATTCTGCGCCCGGAACGTGTCCAGCGTGGTGCGCTTGATGAAGCCGTCGCGCGTGATCGTCACGACCATCTGGCCGGGCTCGACCAGCGATTCGTCGTCCTGGTCGGCCACCGCGTCGACGATCGCGGTCTGGCGCGGACTGGCGATCTCGGCGCGCACGGCGAGCAATTCGTCGCGCACCACCTCCATGCGCCGCGGATGGCTCACCAGAATGGTGAGCAGCTCCTCGATCCGTCGCGCGACCTCGGTCAGCTCCTGCTGGATCTTCTCGCGCTCGAGTCCGGTCAGGCGCTGCAGCCGGAGGTCGAGGATGCCGCGCGCCTGCGCCTCGGTCAGCCGCACCCGGTCCTCGATCACGACGTTGCCGGCATCGTCGATCAGCGCCAGCAGTGTGCCGACATCGCCGGCCGGCCAGTCGCGCGCCATGAGCGCGGCGCGCGCGGTCGCGGCATCGGAGCTCGCGCGGATCAGCGCGATCACCTCGTCGAGATTGGCGACCGCGATCGCCAGCCCGACCAGCAGATGCGCCCGCTCCCGCGCCTTCGCCAGCTCGAAGCGGCTGCGGCGCAGCACCACCTCCTCGCGGAAGGCGATGAAGCTCGCCAGTGCCTCCTTCAAACCCATCAGCCGCGGCCGGCCGCCATCCAGTGCGAGCATGTTGACGCCGAAGCTCGTCTGCAGCTGGGTGAAGCGGTAGAGGTGGTTCAGCACCACCTCCGGCGTCGCCTCGCGCTTCAGCTCGATCACGATCCGCATGCCTTCGCGGTCGCTCTCGTCGCGCAGATCGGAGATGCCCTCGATCTGCTTCGACCGCACCAGCTCGGCGATCCGCTCCAGCAGCGTCGCCTTGTTCACCTGGTACGGGATCTCGGTGACGATGATCGCCTGGCGCTCGCGGCGCAGCTCCTCGATCTCGGCCTTGGCGCGGATCACCAGCGCGCCCCGCCCGGTCTCGAACGCGGCGCGGATGCCGGCGCGGCCGATGATCATGCCGCCGGTCGGGAAATCCGGGCCCGGCACGATGCGCATCAGCTCGTCGAGCGGCGTCGCCGGATTGGCGATCAGCGCCAGCGTCGCGTCGATGATCTCGGCCGGATTGTGCGTCGGGATGTTGGTCGCCATGCCGACGGCGATGCCGCTCGCGCCGTTGACCAGCAGGTTCGGAAACCGCGCGGGCAGCACCCGCGGCTCCTGGTCGCTCTCGTCATAGTTCGGCTGGAAATCGACCGTGTCGCGGTCGATGTCCTCGAGCAGGAACATCGCCGCGCGGGCCAGCCGCGCCTCGGTGTAGCGCATCGCCGCCGGCGGGTCGCCGTCGACGCTGCCGTAATTCCCCTGCCCGTCGATCAACGGCACGCGCATCGAGAAGGTCTGCGCCATGCGTACCATGGCATCGTAGATCGCGGCGTCGCCATGCGGATGGTATTTGCCCATCACGTCGCCGACGACGCGCGAGGACTTGCGGTACGGCTTGTCCGGCGTCCAGCCGGCTTCCGACATCGCATACAGAATGCGGCGATGCACCGGCTTCAGCCCGTCGCGCGAATCCGGCAGCGCGCGGCTGACGATGACCGACATCGCGTAGTCGAGATAGGAGCGCCGCATCTCCTCCTCGAGCGTCACCGGCACCATGTCCGATGGCGGCCCGGGGGGCGCCGGCGTTTCGGGATCGTCGCTCAATGCTGTCTCTGGAACCTGATTTCAATGCACCCGGGACGGCTGCGCGTGCGCCTGGGTGTCACCGCTCATATAGCACTTGCAGCACGGAACGGCCACGCGCACCCGGCCGCAGGGTTATGCGGACCGGACGGTTGAATGAGACAAGGCCAGGGCTCCGCCCTGGACCCGCTGGGGCCTGAGGCCCCAGACCCCCATGACCCAAAGGAAAGGATTGCAAAGGCTAGCCTTTGCCGGGGATCGAACCGCGAAGGCAGCGCCCCTGGCGTTTCCTTACGTTCCCCTAAAACGGAATCTCGTCGTCCAGATCCCCGCCCGAGTGCCCGGCATCCCACGACGCCGACCCGCCGCCCGTCTGCCGCCCCCGCTCCTGCCGCGCCGGCGCCGGCGACGGCCGCGACTCGCGATAGCCGCCGCCCTCGCCCGCGCCGCCTTCCTCGCCGCGGTTGCTGTCGAGCAGGGTGAGATCACCGCGGAACCGATCGATCACCACCTCGGTCGTATAGCGCTCCTGGCCGGACTGGTCGGTCCATTTCCGCGTCTGCAGCGAGCCCTCGACATAGACCTTGCGGCCCTTGCGCAGGAACCGCTCCGCCACGTCGGCCAGGCGATCGTTGAAGATCACGACCCGATGCCACTCGGTGCGCTCCTTGCGCTCGCCGCTGGCCCGGTCGTTCCAGCTCTCGCTGGTGGCCAGGGTGAAGTTGACGATCTTCTGGCCGGCCTGGCTGTTCCGCACCTCCGGGTCCCTGCCCAGATTGCCCACCAGGATCACCTTGTTGACGCTGCCAGCCATCTGTCCTGTCTTTCACCCATGCCGGCCACGATCGGCCCGCATCCACCCATCATAACGGCCGGCCATGCTCTGGAGCCAGACCGACTTGCGGCGTCCGTAGCGTATCACGACGCCGCAATTCAACCCGGGATTGCGTCGCGCCGCGCATCGACGATTCCGCCAGGCCGTTGCCGCTTGCATGCCGCCATCCCGCCCTTCCCCTGCGGTCGGATCAGGGCCATATAAGAGAACATCACAGGAACACCAACCTGTCGACACCCTGGCCCGCCTTTCTCTGGGGGACTCACCGCATGGCCGGCTCCATTCGCGTGCGCGGCGCGCGTGAGCACAACCTCAAGAACATCGACGTCGCGATCCCGCGCGACAGCCTGACCGTCATCACCGGCCTGTCCGGCTCCGGCAAGTCCTCGCTCGCCTTCGACACGATCTACGCCGAGGGCCAGCGCCGCTACGTCGAGAGCCTGTCCGCCTATGCCCGCCAGTTCCTCGAGCTGATGGGCAAGCCGGACGTCGACAGCATCGAGGGCCTGTCGCCGGCGATCTCGATCGAGCAGAAGACGACCAGCCGCAACCCGCGGTCGACCGTCGGCACGGTGACCGAGATCCACGACTACATGCGCCTGCTCTGGGCGCGGGTCGGCGTGCCGTACTCGCCGGCGACCGGGTTGCCGATCGAGGCGCAGACGGTCAGCCAGATGGTCGATCGCGTCATGGCGATGGCGGAGGGCACGCGGCTGCTGCTGCTCGCCCCCGTCGTGCGCGACCGCAAGGGCGAGTACCGCAAGGAGCTGGCCGAGCTGCAGCGCCGCGGCTTCACCCGCGTCAAGGTTGACGGCAAGCTCTACGAAATCGGCGAGGTCCCGGCGCTGAACCGCAAGGTGAAGCACGAGATCGAGGCGGTGGTCGATCGCGTCGTCGTGCGTCCCGGGCTGGAGCAGCGCCTGGCCGACAGTTTCGAGACTGCGCTCGGCCTCTCCGACGGAGTTGCCTATGCGGAGAATGCGGAGTCCGCCGAGCGCACCGTGTTCTCCAGCCGCTTCGCCTGCCCGGTCTCCGGCTTCACGATCGAGGAGATCGAGCCGCGGCTGTTCAGCTTCAACTCGCCGCACGGCGCCTGCCCGGCCTGCGACGGACTGGGCGTGGAAAGCTTCTTCGATCCGTCGCTGGTGGTGCCGGACGAGCGCGCCTCGCTCGCCGGCGGAGCGATCGCGCCCTGGACCGGCGCGCAGAGCCCCTATTACGACCAGACGCTGCAATCGCTGGCGCGGCACTTCAAGGTCAGCACCCGCACGCCCTGGGAGGATTTGCCGGCCCGCGTGCGCGACGCGATCCTGAGCGGCACCGGCGACGAGCCGGTCAGCTTCTCCTACAAGGACGGCGTGCGCGCCTACACGGTGAAGAAGCCGTTCGAGGGCGTGCTGCACAATCTGCAGCGCCGCTGGCAGGAGACCGACAGCGCCTGGGTGCGCGAGGAGATGGCGCGGTATCAGGCCGAGAAGCCCTGCGCCATCTGCCACGGCGCGCGGTTGAAGCCGGAGGCGTTGGCGGTGCGCGTCGCCGGCCGCAATATCGCGGAGGCCTCCGACGTCTCGATCCGCGCCGCGCGCGAATGGTTCGGCACGGTGATGGACGCGCTGACGCCGCAGCGGCAGGAGATCGCGCGCCGCATCCTGCGCGAGATCATCGAGCGACTGCAGTTCCTGGTCGATGTCGGGCTCGACTACCTGACGCTGTCGCGCGGCTCGACCACGCTCTCCGGCGGCGAAAGCCAGCGCATCCGGCTGGCGAGCCAGATCGGCTCCGGCCTGACCGGCGTTCTCTACGTGCTCGACGAGCCCTCGATCGGTCTGCACCAGCGCGACAATGAGCGCCTGCTCGGCACGCTGCGGCGGCTGCGCGATCTCGGCAACTCCGTGCTGGTGGTGGAGCACGACGAGGACGCAATCCGCGCCGCCGACCACCTGATCGACATGGGGCCAGCCGCGGGCGTGCATGGCGGCCACGTGGTCGCCGAGGGCACGCCCGCGGAAGTCGCGGCCAACCCGAAATCCATCACCGGCGACTATCTTTCCGGGCGACGACGCATCCCGGTGCCGCAGCAACGGCGGCCGGTCGATCCGGCACGATTGCTGCGCGTCGTCGGCGCGCGCGGCAACAACCTCAAGAACCTGACGGCGGAAATCCCACTCGGCACGCTGACCTGCATCACCGGCGTCTCCGGCGGCGGCAAGTCGACGCTGATCGTGGATACGCTGTACCGCGCTGCCTCGCGCCGGCTGATGGGCAGCGGCGAGGTGCCGGCACCGCACGATCGCATTGAAGGCCTGGAACTGCTAGACAAGATCATCGACATCGACCAGTCGCCGATCGGGCGCACGCCGCGTTCCAACCCCGCGACCTATACCGACCTGTTCGCGCCGATCCGCGACTGGTTCGCCGAGCTGCCGGAGAGTCGCGCGCGCGGCTACAAGCCGGGCCGCTTCTCCTTCAACGTCAAGGGCGGGCGCTGCGAGGCCTGCCAGGGCGACGGGCTGATCAAGATCGAGATGCACTTCCTGCCCGACGTCTACGTCACCTGCGATGTCTGCAAGGGTCGCCGGTACAACCGCGAGACTCTGGAGGTGAAGTTCCGCGGCAAATCGATCGCCGACGTGCTGGCGATGACGGTGGAGGAGGCGCTGCCGTTCTTCTCGGCGGTCACGCGCATCCGCGACCGGCTCTCGATCCTGAGCCAGGTGGGCCTCGGCTACATCTCGCTCGGCCAGCAGGCGACGACGCTTTCGGGCGGCGAGGCGCAGCGCATCAAACTGGCCAAGGAACTCGCCCGCCGCGCCACCGGGCGCACGCTCTACATCCTGGACGAGCCCACCACGGGCCTGCATTTCGAGGACGTGCGCAAGCTCCTGGAAGTGCTGCACGCGCTGGTCGACCAGGGCAACACCGTCGTGGTGATCGAGCACAATCTGGAGGTCATCAAGACCGCGGACTGGATCGTCGATCTCGGACCCGGGGGCGGCGACGGCGGCGGCCGCATCGTCGCTGCCGGCACGCCGGAGGCGATCGCGGCGGCGCCCGGGAGCCAGACGGGCCGCTTCCTGGCACCCATGCTGGCGCCCGCGCCGGAGCGGCGGCGGCGGGCCTGAGCACCGCCGGCGCCGGTGCATCCGTCGCGCACGGCCACCCGTATCGACCCCCTTGGTGGCCCGCGCCCGACCCACGAGATGTTGCGCGGGGTGCGCTATCGCCGCACACCGATGCGGGGCACAGTCGCCCCCCACTCAGAGAGGGAGAACACGATGAAAACGCAGGGTTCGGCGGTCTGGAGCGGCGGCATCAAGGACGGCAAAGGTGCCATCTCCACCAAGAGTGGTGCGCTGCAATCCTATCCCTACGGTTTCAGCAGCCGGTTCGAGGGCAAGCCCGGCACCAACCCGGAGGAGCTGATCGGCGCCGCCCACGCCGGCTGCTTTACCATGGCGCTGTCGCTGATCCTCGGGGAGGCCGGGCTCAAGGCCGAGCACATGGAAACCACTGCCGAGGTCACGCTCGACAAGGTTGGCGATGGCTACGCGATCACCGCCGTCCACCTGACGCTCAAGGCCCAGGTCCCCGGTGCCGACGACGCCAAGTTCCAGGAACTGACCGCGATGGCGAAGGCCGGCTGCCCGGTCTCCAAACTCCTCAAGGCCGAGATCACGCTCGACGCGTCCTTACAGTCCTGACCGCCGCGGCGGCGCGGTCCGCTGCCGCAACGTCAGCCAGGCCGGACCCGGTCTGGCTGACGCCGGCGCGCAAACCAGGCCCGGATGGTCGCGGTCGCCGCCGCCACGCTACGGCAATACGCCGACCTTGCCGTCCGGCCGCGCCACGGAGACCGTGGCGGCGGGCGGCCCGTAGACATCCCGCGCCCGCTTCAGGAACGCATTGACCATCCGCCGCACCGCCTCGTTGAACACCACGCCGATCGCGCGCTGCAGAATGCGGCTGCGGAACTCGAACTCGACGAAGAAGTTGACGCAGCAGCCGTTCGGGTCCGGCAGGAACCCCCATTGGTTGTTGAGGTAGCGGAACGGCCCGTTCTCGTAGCGCACGCGGATCTGGCGCGGGCGGTCGAGGGCGACGCGGCTGGTGAATCCCTCCCGGAACGGGCCGAAGCCGATGATGAGATCGGCGACCAGCTCCGTCTCGGTCTGCGTGCGCATCCGCGCACCGACGCACCAGGGCAGGAATTGCGGGTAGCTGCCGACATCGGCGACCAGGTCGAAAAGCTGCTCCTGCCGGTAGGGAACCAGCTTGCGTTCCGCGTGCGTCGGCATCCGCTCAGGCGCGCTCGCGCGGGCGCGCCGCCAGCAACGCCGCCCGGGCGTCACGCAGCCGCGCGAAATCCGAGTCGGCATGGTAGGAACTGCGCGTCAACGGCGAGGCACTGACCATCAGGAAGCCCTTGGCCCGCGCCATGGCGGCCAGGTCCTCGAACTCCTCCGGCGGCACGAAGCGGTCGACCGCGGCATGCTTCACCGTCGGCTGCAGATACTGGCCGACGGTCAGGAAATCGACATCGGCGACGCGCAGATCATCCAGCACCTGCAGGATCTCCGCGCGCGCCTCGCCCAATCCGACCATCAGCCCGGATTTGGTGAAGATCGTCGGATCCAGCGTCTTGACCTGATCCAGCAGCCGCAGCGACTGGTAGTAGCGTGCGCCTGGCCGGATCGTCGGATACAGCCGCGGCACGGTTTCGAGATTGTGGTTGAACACGTCCGGCCGCGCCGCCGCGACGATCTCCACCCCGCCCGGCTTGCGCAGGAAGTCGGGCGTCAGCACCTCGATCGTGGTTGCCGGCGCCGCGTCGCGGATCGCCGCGATCACCGCCGCGAAGTGCCGCGCACCGCCATCCGCCAGGTCGTCGCGATCGACCGAGGTGATCACCACGTGCCGAAGTCCCAGCCGCGCCACCGCATCGGCGACGCGCGCCGGCTCGTCCCCGTCGAGCGCGTCCGGCTGGCCGGTCGCGACATTGCAGAAGGCGCAGGCCCGCGTGCACACCCCGCCCATGATCATCATCGTGGCGTGGCGCTGCGACCAGCACTCGCCGATATTCGGGCAGGCCGCCTCCTCGCAGACCGTGACCAGCCGGTTCTGCCGCATCAACGCACGGGTCTCGTGATAGACGGGATGCGTCGGCGCCTTCACCCGGATCCAGGCGGGCTTGCGCTGGATCGGATTGTCCGGCCGGTGCGCCTTCTCTGGATGACGCTGCGCCGGGCTCAGCCGATGGTCGATCACGACACGGGTGGTCATGCGCTGCCCTTCACACCCTCAACTCCCGGCCAGCCGGGACCGCCCCATAGCCCGGTTCGCCGCCCCCTGGACGACAAAACCACAGGTGGACGTCGGTTCCGGCGCCGTCAAGCGCCGGATACGCTCAGGGTTGCGCCGCGATATGCAACCCTCAGTAGTGTATCGCTCGTCCGTACGCCGCCAGCACCGCCTCGTGCATGGTCTCGCTGATGGTCGGATGCGGGAACACCGTATGCATCAGCTCGGTCTCGGTCGTCTCCAGCGTCCGCGCGACGACATAGCCCTGGATCATCTCGGTCACCTCGGCGCCGCACATATGCGCGCCGAGCAGCGCGCCGGTGCGGGCATCGAACACCGTCTTCACCATGCCCTCCGGCTCGCCCATCGCGATCGCCTTGCCGTTGCCGATGAACGGGAAGCGTCCGACCTTGACCTCGTACCCCTCTTCCTTGGCCTTCGCCTCGGTCAGCCCGACCGACGCGACCTGCGGCCGGCAATAGGTGCAGCCGGGAATGTTGGTCCAGTCGATCGGATGCACGTCATTCAGCCCGGCGATCTTCTCGACGCAGACCACGCCCTCGTGACTCGCCTTGTGCGCGAGCCAGGGCGGCCCGCACAGATCGCCGATCGCGTAGACGCCCGGCTCCCCGGTGCGGCACCACTCGTCGATCACCACATGGGTGCGATCGACCTTGATCTTGGTGCCATCGAGCCCAATCCCCTCGACATTGCCGACGATCCCCACGGCCGAGATCACGCGATCGACCGTGATCTCCTGGCTCTTGCCGCCGGACTCGACCGTCACAGTCACGTTGTCCGCGCCCTTCTTCGCGCCCTTCACCGCGGCGCCGGTGAGGATGCGGATGCCCTGTTTCTCGAACGCCTTGCGGGCGAAGGCGCTGATCTCCTCGTCCTCCACCGGCAGCACGCGGTCGAGCACCTCGACCACCGTCACCTCGGCGCCCATGTTGCGATAGAAGCTCGCGAACTCGATGCCGATCGCGCCCGACCCGATCACCAGGAGCGACTTCGGCATCGCGGTCGGCACCATCGCCGCCTTGTAGTCCCAGATCAGCTTGCCATCGGACTCGATGCCCGGAAGCTGCCGCGACCGCGCTCCGGTCGCGAGGATGATATGCGGCGCGCTCAGCGTCGCGACCGACTTGCCGTCCTTCTCGACCGACAGCGTCTGCGACCCGGCCAGCTTGCCCTGGCCATCGAGCACCGTGACCTTGTTTTTCTTCAGCAGATGCCCGACGCCGCTCGACAGCTGCTTCGCGACGGCACGGGACCGCTTCACCACCTTGTCGATCTCGAATTTCGGCTCGACCGCGGCGAAACCGAATTCCGGCAGGTGATGCAGCAGATGGCTGATCTCGGACGTGCGCAGCAGCGCCTTGGTCGGGATGCAGCCCCAGTTCAGGCAGATGCCGCCGAGATGCTCGCGTTCCACGACCGCGGTCTTCATGCCGAGCTGCGCGGCGCGGATGGCTGCCACGTAGCCGCCAGGGCCGGCGCCGAGGACGATCAGGTCGAATTTCGTGTCGGCCATCGCGACTGTGTTCTCCAGTTAAGGCCAGGGCTCCGCCCTGGACCCGGCAGGGGACAGTCGTCCCCTGCACCCCTTTGACTTAAGTCATGCGGGTCTGGGGGCGCCTGCCCCCAGC
>DATJSJ010000250.1:0-8200 GCA_035504175.1 Acetobacteraceae bacterium
CGTACTCGTTGAGCCCGCCCGGCTTCGGGTCCGCCTCGAAGATCGTCACCGCATGGCCGTAGCGCGCCAGGCGATGCGCGCAGGCGAGCCCCGCCGGCCCGGCGCCGACCACCGCGACGCGCTTGCCGGTCGGCGCGGCGCGCGCGAAGGGCTGCGGATCATGCGCCATCAGCCAGTCCGTCGCGCGGCGCTGCAGCGCGCCGATGCGGATCGGCCGGTCCTCCTCCGCGTTGCGCACGCAAGCCTGCTGGCACAGGATTTCGGTCGGGCAGACGCGGGCGCAGCTGCCGCCGAGGATGTTCGCCTCGAGGATGGTCATCGCCGCGCCGCGCAGATTGCCGGTCGCGATGCCACGGATGAACATCGGGATGTCGATGCCGGTGGGACACGCCTCGACGCAGGGCGCGTCATGGCAGAAATAGCAGCGCTCCGCCTCGACCAGCGCCTGCGGCGGCGTCAGCGGCGGGTGGATGTCGGCGAAGTTGGCCGCGATCTCGGTCGCATCCAGCCGCGCGGGCGCGATGTCCGGCACCGTGTCCATGCTGCGACCCGCCTCCGCCCTTCCTGCCCCGTGGCCGAAAGGTAAGGGCCGCAGCAGGGCCATCGTCAATCGGAATCTTGACCATCGGGTCAGGCTCTGGCGAAATCGTGGCCGCGGACGCGCGCATCGCCTGCCGCATGCACATCCCGGGGGCAGAAGCGTGGGCACCATGCACGGGGCCGAGGCAGGTCGCCCGACGCGCCGGCGCGGCGCGCCGGCGGGCAGCATCCGCCAGGACAGCATGGCTCGCATCCTCGCCGCCGCCGAGCCGGTTTTCGCGCGCGCCGGCTTCGAGGGCGCGGCGATGGCGGAGATCGCCGCCGCCGCCGGCCTGCCGAAGGCCAACCTGCACTATTACTTCGGCACCAAGGAGCGGCTCTACCGCGCCCTGCTCGAGGAGGTGCTCGCCACCTGGCTCGCCGAGGCCGCCGACTGGATCGTGCCGCACCGCCATCCGGCGGAGGCGCTCGGCGGCTATGTGCGCGCCAAGATGGCGCTGTCCCGCACACGTCCGCAGGCGTCACGCATCTTCGCCGGCGAGCTGTTGCGCGGTGCCCCGCACATCCTGGAATTTCTTGGCGGCGAGCTGCGCCGCCAGGTCACCGCCATGTCGGCCGTGATCGAGGGCTGGGTCGCGGCCGGGCTGATGGACCCGATCGCCCCGCCGCATCTGTTCTTCACCATTTGGGCGATGACCCAGACCTACGCCGATTTCGCCGTGCAGGTCGCCGCCGTGCTCGGCAAGCCGGCGCTGGACGAGGATGATTTCGCCGCCGCGACCGAGACCGTGGCGGCGCTGGTGCTGAAGGGAGCCGGGGTGCGCGCGCATCCCTGAAACCGCGAGGAGGGTATCCGATGTCGCTTCTGATCCGTGGCGGGACCGTGGTCACCGGCGAGGGCAGCCAGCGTGCCGACGTGCTGTGCGAGGAGGGCCGCATCGCCGCGATCGGCCCGGCGATGGACGCGCCCACCGGTGCGGAGACCGTGGATGCCGGCGGGCTGCTCGTCATGCCCGGCGGCATCGACCCGCACACGCACATGGAACTGCCCTTCATGGGCACGGTGGCGAGCGAGGATTTCTTCACCGGCACCGCCGCCGCTGCGGCCGGCGGCACCACCTCGATCATCGATTTCGTGATTCCCGGCGCCGGCACCTCGCTGCTCGAGGCGTTCCATGACTGGCGCGGCAAGGCGGAGAAGGCCGCGGCCGACTACGCCTTCCACGTCGCCGTCACCTGGTGGTCGGACCAGGTGAGCGAGGAGATGGGCATCCTCGCGCGCGAGCATGGCGTCAACAGCTTCAAGCATTTCATGGCCTACAAGGGCGCGCTGATGGTCGATGACGGCGTGCTGCTGAACAGCATCGGCCGCGCGCTGGAGCTCGGCGCGCTCTGCAACATCCATGCGGAGAACGGCGACGCGGTTGCGCATTTGCAGCAGAAGCTGCTCGCCATGGGCATCACCGGGCCGGAGGGCCATGCGATGTCGCGCCCGCCGGAGGTGGAGGGCGAGGCGGCCAACCGGGTGATCGCGATTGCCGGCCTGCTCGGCGCGCCGATCTACATCGTGCACGTCTCGACCGCCGACGCGACCGACGCGATCGCGCGTGCGCGCGCGCATGGCCAGCGCGTCTATGGCGAGGTGCTGGCGCAGCACCTGGTGATCGACGAGAGCGTGTACCGCAATCCGGACTGGGCCAGTGCCGCCGCCTACGTGATGAGCCCGCCCTTCCGGCAGAAGCATCACCAGGACGCGCTCTGGGCGGGGCTGGTGTCGGGCACGCTGCAGACCACCGCGACCGATCATTGCTGCTTCTGCGCGCCGCAGAAGGCGGCGGGGCGCAACGACTTCACCCGCATCCCGAACGGCACCGGCGGGATCGAGGACCGGATGAGCATCCTCTGGCATCACGGCGTGCGCACCGGCCGGCTGACGCCGGAGGAATTCGTCCGCGTCACCTCGACCAACACGGCGCAGATCTTCAACCTCCACCCGCGCAAGGGTGCGATCGCCGTCGGGTCGGATGCCGACATCGTGCTCTGGGACGCCGAGGGAACGCGCACGATCTCGGCGAAGACGCACCACCAGAACGTCGATTTCAACGTGTTCGAAGGGATGCAGGTGACCGGGCTCGCACGCCGCACGATCAGCCAGGGCCGGCTGATCTGGAACGATGGCGATCTGCGCGCGCAGCGCGGCGTCGGGCGCTACCTGCCACGGCCCTGCTTCGCGCCGGCCTTCAAGGCGGGGGCGCTGCGCAACGAGGCGGCGCGGCCGGTCGGCGTGGCGCGGGGCTGATCCGGCGCGGGTCCGCCTGATCTGCCTGGTGCCGGGCGGCGGCGCTCCGCCCGGCGATCGTCTGCGCGCGCTACAGCCGCGCGCCGGACGCCGCGTCGAAGGCGTGCACCTGGGCCGGATCGACATGCAGCGCGACGCGCTCGCCCGGCCGGACCGTCTGCCGCCCGGGGAGTGCCGCGACGACGCGCTCACCGGCCATCAGCCCGTGCAGATGCGTCTCCGCCCCGGTCGGCTCGACCAGATCGACCTCGAGCGTCAGTGGCATCCCCTCCGGTGCGACGGAAAAATGCTCCGGGCGGATGCCGACCACGATCTCCCGCCCGGATGCGAGTGCTGGCGCGAGCGCGGGCGGCACCGGCAGCGCGGTGCCGTCGGCGGCGCGCGCGACGGATCCCTCGCCGGAATTTTCCACCTTGCCACGCAGGAAGCCCATGGTCGGTGAGCCGAGGAAGCCGGCGACGAACAGATTGACCGGGCGGTCGTACAGCTCGACCGGCGCGCCCACCTGCTCCACCCTTCCGCCCTGCATCACAACGATGCGGTCGGCCATGGTCATCGCCTCGACCTGGTCATGCGTCACGTAGACGATGGTGCTGCCGAGGCGGCGGTGCAGCGCCTTGATCTCCGCCCGCATCTGCACCCTGAGCTTGGCGTCGAGATTGGACAGCGGCTCGTCGAACAGGAACACGGCGGGCTCGCGCACGATCGCCCGGCCCATCGCGACACGCTGGCGCTGGCCGCCGGAGAGCTGCCGCGGCAGCCGGCCGAGATAGTCGAACAGGTTCAGCATCCGCGCCGCCCGCCCGACCTTCTCCTCGATCGCCGGCTTCGCCTCGCCGCGCAGCCGCGGCCCGTAGCCGATGTTCTCGGCCGCGGTCATGTGCGGGTAGAGCGCGTAGGACTGGAACACCATGGAGATGTTGCGCTTCTGCGGCGCCAGCTCGTTGGCACGCGCGCCGCCGATCAGCAGGTCGCCGCCGCTGATCGTCTCGAGCCCGGCGATCATGCGCAGCAAGGTCGACTTGCCGCAGCCCGACGGGCCGACCAGGATCACGAATTCGCCGTCGGCGATCGCGAGATCGACGCCGTGGATCACCTCCATCTCGCCATAGCGCTTGACCACGCTCTGCAGCGCCACTGTCGCCACGCCTGATCTCCCTCGCCTGGGACCGGTCTGCGAAAAGGTATTGCATTGGTATCCATAATCGGCGACATCTGGCAACGCCGAAATTTTGACCGGGCCCGGCACGCAGTTCCCCCGCGTGCCGGCGCGCGATGTCGCAACCGGGCGGCCGCCGCACGGCACGCCCCGAGGAGGACCGCATGAAGCTTCCCCGCCCGCCGCTGCTTGCTGCCGCCGGCGCTCTCGCCGCCCTGACCCTGCCGCCCGCGCAACCGGCCGCAGCCAAGGAGACCGTCAGCGTCACGGTCGCGCAGTACAGCAACAAGACCGGCCCGTGGTTCCAGGAGGCGGCGGACGCGTTCGAGAAGGCCAATCCCGACATCGCGGTGAAGTTCCAGGTCGTGCCCTGGGACACGCTGCAGCAGAAGCTGACGACCGACATCTCGGGCGGCGACAATTCCGACATGTCGATCATCGGCACGCGCTGGCTGCTCGACTTCGTCAAGCAGGGGATCGTGGCGCCGCTCGATTCCGACATGACGCCGGAATTCCGCAGCCGCTTCATCCCGGTTTTCCTGAAACCATCGGTGCTCAACGGCAAGACCTACGGCCTGCCGATCGCCGCCTCCGCCCGCGCGATGTTCTACAACAAGGACATCCTGGCCAAGGCCGGCGTGAACGAGCCGCCCGCGACCTGGGACGACGTCGTCTCCGACTGCAAGAAGGTCAAGGCCTCGGCGCAGAAGGACGTCTACTGCTTCGGCCTGCAGGGCAAGGAGATCGAGACCGACGTCTACTATTACTATGCGATGTGGAGCTATGGCGGCAGCATCGTGACGCCTGACGGCAAATCCGGCCTGACCGAGCCGGCGGCGCTGAAGGCCGCGGAGCTCTACAAGAGCCTGATCGATGACGGGCTGACCGAGCCCGGGCCGACCGCCTACAACCGCGAGGACATCCAGAACCAGTTCAAGCAGGGTCACCTCGCCTTCGTCATGACCGCGCCGTTCCTGATCACCCAGATCAAGACCGAGGCGCCGAAGCTCAATTACGGCATCATCCCGATCCCGAAGGGCACGACGCAGGTCACCTACGGCGTCACCGATTCGATCGTGCTGTTCGACAATTCCAAGCACAAGGCGGCGGCCTGGAAGTTCCTCGACTTCATCTTCAAGCCGGAATGGCGGGTGAAGTTCGATCAGAACGAGGGCTTCCTGCCGGTCGAGCAGTCGGTCGCGGACATGCCGGAATTCGCCGGCAACCCGGGGCTGAAGGTGTTCACCTCGCTGCTGCCGGTGGCCAAGTTCGCGCCGCTGATCACCGGCTGGGAGCAGGCGGCGGACGCGACGATCCGCGGCTTGCAGAAGATCTACCTGAACCAGGAACAGCCGAAGCCGGCGCTCGACCAGGCCGCCAAGGACGTCGACGCTGCCATCAGCCAGCAGTAGCGCGGAGTTGCGGCCGGACGGGCGGATGCCGCCCGCGCCGGCCGCGGCGGCGCGCACCGGGCGCAGCGGCCCGGCGCCGCGCACCGCAAGCGAGGTGTCGTTCACGCCCTACGGGCTGATCCTGCCGAGCTTCCTGCTCGCCGCGTTCATCATCGCCTACCCGCTCGTCCAGCTCGGCAATCTCTCCGTCCATGACGTGACGCGGTTCGGCTTCGTGCGCGGCTTCGTCGGCTGGGCCAACGTCGCGCACGTCTTGGCCGATCCGCTGTTCCAGTCAAGCCTGTGGCGCACGCTGATCTGGACCGCCGGCGTGGTCGGCGGCACGGTCGCACTCTCGGTGCCGGTGGCGCTGATCCTGAACGGCGACTTCATCGGCCGCGGCGCAGCACGGGCGCTGATCATGCTGCCCTGGTCGGTGTCGCTGACCATGACGGCGATCGTCTGGCGCTGGGCGCTGAACGGCGAGAGCGGGCTGCTCAACCTGACGCTGCAGGAGCTCGGGATCATCCGCCAGCCGATCGTCTGGCTGGCCTCGGCGGCGACCGCATTCCCGATGGAGATCGCGATCGGCATCCTGGTCTCGATCCCGTTCACGGTCACGATCTTCCTCGGCGGCCTGTCCTCGATCCCGCACGACATCTACGAGGCGGCGAGCGTCGACGGTGCCTCGCACACGCAACAGTTCCGCACCCTGACCCTGCCGCTGATGCGGCCCTACATCAATATCGCGATCGTGCTGAACATCATCTACGTGTTCAATTCGTTCCCGATCATCTGGGTGCTGACGCAGGGCGGGCCGGCGAATTCCACCGACATCCTGGTGACCTACCTCTACAAGCTCGCCTTCGTGTTCGGGCGGATGGGCGACGCGGCGGCGATGTCGCTGGTGATGTTCGCGATCCTGCTCGCCTTCACCCTGGTCTATCTGCGGCTGATCCTGCGGAGCGGGGGCGATGAAGCGGCGTAGCCTGCTGTGCTGGCTGGTGCTGGCGCCGCTGATCGTGGTCAATTTGTTCCCCTTCGCGGTGATGCTGGCGACGGCGGTGAAGCCCGCCTCCGAGGTGGTGTCGGCGGCGCCCTCCTGGCTGCCGAGCCGCTTCGCCTGGGGCAATTTCATCGCCATGTGGCATGCGGCGAATTTCGGCACGGCGCTGATGAACAGCGTCTATGTCTCGGTCGCCTCCGCCGCGGTCGCGATCCTGATCAGCATCCCGGCCGCCTACGCGACCTCGCGCTACCGGTTCCGGCTGAAGGGGATCTACCGTGACTTCCTGCTGATCACGCAGATGCTGTCGCCGATCGTGCTGGTGCTCGGACTCTTTCGGCTCGCCGCGTGGCTCGGGCTGCTCAATTCGCTGAACGCACTGGTGATCATCTACGCCGCGTTCCAGATCGCCTTCGCGGTCTGGATGATGCAGAGCTATTTCTCCTCGATCCCGATCGATCTCGAGGAGGCGGCCTGGCTGGAAGGCGCCTCGCGGGTGCGCGCGGTGTGGAGCATCTTCCTGCCGATGTCGGTGCCGGCGATCGCGGTCACCGCGATCTTCACCTTCATCAATGCGTGGAACGAGTTCGCGGTGGCGCTGACCCTGCTGCGCAGCGAGAACCAGTACACACTGCCAATCCAGATTTTTTCTCTCGTCGCCGGCCGCTACACCGTGCAGTGGGAGCAGGTGATGGCGGCGACCTTCCTCGCCACCGTGCCGGTGGCGATCGTGTTTGGCTGGTTGCAGCGCTACCTGGTGCGTGGGCTGGCGTTGGGGGCGGTGAAGTAGGGGCGGTCGCCGCGGGTGTTGCGATCGGGGGCGGGGTCGGAGGATGATGCCTCGCTCGCCCGCGCATTGCTGACCCGCCCCACCAGGAGATCCCCATGTCGGACCGTCCGGCCACGCCCCACGTCGTGGCGCCGCGATGAGTGCGCTGTTCACGCCCCTCACCCTGCGCGGCCTCTCGATCCCCAACCGGATCGCCGTCTCGCCGATGTGCCAATACATGGCCGAGGACGGCCGGGCGACGAGCTGGCACCTGATCCATCTCGGCCATCTCGCCCTCTCCGGCGCCGCTTGGGTGTGCATCGAGGCAACGGCGGTCGAGGCCGCCGGCCGGATCACACCGGGCTGTCTCGGTCTCTGGGACGACGCGACGGAGGCGGCGCTCAGGCCAGTGATGGCCGCGATCCGGCGCTACTCCCCGATCGCGGTCGCGATGCAGCTCGCGCATGCCGGCCGCAAGGCCTCGAGCCGCGTGCCGTGGGAAGGCGGCGCGTTGATCCCGCTCGAAGCGGGCGGCTGGCGGCCCGATGCGCCCTCTGCCGTGCCGCAGAAGGAGGGCGAAGCGCCGCCGCAGGCGCTCGACGAAGCCGGCCTCGAGCGCGTGCGTGATGCCTTCGTCGCGGCGGCGCGGCGCGCCGACCGGCTCGGGATCGATGCGATCGAGCTCCACAACGCGCACGGCTACCTGCTGCACGAATTCCTCTCGCCGATCGCCAACCAGCGCGGCGATGCGTATGGCGGCTCGCTGGAGAACCGGATGCGCTTCCCGCTCGAGGTGTTCGATGCGGTGCGCGCCGCCTTTCCGGCGGAGAAGCCGATCGGGGTGCGCGTGTCGGCGACCGACTGGATCGAGGGCGGCTGGGACCTGTCGCAGACGATCGCCTTTGCCAGCGCGCTCAAGCAGCGCGGCGCCGACTGGGTGACGGCGTCCTCGGGCGGCGTCTCGCCATTGCAGAAGATCGCGCTCGGACCCGGCTATCAGGTGCCGTTCGCGCGGGCGGTCAAGCACGAGACCGGC
>DATJSJ010000251.1:0-6689 GCA_035504175.1 Acetobacteraceae bacterium
TTGGTTCTTTTTTTCAGAAAAGAACCTCTTCCTTGACCCTCTGCGCCCCAAGCTAAAGCCATTGCCTAACCTTCGCCGCTCTGATACTAAAGTCCGTGCTTAACCAATCCGCCGTCCTCGACCGCACGCTTCAGGCGCTCGCCGACCCGGCGCGCCGCGCCATGGTCGAGCGGCTCGCGCGCGGCGCCGCCTCGGTGAGCGAGCTGGCGCGGCCGCTCGCGATGTCGCTTCCCGCGGTGATGCAGCACCTCGCGGTGCTGGAGAAGGCGGGCGTGGTGGCGACGGAAAAGCGCGGCCGGGTGCGCACCTGCCGCATCGAGCCGCAGGCGTTGCACCAGGTGGAGGCTTGGGTGCAGGCGCGACGCGCCGAATGGGAACGCCGGCTGGACCGGCTCGGCGACTACCTCGCCGAGCTGCAGGCCGGAGACAACGGAGGAACTGATGGATCAGAGCGATGACGCGGTGGCCCGGCCGGCGCCGCTGGAGATGTCTCGCCATTTCACCGCGCCGCGCGCGCTGGTGTTTGAGGCGTGGAGCACGGCGGAGCACATGAAGCGCTGGTTCTGCCCCGAGGGGCTGACGGTGCCGGAGGCGGAGGTCGATTTTCGCCCCGGCGGCGCCTGCGTGATCTGCATGCGCATGCCGGACGGGCCCGATTTCTGGTCGCGCGGGCACTACATCGAAATCGTGCCGCCGGAGCGCCTCGTCTTCGTCTCCGACGTGTTCATCGAGGAGGTGCGCCGCTTCCGAGCCCACACGACGGTGACGTTCGCCGAGGCGGATGGCGGAACGCGTCTGGCGGTGCGCCAGGTGTACGAGATTTTCGATCCGGCCTGGGCGCACGCGCCGCAGGGGGCCTCGGAAGGTTGGCGCACCACGCTCGACAAGCTCGAGCGCGAGGTGGCGCGGATTCGCGCGGCGTCGGAGCACGCGGTGGCGCATGCGACCTTCACGCTGGAGCGCCACTTCCGCGCCTCTCCCGCGGCGCTGTTCCACGCCCTGACCGATCCCGCGGCCAAGGCGCGCTGGTTCGGCGGCGGCGATGGCTACACGATGCTGGAGCGCGACATCGATGTTCGCCCGGGTGGGCGCGAGCGCGCGAAAGGGCGCTGGGCGAACGGCACCGTCTCGACGTTCGACGCCACCTATTTCGACGTCGTGTCGAACGTACGCCTGGTCTATGCCTACGAGATGCATCTCGACGACCGCCGGATCTCGGTGTCGCTCGCGACGGTGCAGATCAGGGCGGATGACGGCGGGGCGCGGCTCACGATCACCGAGCAGGGCGCGTTCCTCGACACCTATGAGGATGGCGGCTCGCGCGAGCAGGGAACGCGGTTCCTGCTGGAACGGCTGGCAGCCTCGGTCGAGAACTAGGCGCACTCCCAATCTGGCGGCATCGGGCCCGCGCGTCGCGCGGGCTCACCGCGCGTAGTCGTGCAGCACCACCGTCACCTGGCCGCCCTTCGGGCCGAGCAGGAAATCCGAGTCATCGAAGCTCGGCGGGCCGAAGTGAAAAGCGGGATCGCGCGAGAAGCCGATCGGCTCGACCGGCAGGCCGAGGAAGTTGCGGTTGATCCGGCCGTCATCGTTCATGTCCTGGAACGCCTGCACCGCGTAGATGCCTGGCGGGACGTGGCCGACGACGACGAGCACGCTGCCGGACCTGGATGGCACGCGGGCCTGATACAGGCAGTGCGGCTGCAGGAATTCCTGCCGCTTGCAGACCGCGACCAGCACGTGGCCGCGGTTGTTCTGCACGCCGGTCACGGTGACGTACAGATCGACCGTCGGCGGCGTCGCGCAGGCGCAGCTCCCGACGCCGGTCGCGAGCGCCACGGCGGCGACGAGACGGCGGATCATGGCGCGGGATAGGCGCGGCCGCGCCAGACCGCCGGCCGGCCGCGCGCGGCGCGCAGCAGCGCCGCCCACTGGATCGCGAGCAGCCCGAGAACGCCGCACGGATGCAGCAGGGCGGAAACGAAGCGCACGGGCGCGCCGCGCGGCCGGAAGCGCCAGGCCAGCAGCAGCCGCAGCCCGACGCCGCACGCGCACGCCAGCGCGACGCCGCCGCCCGGGCGCACGATCAGCAGCAGCCAGGGCAGCACGTGGCCGCCGGCGAGCAGCACGCTCCAGACCGGCAGCGCGACCGGCCTCGCCATGCCCTCGGTCGCATTCTTGCCGAGCCCGGCCCAGACCTCGGCCGCACCGTCGTACATCCGACAGGTGGCGAAGCGGCTGGCGTCGAACAGTCCGGTCATGATCCCGGCGGCCCGAAAGGCGCGCGGCAGGGTGAGGCCGTCATGCAGCGACCGGCGGATCGCGGCGTGGCCGCCGGCCTGGCGATAGGCGGTCCGCCGCGCCACCATGAGCTGGCCGCATCCGGCGCCGAGCGAGGGCGCCGGAAAGATGCGCGCCAGCGGCATCGGCAGGTAGCCGAGCAGCAGGAACTGGATCAGCGGCAGCAGCAGCCGCTCGGCCCAGCTCTGCGTCATCTCGAACGGGAAGCCGCTGGCAAGCCCGACCTCGTGCCGTTGCATGAAGCCTGCGATCCGTGACAGCGCGTCCGGCGCCAGACGCACATCTGCGTCCAGGAACACCATCAGCTCGTGCGAGGCAAGCGCCGCCAGCCGGGCGCAGGCATGCTGCTTGCCGGACCAGCCCGGCGGCAGCGGCGGCGCCGGCTCGACCCGCAGTCGCGGATCGCCGAGGCCGCGCGCGATGGCGGCGGTCGCGTCGGTGGAATGGTCGTCGAGCACGATCAGCTCGATCGCGACGCCCCGGCTCGCCAGCACCGCCGAACAGGCGGCGGCGATGTTGTGCGCCTCGTTGCGGGCCGGGATCAGCACCGAGAGGGCGGGGTGGCCGGGCGCGGGCGCCGGCGCACGGTAGAAGGGCAGGTTGACCAGGGTCAGCGCCAGCGGCAGCGCCGCCAGGCCTAGCGCCACCCAGTCCAGCATCACCAGGCCTGGCGCGGCGTTCACCATTCGCTGCCCTGGTGCGACGCATCGAAGTGCTGCCCGCGCGCCAGGGCGGCGGCATGGCGCCAGAGATCGTACACGCCGCCGACGCCGCTCCGGCCCCGCACCAGCGCCAGGAACAGGCCCGGATCGCGCGCCATCGACTCCGCCGCCAGCGCATCCATCGTGCCCGTCAGCGCCGCCTCGAGCAGCCCGGTCCACTCCGTGACGCTGCGCTCCGGGCCGGTCGGGATCGGGGCGCCGAAGCGCAGCAGGGCTTCCGGGCGGCGCTCGTTCCAGAAGGCGAGCTCGATCGCCAGCGGCAGAATCGCGGCACCCGGCACGCGTCGTGCGAGGTGCGCGACACCGGGGCGCAGCCGCACCGGGCGCCGGCGCGGGTCGGTGAAGTGCCCCTCGGCCGTGACCCAGAGCGCGGTGCGGCGATCGGCGAGCAGGCGGGTGCCGAGCTGCAGGAAGCGCGCCGCGCCCTGTGGCGTGTCCGGCGCGATGCCGAACACGCCGAGGCGGCGGAAGAAGCGGTATTTCGCCAGCCCCGCCTGGTCCATCGGGCCGTAGCCGATGCGGTCGCGCAGCAGCGCGCGGGAGACCAGGATGAACAGCGCCGGATCCCACCAGGAAGGATGGTTGGCGCAGATGATCAGCGGCCGGCCGGCGAGGTCGGGCGGCAGTCCGGTGCGGGAGAGGCGCACCGCGTGGAAGTTGCGCGCGCAATACCAGCGCAGCCAGAGCCCGAACGCCGCGATCGCGGCCGGCGAGCGGGCGGCGACCGGATCGACGTCAGGCACGCAGCCGCTCCCCGGCGCGGGCATCGGCATCGAGCGCATCGGCCGCGATCCAGCCTGACATCAGCACCATCGGCATGCCCGGTCCGGGATGCGCGGCACCGCCGGCGAGATAGAGGCCGGGCAGCTCGCGCGAGCGGTTGCCGGGCTTGAAGGCGCCGAAGAACCGGCCGTGGCTGGCGAGGCCGTAGATCGCGCCGTCCAGCACGCGGTAGCGCTCATGGATGTCACGCGGCGTCAGGTGGCGCTCGACCACGATGCGTTGCTCGAGATCGGCGAGTCCGGCGGAGCGGGCGAGCTTGTCGAGGATGGTGCGGCGATAGGCGGGGAACATCGCCGCCCAGTCATGATGCGGGCGGAGATAGGGCGTGTGGACCAGCACGTACAGCGCCTCGCCGCCCGGCGGCGCGACGCCGGGCTCGGTGCGCGCCGGGGCCGCGAGATAGCAGGTGGGATCGGGCGCCGGCTCGCCGCGGCGGTAGATCCAGTCGAACTCCTCCTTCGGGTCGCGCGAGAAGACGAAATCGTGGTGCGCCAGATGGTCGTAGCCGCGGTCGAGGCCGAGATAGAGCACGACGCCCGAGCAGGCCGGATCGCGGCGCCAGCGCCGGGCGAAGCGCGCGGCCGCCGCGCCGCCGACCAGCTCGCGATAGGTGCGCACGCTGTCCATGTTGGAAACGACGACATCGAACGGCATCGTCACGCCCGACTCGGTCTCGAGACCGGCGACGCGCCCGCCGGCGGTCGCGATGCGACGGATGCCGGTGCCGGTTTGCAGCGCGACGCCGAGCTCGGCGGCGAGTGCAGTGAGTGCGGCCGGCACGGCGCGCGTGCCGCCGATCGGATACCAGACGCCGCCTTCGGTTTGCATATGCGCGATGCCGCACAGCACCGCCGGCGAGCCATACGGCGAGGAGCCGACATATTGCACGAAGTGGTCGAGCATCTGGGCGACGCGCGCATCGTGCACGCGGCGGCGGATCGTGCCGGCGACGGTCGCACCCATGCGCAGGCTGAGCACGTCCTGCAGCGTCGCGAGATCCATGTTGCGGCGCAGGTCGATCGTGTCGCGCAGATCCTCGACCGGCCGCCAGAAGAAGAACCGGTCCGAGACCTGGTGCAGCTTTTCCGAGACGCGCATGAAGGCGCGGAAGCCGGCCGCGTCGCGCGGGCTGACCGCGGCGATGCCGGCGGCGGTCGCGTCCTCCGCATCGCGCAGGTCGAGCACGGCGCCGTCATCGAAGAAGCAGCGCCATTGCGGATCGAGCCGCCGCAGGTCGAGCGCGTCGCCCATGTCGTGGCCGGCCTCGGCGAAGATGCGCGCGAGCACGGCGGGCACGGTCAGGATCGTCGGGCCCATGTCGAAGCGGAACCCGGCCTCCTCCAGCACCGCCGCCTTGCCGCCGAGCCAGTCGTTCTTCTCGAACAGCGTCACGGCATGGCCGCGCGCGGCGAGGGTGCAGGCGGCGGCGAGGCCGCCGAGCCCGCCGCCGATCACGCCGACGCGCAGCGCCGCGGTCACAGCGCTTCGGCCGTCGCCGGCGTGCGGTGCACCGGCCGTTCGGGCGTGGGCGGCGGGGGAGTCGCAAGCCCGAGATCGTGCGCCAGCAGCCGCGCGGTGATCCGCGCGGACTCGAATATCACCGGCAGGCCGCTGCCGGGATGCGTGCCGCCGCCGACCAGGTACACGCCGTCGAGATCCTCGAACCGGTTGTGCGGGCGGAAATACAGCATCTGCCGCAGCGAATGCGCCAGGTTGAAGGTTGCCCCGCGATGCACCGCCATTTCCTGCTCCCAGCCGGTGGGCGTCAGGATCTTCTCGAAGCGGATGCGCCGCTCGAGGTCGGTGATGCCGAGCAGCGCCAGACGCCGCAACGTCACCTCGCGGTAGCGCGCCTGCTCCGATGTCCAGTCGAGGCCGGCGCCGCGCCGGTTGCCGACCGGGACGAGGACGTAAAGCGTGGAATGACCGGGCGGCGCCAGTGACGGATCGGTGAGGCAGGCGTTCTGGACGTAGAGCGAGGGTGCGGCGGGCAGCACCCGTCCCGCCTCGATCTCGGCGACGTTGCGGCGATAATCGCGGGCCAGCAGGATGGTGTGATGCGCGAGACCGTCGATCCGGCCCTCGATGCCGAGATACATCATGAAGGTCGAGCAGGAGAACTGCCTGCCGGCGAGCCGCCGGTCGGTCCAGCGCCGGCGCAGCCGGTCCGGCACCAGGCGCGTCATTGCGTGCGCGAAATCGGCGTTGATCACCACCGCGTCGAAGCGTTGCGTGCCGGCGCGGGTGCGCAGCCCGACGGCACGGCGGCCCTGGAACAGCATCTCCTCGACCGGCTCGCCAAGCCTGATCTCGGCGCCGAGCTCGCCCGCGACGCGCGCCATCGCCGCCATCACGGCTCCGCAACCGCCGCGCGGATGCCAGACGCCGAATTCGTGTTCCATGTAGGCGAGGATGGTGAACAGGCTGGGGCAGCGCATCGGCGACATGCCGAGGTATTTGGTCTGGAAGGAAAAGGCGAGCCGGATGCGTGGGTCGCGGAAATACGCAGCGAGATCGCGATCGACCGAGCGGTGCGGGCGCATCAGCCGCAGCGCCTGGCGGACCGGTGCGCGCCCATAGTCGCGCAGCCGGTCGAAAGGCTGTTCCAGCACCGGGCGGAAGGCGGCGAGCTTGGCGCGGTTGTCGGCGAGATAGCGCGGGATCGTGGCGGCATCATCCGGCGCGAGCCGCGCCACCTCCGCCATCAGCCGCGCCGTGTCACTGCATGCCCGCAGCCGGCCACCCGCCTCGAACACCAGCTCGTAGTGCGGATCGAGCCGCAGCAGCGTCACCTCGTCGGCGAGGCGGCGGCCGCAGGACGCGAAGATCTCCGCCAGCACGCGCGGATAGAGGAAGAAGGTCGGGCCGATATCGAAGCGGAAC
>DATJSJ010000252.1:0-2135 GCA_035504175.1 Acetobacteraceae bacterium
ACCCGGTCCGCTTCGCGGCCCGACCTCTCCCGCAGGGCGGGAGAGGTGATTTAGGCTTGGCATGCTTCGAAGCCGCGGCGGAGCTGCGGGCGGTTGAGGTTGCGGCCGATGAAGACGATGCGGCTGCGGCGCGGCTCATCGAGCCGCCAGGGGCCGATGAAATCGCCGTCGGCCATCATGTGCACCGCCTGGAAGGCAAAGCGGCGGTCGTCGCCCTGATAGTCCAGAATGCCCTTGGTGCGCAGCAGGTCCTGGCCTTTCTCGGCCAGCAGCACGCCCATCCAGGCGTTGAACTTCTCGGGGTCGATCGGCCGATCGGCTTCGAAGCTGACCGAGGTCACGTCGTCGTTGTGCTCATGCTCGTCGCTGTCGAGAAAATCGGGCGTCATGTCGAGCACGCGCTTCAGGTCGAAGGCGCCGCGGTTCA
The DNA here is from genome assembly GCA_035504175.1 of Acetobacteraceae bacterium. Lineage (GTDB taxonomy): Bacteria > Pseudomonadota > Alphaproteobacteria > Acetobacterales > Acetobacteraceae > DATJSJ01. Next base: position 428 of record DATJSJ010000252.1, read on the forward strand.
GTACTTGGTCGATCGGCAGGGCGGCGCGCTCGGTACGGTGGATCACTGCGAAACGGTTGATCTGGCGGATGCGCCGCTCGACCTCGGCCAGCTCGTCCGCCGAAACGAGGTCGGTCTTGTTCAGCACGATCACGTCGGCAAAGGCGATCTGGTCGGCCGCCTCGTGGCTGTCCTCCAACCGCGCCAGCACGTGCTTCGCGTCCACCACGGTGACGATCGCATCCAGGCGCGTCTTCGTGCGCACGCCGTCATCGACGAAGAAGGTCTGAGCCACCGGCGCCGGGTTGGCGAGGCCTGTCGTCTCGATGATGATGCCGTCGAACCGGTCGCGCCGCTTCATCAGGCCGCCGACGATACGGATCAGGTCGCCGCGCACCGTGCAGCAGATGCAGCCGTTGTTCATCTCGAACACTTCTTCGTCGGTATCCACGACGAGGTCGTTATCGACACCCAGCTCGCCGAACTCGTTGATCACCACGGCATATTTGCCACCGTGCCGTTCGCTGAGGATACGGTTGAGCAAGGTGGTCTTGCCGGCGCCGAGATAGCCGGTCAGCACCGTCACCGGCACAAGGTCCTGGGTCGTGGCATCGGCCATCATCGTGGCTCCATCCTGTTCTGTGGCGCGGTATATAGGGAAGCGGCGGCAGCCGAGCCACCGGCCGCGAGCACCTCGCGGCGCAAGTCGGCCAACCGCAGCGCCGCGGCCTGGACCCCGAACTTTCGTGCCCGCGCGCGGCCGGCGGCGGCGACTGCCGTAAGACGCGGCGGATCGCTCGCCAGGGCGATGATGGCAGCGGCCATACGCGTCGGATCGTCGGGATCGACGAACACGGCCGCCTCGCCTGCCACCTCCGGCAGGGCGCCACGCGGTGAGCACAGCAGCGCCGCGCCGCAGGCCATCGCTTCCAGCGCCGACAGCCCGAACGGCTCCGCCCAGCGGCTGGGCACCACCGCGATCGAGGCACTCGACAGCGCCGCCAGCACGTCCGGATGGTCGCGATAGCCGAGCATGCGAACCCCTGCCCGCTGGGCGGCAGCCCGCACCGTGCGCACGTATCGTGTCTCCGGGCTGTCGGCGCGGAAGCGGTCGGCGCCGATGATCTGCGCCCGCCATCCCGGCAGCCGCGGCAAGGCGATCGCGCAGGCGGCGACGAAGGCATCGGCCCCCTTCTCAGGCACCACGCGGCCGGCGAACAGGATCAGCTTCTCGCGCGGCCGGGCAGGTGGGAGCACGGCGAACTCGACCGGGTTGGCCAGCACCACAGGCGGCCGGCGCGGCGGAGGCTCAACGCCCTCCAGCAGGCGCGTGCGCAGATAGTCCGATACCGTTACGACACGGGCAACCAGAGAAAGCAGCCGCGCGCGATCGGCCGGGCTGCCCGCTTGGCGCATCCCTTGCGGGTCGTTGTGCAGGAACAGCATCACCGGGGTGTGGGGGAAGCGCGCCGCCAACGACAGCGCCACGTCGATCCTGTTGTGCACCTCGATCAGTGCCGGAGCGATGCTGCGGAGCACTCGGACGACGCCGGCGGCGTAGCGGGTGTTGACGGTGCCAAGGCTCCACAGCGGGGGTTGCACCGCGCGGAATGCCACGTCCTCGAAGATCGGGCCGGTCTGCCTGCCGCCCAGGACCAGCGCCGGCAGGATGCGGCAGAAGCGGCGGACGATGAGGCCGACGGCGCCCGTACGGCCGGGTCCGAAACCC
>DATJSJ010000253.1:0-10351 GCA_035504175.1 Acetobacteraceae bacterium
CAAGGAACCAGCACCGCATCCACCGCCTGCATTGCCAGCGCCTGCTGCCGGCGCGCCACGGCCGCGTGGCGAAGCAATTCCGGCCGCGCCTCGAACTTCGCCTGGGCCAGCAGCGGCCGATCCGCCGCACCGGCCGCGAGGGACAGCAGCCGGGTGTGCGGCTGCGTCTGGCGCGCAAGGCCGGCATAGGCCGCGGCCACGCTCAGCCCGTGCAGCGAGACGAGCGCGTAGGCGCCGGCGTGACGACGCAACCCTTCCTCGACCGAGGCGATCGCGGGCGGGGCGTGGCAGGCGGCGCCGAGTGCCGCGAGCGTCGCCCGCGCCGCGTCATCGCCCGGCCGTGGCGTGACCGCCGCGACCTCGATCCGCCAGCCCAGGCGGCGCAGCGCGCGCAGGTGCGAGGTGACGCCCGTCCACGCAGCCTCACCTTCGACCGGCCACGCCTCGAGCACGATCAGCGCGCGACGTCCGATTTGTGCTCCGCCGCGAAGCGTGCGTAGCGCCGGCGCATCCATCAGCGCGGCGCGGCGATCGCGCAGCCGCTCGGTCTCCGCGCCCAGCAGGCCGAGCAGCGTGTCGAGCCCCGCCACGTCGTGTGCTGCAGCGGCGGCGCGGCCCAGAATCCCGGACAGTGCCACCACCGCGGCCGCGTCGAGCGCGGTCGCGGCGGGAATGCCGCGCGCTTCACCCAGCATCGCCCCGCCGGCGCTGCGGATCGCAACACTATGCGGCGCGAAGGGATCGAGCGGCGGTTCGAAGCGCGCGGTGAACGCGTGCCGCCCGTCGCCGATCCCGGCGGCAACCAGATCGGCGCGCTCGACATCGGCCAGTACCGTTGCGACCACGCGGTCATCGACCAAGACTTCTAGCCGAGCGCGCCGGTCGGGATGGCACACAAGCCGCGCCCAACCGACCACGCCCTGGCCGTCGGCGTGCTCGAAACTGCCCTCGAGCGGCCCGTCCTGCTTCCCGTCGAAGCCGAGCCGCATCGCGCGCGCCAGCAGCCGGCGCCGGATCGCGCGCAACCGCACGCCGCGCTCCACGACCGGCGCGCAGAAGCGCGGCGGTGCCGACGCCGCATCGGGGTAAAGTGCACGGAACTCGGCGGCGTTGTGAAACATCGCGCGATTGCCGCCATCGACATAGGTCTCGGCCGGCGCGCCGTCCGCCCAGATCACGTCGTGCTGCGCCAGTTCGACATGGAAGTACTCGATCGTGGCGTGGCCTTCCTCGCGCCGGATGCTGGCGTCGTTGACCAGGTGCCGCGCCGGTACCAGCACTTTGCCGATCAGCAGCGCGTGCTCGGGCGAGACGCGCAGGTCACGCGTCGGCACGCCGTCCGCCAGCGCGCCGGCACAGATGCAGACCGGCGCCAGGTCCACGTTGGTCGCGGCGAAGGCGCCGGCGTAGCGGCGCCGGCCGATCCAGCGCACCGGCTTCGCCTCGCCCGCGCGCGTGATCACCCGGTCGCCGATCGCCAGCGCCTCCACCGCAACCTCGCCGCGATCGGTCAGGATCCGCGTGCCGGCGAGGAAACACGCTGGCCCTCCCACGAGATAGCTCGGGGCGCCGTTGCTGCCCTGCACGATGCTGAAATCCGCGGCCGTGTATTGTGCATCGACCGTGAAGGTCGCGGCCTCGGTGCCGTCGCTGTCGACGATGACCGTCTGGTCGGCGCTCGCGGCATCGATCGTATAGGTCGCGGAGGGCGTGAAGGCGATGTGGTCGCCCTGCTGCCAACCGGTGACCGTGGCGGTGATGCCGAACGGCGCATCGAGCGTGATCAGCGCGTTCGTGCCGGTGAAGGTGAGTGCCCCGGCACTGGCGAAAGGCTGTGCGAGATCGAGGCCGCTGCTGGCTCCGATCTCGATCGCGCCGGTGTTGACGAAGCTGCTAGCGTCGATCGCTAGCGTCTCGCCGTTGCTGATCGACATGGTCGCGATATTGATGAAGCGCGTGACGTCGATGCTGGCTTGCCCCGACTCGAAAACGGCGGTGCCGCCATTGCCGAAGGCGGTGCCCTGGATGATGAGACCGCCGTTCGCCTGCGTCAGTTGCGCGAACGAGGTCAATGTGCCCCCGGTAAAATCCACGTCTCCCGGCGTGTCGCTCGTGCCGATCGTGACCGCGGTGGAGCTGTCGAGGGTCAGCGTGGCGCCCGTCGCGATCGAGACGAAGGACGGATAGCCGCCGGTCGACGACAGGAAATCCAGCGCGAGATTGCTCAGAGTCTCCGTGTCGAGGAACGCGAGCTTGGCGGTGTTGCCGGTCAGGGTGACCGTGCCTGGTCCGGTGCCGGCGACGTCCCGTACGGAGATCCCATTGATGATCGAGAGCTCCTCGTAGGGGCCGATGGTCAGATCCCCGTCCCAGGTTATGTTGCTGAAGGTCGCGGCCACGCCAACCGTGCTGCTCTGATGGACGATGGTCCCGTCACTCACCGTTCCGCCGAGCTCGACGTTCTGATAGGTCCCGCCCGTCGCGATCGTCCAGGTCTGGCCGCCGAGATCGATGCCGTTTTCGAAGAAATAGGAGCCACCCTGGTTGATGATGGTGCCGAGATCGGCGAGACGGACCTCCGTGTCGAACAGCAGTTCCGCGCCGAGGCCGAGGGTGATCGTGCCGGTATTGTTGAAGAATCCGGCGGTGTTCGCGCTACTGTAAAGGTCGAGCTCGGATCCCGCGGCGATCGTGATCGTGCCGTCATTGACCAGGGTCCCGGCCCATATCGCACCGCCGTTGCCGACGACGTCCACGACGGTGGTGGCGCCGATGGTGAACGCGGTATCGGTCGATGTGGACAGGCGGGGAAAGGCGACACTACCGGCCCCGCCCAGCCGGATCGTGACGTCATCGAGGCGTGCGATGGCATCGTCGAAGGTCAGGACCGCCTCGTCGCCGGTCAGATTGATCGTCCCGGGGCCGGTGCCACTGGCATCCAGAACGGTCAGCCCCTTGGTCACGGACAGCGTCGCGTCGGCTCCAAGATCGAGCGCTCCCTGCCAGGTGACGCCATCAAGGATGGTGTTGTCGAAGATGAGGCTGCCGCCGGTGTCGACGACGTGGGTGTCGCGCAGCGTTCCGCCGGTCAGATCGACGGTGCCGGCCGTGATCGTGAACGTGCCGAGCGTGAGCACGCCGCCGGCGGCAAAGGCAAGGGTGGTGGCCGCATCATCGAGCGTCAGCGAAGCGGCGGTGAAGCTGCCGTCGACGAGGACCTGATCCAGCGCGCCGACCGCGATGACCGCATCGTCGCCGGCCCCGGGGACACTGCCGGAGGACCAGTTGGTGCCGTCGGACCAGTTGCCGCCCGACGCGTTGGTCCATTGCACTTGCATGACCCGCTTCCTCCGGTCCCCGGATGGCCGGCGCGCGGTGAATCACGCAGCGTCCGGAACGGCTGCATGGTGTCGGCGCAGGGAGAACTGGGCGCCCACACGTTCGCGTGACCCGTCCGGGGGTCGCGGGCGGTCCGGTCGTCAGCCGCCGCACCGGCGGGCGGTCGGGGATCGGAAGTCGCGGAAATGTCACAGGAGCCCGGATCGCCGGCATGGCGATCGGGGCGGGCCGGAGGGATCAGCCGAAGGCGCCGACCTCGTGCGCGACGGCGGTGCTGATCTCGCGCACCAGCGCGAACAGGCTGGCGATCGGCGCCAGTATCGTCGAATGCTCGCGCGCATAGGTGACGACGGCCTGCGGCGCGCGCGGCTCGGCGTAGTCGCGGTCCGCCGCGGGGTCGGGCGCCGCGGGGAAGATCTCCCCGAGTGTGGCCAGCACTTCCGGCACGTCGAGCTGCAGCAGCCGCTGCTCCAGCGCCGCGCGGGTGACGCCGTGGCGCGGCGAGAAATCCGGGATGGCGGTGCCGAGCAGCCAGATGCGCTGGATCAGCGCGACGCGCAGCGCGTGCAGCAGGATCTGGCGCGGTCCCATGCGCGGCGCGTCGGGCCAGACCGCGCGCAGCGCCACGTGATCCTCCTGGATGCGCCGGCACATCGCCTGCGCCGGCATCCACAGTCCGAGCCGCCCGAGCGACTGCGCCACCGCGACCAGCGCCGCCGACCGCCCCTCGCGCCGCGCATGCGCCGCGCGGTCGAGCCAGGAGCCCGGATCGACCAGCGCCACCATGGCGCGCAGCACGTCGAGATCGGAGTGACCGAGCGCGTGCCGGGCGAAATCCATCGCACGGCGAAAGCGGGGACTCGCCTCGCGCAATTCGGCGAACAGCTCGGGCTGACGCGAGGCGGCGGCGCCGAGTCCGTGCAGCGTGTTCGCCATCCAGCCCATCTGTTGCAGGATGGCGTTGTTCGGGATCGCGCGCAGCTCGCTCGGATGGCGGATCACCGCCGGGCCGCCCATCCCGTCGCGCTGCCGCGCGCTCGGTCGCGAGCCGGAGGGATCGAGCAGCGCCGGGCCGAACGCCCCGAGCAGCGCCGCGTAGCCGGCGTCCTCCACCAGCTCCTTCATGTTGGCGCCCATGGAGGCAAAGAAATCGGCGGCGAAATCGCCCTCCTGGTAGATGCGGTCGGTCGAGGACGGCACCGAAGCGTAGGCGTGCTTGCCGATGCGCGCGATCGTCGCCAGCGCCAGCTCCGGCGTGCCGAACAGCAGGTAGCCGTCGCCGCCCTGGAAGGCGCTTTCCTCGCGCGTGCGAATGCCGGCCTTGGCGAAGGCCTGGCGGCTGACCGAAGGCGAGAGGTATTTCAGCCGATCCTCGAGCGAACCCGGATGCGCGCCGCGGCCGATGCTCTCGCCGTGCGTGTCGAACAGCACGATCTCGATCTCGGTCAGGCCGTGGCGCGCGAGCAGGTCGGCGAGCTTCAGCCGCAGCCGCTCGATCATGTAGCTGGCGGGAAGCTGGCCGAGGAAGCGGCCGGAATCGGAATAGCCGAATTGCAGCGGCATCCGCCCGATGCGCTTGAGATAGGCGCGCCAGTGCGGGCTGCGCAGCGCCTCCTCCAGGATGCGCGTGCCGCGCTCCAGCGCTTCCGCCGTCTCGAACAGCGGGCTGATCTCGATCCGGTCCTCGATGCCGAACAGGCGGGCGAGCCAGAGCGCGGCGAGCAGCGTGTAGCCCGATTCCGTCTCCGCGATCAGGAAGCGGACCGGAATGCTGCCGTCGATGTGTTTGACCATCTGCGCGACGGTCATCATGAGGCGCGTCGCCGAGGCGCGCTCGGCCAGGATGGCGCCGAAATCGACCGGCACCGTCTCCACCCGGTCGAGTGCCGCGTTGATGCCGGAGAGCAGCACGCGGCGACGGAACGGATCGGCGGGCGGATCCTCGAGCCCCAGGCGCAGCCGTGCCGCGTTGTGCAGCTGCGTCGAGTTCAGCCGGACATGCGTGTGGGCGAGCGACAGGCCGTGTGACACCAGGCCGGCGCGGGCCAGCGCCAGCGTCATGCGGTCGGCGTCCCCGGCGTCGCGCAGCGCCTCCGTGAACAGCGGCAGCAGCGGCTCCGGTGTCACCAATGCGGCGTCGCGGCCATGCACGATCGCCTGCGCGAAGCCGGCGGTGGCATCGGGATCGGGCTGCGCCGGGCAGGCGGCGATCTGCGCCTCGACCGCGCCGATCGCCTGGTCGAGCCGCGCCGTCAGAGCCTCGGCGCCGGCGACCGGCTGCACGCGGTCGCGCACGCGCAGAAGCTGCAGCCGCTTCATCTGCAGCCGCAGCCGCAGCGTGTCGGTCCACTGAATGTCGGTGCGGCCGTCGGTGTCGTAGCCGACCCAGCTCGAGAGCACGACGGCGCGGGGGATCAGATCGGTCCAGCGATCCGGCCAACAGGCGCGCGCGGCGTTGAGCAGGGCCGCGTTCAACCGGTCGAGCGCGTCCCGCCCGTGCTCGATCGCCGTCCGCGCCTGGGCGAATTCCTCGGCGAGCGTCGGCTTGGCCGGGCGGTGCGAGGCGAAGCCGTGCTCCGGCGGCCGGCCGCTGGCGCTCTCCGCCAGCGCCCGCAGCACCTCGGCGGGCAGCGCGAAGGTGGGATGGGCGGTGAACACGGCGGCGAAGCGGACGCGTTCCAGCGCCGCCTGGAAGTGCTTGAACGGCACCGGGCTGTCGGCCGGATCCGGGCGCACCAGGCGCTGCGCCAGCGCCGCCATGGCCGCTTCCGCCGCGGCGGGGTCGGTGCCGCCGACATAGGCGGCGAGGCGGCGGCCGCGATCGGCGAAGGCCTCGTCACGCAGATGGCGGATCAGCGCCCCGAGCGCCGCGTCGTCCAGATCCCCCTCGTCCAGGCGGCGACTGATGCCGAGCGCCAGCGACAGGACGGGGTTGCCGAACGGATCCTCCTCCGCGCGGGCCAGCGCCCGTTCGGTGAGTTCGAGGAGTTCGGCGGCGACCAGGCTCTCTGGCCTCGGGCGCAGGTCGTCGGGCATCCGCAAATCATGCGCCGCAGCATTCCGGTCCGCAAGGAAAATGCTGCGGTGCGGGAGACGTGGGTTCGAATCCGTCGCCGCAGGCCCGCGGGTGGGCGCTCGACACCGTCGAGCGCACCTCAAGCGCTTCGCCACGGGGCTGCAACGCTGTCAAGGCTGCGCGCTCTGCGCGCACCGCGCGAAGCGCGGCTTCGGCCTTGACATCGTTGCAGCCCCGTGGCCCCCGGCATTGGTCGCCTTCGACGGGGTCGAAGGCGCCCGCACGGCGCCTTCCCCCCACCCAGACGATCGGCGGCGGGTCAGGCCATCAACGTATCCACGAAGCGGCGCAGACCGGTCTGGCGGGCGGTGGCGAGACGCGCGGCGTGCAGGATGGCGCGCACGCCGCGCACCGCATCCTCGATCTCGCGGTTGACGATGACGTGGTCGAATTCGGACCAGTGCTCGATCTCCGCGCGGGCCGCCTGCATGCGGCGGGCGATCTCCGCCCGATCGTCGCCGCCACGCACGCGCAGCCGCGATTCCAGCACGGCGAGCGACGGCGGCAGCACGAACACGCCGACCACGTCGCCCGGCACCGCCGTGCGCAACTGGCGATGGCCCTGCCAGTCGATGTCGAACACCACGTCGCGCCCCTCGGCCAGCGCCCGCTCCACCGGCGCGCGCGGCGTGCCGTAGCCGCGGCCGAACACGTTCGCCCATTCCAGCAGCGCGCCGGAGGCGGCCATCGCCTCGAACTCCGCCTCGCTGCGGAAATGGTAATGCACGCCGTCGCGCTCGCCGGGGCGCGGAGCGCGGGTGGTGACGCTGACGGAGACGGAGAGCGCCGTCTCGCGCGCCAGCAGCGAGGCGGCGATCGTGCTCTTGCCGGCGCCGGACGGGGCGGCGATCACCAGGCAAACGCCGCGCCGCTCGGGGACCAGGCCGGGCAGGCAGGCGGCGTCACTCAATGTTCTGCACCTGCTCGCGCAACTGCTCGATCGCCGCCTTGAGCCGGAGCCCGGTCGCGGTCAGCGCCGAGGAGGCGGACTTGCTGCACAGCGTGTTCGCCTCGCGGCCGAATTCCTGCACCAGGAAATCGAGCCGCCGCCCGACCGCCGCGCCCTCCGCCAGCAGCGCGTGCGCGGCGCGGACGTGGCTCGCCAGCCGGTCCAGTTCCTCGCGGACGTCGGAGCGGGCGGCGAGCAGCGCGATCTCCTGCGCCAGCCGGTCCGGCGGCACGGGTGGCGCGTCGCGCAGCAGGGCGGCCAGGCTTTCCTGCAGCCGCGTGCGATGCGCCTCCGCCTGTCCGGCCGCCTCGGTCTCGGCCGCCGCGTGCAGGGCGCTGATCTCGGCCAGCAGGGCGGCGAGGACGGTGGCGAGGCGGTCGCCCTCCGCCCGGCGCGCCGCGACCAGCGCGTCGAGCGCCGCGGCGAAGCCGGCGCGGATCGGCTCGGCCTGGTCCGGCGCCAGCCCGCCCGCCTCCTCCGCGAGCGCGGGGCGCAGGATGCCGGGGAGCGCCAGCAAATTCTCCGCCCGCGGCGCCGGCGCGCCCGGGATGCGGGCGGCGAGTTCCAGTGCCAGGCGCAGGGCCTGGTCCAGCGCCGCGGGATCGGGGGCGAGGCGGGCCGGCTCCTCGCGCCGGACGGACAGCGTCGCGGTGACGCTGCCGCGGCGCAGGTGGCGGCCGGCGGCCTCGCGCAACGCCGGTTCCAGCGCGTCGAAGCCCGCCGGCAGGCGCAGCCGCAGGTCGAGACCCCGCCCGTTGACGCTGCGCAGTTCCCAGACCCAGGCGAGCGCGCCGCCGCCCTCCGTGCGGGCGAAACCGGTCATCGAGGCGAGAGGCGCGGGGTCGGCTTGCATGGCCGGGACGTGTAGCAGGGGCGGCCCGAGCGGGCGAGGCGGTTGCCTCCCCGGGGAGCGCCCGGCCGGTTGCCAGCGTTGCGGCCGGCGGGCATGGTCCGCGCGCAACCGTGCCAATGCCACAGACCGGGGTCGGATGAGCGCCCGCGACACCAACCGCGACTGGTCGAAGGTCGCCGAAGAAAACCCCTACTGGGGCGTCCTGAGCTGCGAGCAGTTCCGCGGCCGCGAGCTCTCGCCCGAGGCGCGGGCGCAGTTCTTCGCTTCCGGCGAGGAGCTGATCGCCAATATCCTCGCCTTCGCCCGCCGCCACATCGACCCGCAGTTCCGGCCGCGCCGGTCGCTGGATTTCGGCTGCGGCGTCGGCCGGCTGCTGATCCCGATGGCGCGGGTGTCGCAGGAGGCGGTGGGTGTCGACATCGCGCCCTCGATGCTGGAGCTGACCCGGCGCAACCTGCGGGCGGCCGGGATCAGCAACGCGACTGCGGTGACGAGCGACGACACGCTGTCCCGCGTCGAGGGTGAGTTCAACTTCGTCAATTCGTTCATCGTGCTGCAGCACATCCCGCCGGAGCGCGGCTACGGGCTGATCGCACGGCTGCTGCAGGCGCTGGCGGTGGGCGGGATCGGCTCGCTGCAGCTCACCTACGCGAAGGAGGCGCGGTTCCGGCCGTTCGACAACGCGCGGTCACGCTATTTCCGGCGCGAGGGGGCGATCACGTATGATCTCGTGCCGGTCGCGACGACGCCGCCGGAGGGCACGATCACCATGTTCGACTACGATCTCAACCAGCTGATGCTGATGGTGGCGGAGGTGGCGGGACAGCCGGTGATGGTGCTGCCGAGCAACCACGACGGGCACATGGGCGTGCATATGATATTCAAGAAGGTGCGGTAGGCGCTGCGTCGAGGCGGGCACCGACCCGCTGCCGCGCGTTCAGAGTAGGATGTCCTGAATGAGCCAACGATCGGCAATCCTGCACATCGGATTGCACAAGACCGGCAGCACCACGCTGCAATACGCGCTGGTGACGAACCGCGTGCCATTGCGGGACCAGGGCGTCTTCTATTCCTGCGAACATCTCCCAAGCAAGACGCAGCATTCGCATTTGGCGTTGTTCCTCAGGACGGGCCAAACCGACCAGTATCAGTCGGCCCTGCGGGCGATACTGGACGATTTTGGCGCGAGCGGGTGCAGCCGGATTGTCCTCTCCGGTGAGGAGTTCTCCACGCTCAAGGCCGAGCTCGTCGACAAGGTGTACAAGGACCTGGCGACCGAGGTCGGCCGCATAGAGGTGGTGCTGTACGTCCGAAATCTCTACAAGTTCATGTCCTCGCTCGTGGCTCAGTACAGCAAGGGTGCCGACACGATCATCTACCCGCACGTGGCGATCAGCCGCCTGAAGGGGTTCAACCCGAGCGACGTGCTGCGGCGCTGGGAGGCCGTGGCCGGCGAAGCCAACGTGACGGTGAGGTGCCTTGACAAGCTTCCTGAGGGTAAGACCATCGTGGAAAGCTTTGCCGACTTTGCCGCGATTCAGCTGCCGCTGGTCGCCGCCGATTCCTTTGCCAATCGGTCGGCCGACGCCATAGCCGCCTCGCTGCAATCGCATCTCGCGTTCGAGTTCGGCCTGACGGAACCGGTGTTCTATCGAGCCTATTTCTCGGAGCTTGGGGAGCGGTTTAGCCTGCCGCGCATTGAGGCGCGTTACTTCGACCAGATGGAGGAATGGGTGCGCGGGGTTGACCTGTCCCATCCGAAGCTTCGTCCGTTCGACGAGGTCATGCGGGCGCGCCCGGCGGTGACGGCGGCTGACGGCGACAGTTCGATCCGATTGGCCGAGTACCTCGGCTTCATGTCTGCAGTGCTCAACCGTGCACGGATGATCGTGGAGGCCGGAAATCGCTACCGGGCAGCGTCGTGATGAAACAGCACACTCGATCAGTAGCGCGGCGGTGCGACAGCACGCTGAAGGGATATCCGTCGCTGCGAAGTGTCGCGCCGGTGAGGGCAACAAGGTCAACTGGCTAGATTGTTTTGCGGTAGCCGGGGCAAAACGCCGGGCAAAGGGCGTTAGGCTGGCTGTCCGCGGCATCGGATGAGATCGGCAAGTCCGGGCACCTCGGCGCACCC
>DATJSJ010000254.1:0-6767 GCA_035504175.1 Acetobacteraceae bacterium
GTTCCAGCCCCGTGGCCCAGGGCATTGGTCGCCTTCGACGGTGTCGAAGGCGCCCTTAGGCGCCATTCGCTGGCCAGAAAAGGGACGCGGCGTTACTCGACCACGGCGATGTCCGGCGCCGCCGGATTTTTCATGCCGACCAGGTGGTAGCCGCAATCGACGTGGTGCACCTCGCCGGTGACGCCGGAGGCGAGATCGGACAGCAGGTAGACCGCGGCGCCGCCGACCTCCTCGATGGTCACGTTGCGCTCCAGCGGGCTGTTGAGCTGGTTCCAGCGCAGGATGTAGCGGAAATCGCCGATGCCACTCGCCGCCAGCGTGCGGATCGGCCCGGCGCTGATCGCATTCACCCGAATGCCCACGCCGCCGAGATCGGCCGCCAGATACCGCACCGAGGCCTCCAGCGCCGCCTTCGCCACGCCCATCACATTGTAATGCGGCATCACCCGCTCGGCGCCGAGATAGGAGAGCGTGAGCAGCGAGCCGCCCTGCGTCATCAGCGGCACCGCCCGCTGGCAGACCGCGGTGAACGAGTAGCAGGAAATGTCCAGCGCCTGCAGGAACGCCTGGCGCGAGGTGTCGAGATAGCGGCCGCGCAGGAACGCCTTGTCCGCGAAGCCGATGCCGTGCACCAGGAAGTCGATCCGGTCCCACCTTCGCGCCAGGCCGGCGAAGGCGGCGTCGATTGCCGCCTCGTCGGCGACATCGCAGGGCAGCACCAGATCGGAGCCGACCCCCTGGGCCAACGGCCGCACCCGCTTCTCCAGCGCCTCGCCCTGAAAGGTGAAGGCGAGCTCCGCACCCTGCGCCGCGGCGGCGGCGGCAATCCCCCAGGCCAGCGAGCGCTCGTTGGCGACGCCCATGATCAGGCCGCGCCGGCCGGCAAGCAACGTGCCCGAGGCGGGAACCCTGGCCTCAGCGCGCTCTGGCATGGCAATCCCCTGCATCCTCCGGCCGAGTTGCCACAGCGCCGCCGCGTGCGGCAAGAGGGCCGCGCCGCCGCCACCCCCCGCGCCGCCGGGGCGGAGGGCGACAGGATGGAGGATGCGATGGCCGATCCGGTGGCCGCCGACGGCGACCCCTACGCCCTGTTCCAGCGCTGGATGGAACAGGCCAACGCCGCCGAGCCGAACGACCCGAACGCCATGACGCTGGCCACCGCCACCCCGGACGGCATGCCGGCGGCCCGCATCGTGCTGCTGAAGGGCGTCGATGCGGCGGAAACCGAACGGGGGGGCTCGCCCCGCGGGTTCGTCTTCTACACCAACCAGCAGAGCCGCAAGGGCGACGAGCTGGCCGCCAATCCACGCGCGGCACTGCTGTTCCACTGGAAGAGCCTGCGCCGCCAGGTGCGGATCGAAGGCGGCATCGAGCCGGTCGCCCCGGGCGAGGCGGATGCGTATTTCGCAACCCGTCCCCGCCTGTCACGCATCGGCGCCTGGGCGTCGGACCAGTCGCGGCCGTTGCCGGACCGCGAGACGCTGCAGCAGCGCGTGGCCGCGTGCGAGGCGCGCTACCCGGGCGAAGAGATCCCCCGCCCGCCGCACTGGTCCGGCTACCGGCTGCGGCCGCGGCGGTTCGAGTTCTGGCAAGATATGCCATACCGGCTGCACGACCGCGTGACTTTCGTCTGGACCGGCGGGGACTGGGCGGCGGGCCGCCTGTTTCCCTGACCCGGTTGTTTCAGAACTGGGTGCAACCCGCCTCCGGCGCCGCCGTTCGACCGGCAGCCGCAAAGGAGGACGGGCATGTTTCTGCACCGTAAGGAACTGATGTACCCGGTCGAGGTGAAAAACCCCGACCCGCGCTTCGGCCAATACCTGCTGGAGCAGTTCGGCAGCGCCACCGGCGAGCTCACCGCGGCACTGCAGTACTGGGTGCAATCCTTCCATGTCGAGGATGCCGGCATACGGGACATGCTGGAGGACATCGCCATCGAGGAATTCAGCCATCTCGAGATGGTCGGCAAGATGATCGAGCAGCACACGCGCAAGCTCGACCAGGGCAAGCTGCACGATGCGCCGCTGTTCCGGCTGCGCGGTGTCGGGCCGCATTTCCTCGACAGCCAGGGCGGCGCCTGGACCGCGTCCTACATCAATGAAGGCGGCAACGTGGTGCGCGACCTGCGTGCCGACATCGCCGCCGAGGCCGGGGCGCGCCAGACCTACGAAGCGCTGCTGAAGATGGCCGAAGACGAGGGCACGAGGAAGGCGCTGACCTTCCTGCTGACCCGCGAGATTTCGCACACGGCGATGTTCATGCAGGCGCTGGAGAAGATGGGCAAGCTGACCGACCCGATCTTCGGCAATGTCGAGCCGGACGAGACGGTCAACCTGTACTTCAACTTCTCGAAGAATGGCCGCGACCAGCGCGGGCCGTGGAACCAGGAGCCGCGCTTCCGCTACGACGCGGATCCGCAGCCGCACGGTCCGGTGCCGCCCTCGCCGCACAATCCCGATGACGAGCGGCTGAAACTGCGCGCGCCGAAGCTGGCGGCGGAATAGTCCGACTCATCGCGCGACGACCGCGCCGCCCGGCACCGCCCGGGCGGTGCGGCGCCGCGTCTTCGCGCCAACCGTTGCACGGTCGCCGCGGCGCTGCGACAAGCCGCGGATGGTTCCGGCGGAACAGGCGGACATCGCGGCGTTCCTGGAGCGGCTCGCCGGCGCGAAACCGGTGCTGACGCATATTTCGGCGGTATTCATCGGCGCCGAAATGGTTTGGAAGCTCAAGCTCGCGGTCCGGCTCCCCTTCCTCGATTTCACCACGATCGACGCGCGCCACCGCTTCCTCTGCCGCGAGCTTGCGCTGAACGCGCCGGCGGCGCCGGGCCTCTATCGCGATGTCGTGCCGGTCGTGCGGCACGATGGTGACCTGATGCTGGGCGAGGCCGGCAAAGAGCCGGCACTGGACTGGGTGCTGCGCATGGCGCGCGTGCCGCCCGGGGATTTCCTCGACGTCATGGCGCGCGAGAACCGCATCGACCCGCCGCTGCTCGACGCCATCGCCGACTCGGTCGCCGCCTACCACGCACGCCTTTCGGCGGTGCGCGACGTCGGCCAGGCAGCGGTGCTGCGGCGCATCGCCGAAGGCAATGTGCGCTCGGCGCGCGCGGCCGGGTTGCCCGAGGCCCCCGTCACGCGCTGGCACGAGGCCATGCAAGCGACCCGCGCGCAATGGGTGGCTTGGCTCGCGGCGCGGGAGGCCGACGGCTTCGTGCGCCGCGGCCATGGCGACCTGCATCTCGGCAATCTCTGCCTCTGGCAGGGCCGGCCGGTGCCGTTCGATGCGCTGGAATTCGACGAAACCCTCGCCACACTCGACCTTGGCTACGACATTGGTTTCCTGCTGATGGATCTCGACCGCCGGGTCGGGCGAAGGGCGGCGAACCGGGTGCTGAACCGCTACGTCGCGCGCACCGGCGATGCCGGGCTGGTCAGCTTCCTGCACGGCTTCCTCTCGATGCGGGCGCTGATCCGGTCGCATGTCGAGGCGGCGCGCGGGCGACCGGACGCGGCCGGCTATCTCGACGCGGCCTGCGCCTATCTGGTGCCGGCGCCGGCGCCGCTGGTCGCGATCGGCGGTCTGCAGGGCACCGGCAAGTCGACGCTGGCGCGGGACCTTGCCCCAGGCCTGGGCGCCGCGCCCGGCGCGCTGATCCTGCGCAGCGATGAGTGGCGCAAGCACCTGGCTGGCGTCGCACCGGAGCAGCACCTGCCGGCCGAGTGGTATGAGCCGGTGGCGAATGCGCGCCTCAACGCGGCGTTGCGCGACGCCGCAGAGCGGGCCTGCATCGGTGGTCACGCGGTGATCGTCGATCAGACCTTTCTCGATCCCGCGCAACGCGCGGCGTTCGTCGCTGTCGCGCGGCGGGCGGGGCGGCGGTTCCGCGGCATCTGGCTCGAGGCGCCGCTGCCGATGCTGGAAGCCCGGCTCGCTTCGCGCCGGGGCGACGCGTCGGACGCGACCGTCGCCGTGCTCCGCCGCGCGGTGCCGGACGCGATACCGCCGGACGATTGGCAGCGCGTCGACGCCACCGACCGGAAGGCGGCGCTGGCGGCGATCGAGGCCGCACTCGCCCCCTGACGCGCGGCCGCGCGGCGGCGATGCGACGCCCGAGGGACCGGGGCGTGCCCTGGCCGGGCCTTGTCGTATTGCGGTAACATCCGCCGCACACAGCAGGATTGGATGTGCGCCATGCCTATCCGGAAAGTGCTGTTGCCCTTGACGGGAACCGCGGTCGGCGAGGCGGCGCTCGGCACCGCCCTGATGATCGCCCGGCTGTGGGGCGCGCATGTCACCGCGCTGCATGTGCGGGTCGACAGCCGCGACGTCGCGCCGCTCGCCGGGGAGGGCCTGTCCGGCGCCATGATCGAGGAAATGATGACCGCGACCGAGAAGGAGAGCCTGGCGCGCAGCCAGGCGATCCGGACGCTGTTCGAGCAGGCGATCGCGACGCACGGCGTCACGGTCGGCGAGCCGCGGCCGCATGAGCGCGCCCCCACCGCAAGCTTTGCCGCCGTCACCGGGCGGGAGGAGGATCTGGTCGCACAGCAGGCACGGCTGGCCGACCTGACCGTGGTGCCGCATCCCGAATCGGGCGATGACGTGTCGTCCTCGGACGCGTTGCATGCGGTGCTGTTCGATTCCGGCCGCCCGGTGATGATGGCGCCGCGCCTGGCGCCAAGCTCGCTCGGGACGCGGATCTGCGTTGCCTGGAATGGCACCGCCGAATCCGCCGCTTCGGTGCAGGCGGCGATCCCCTGGATGCGTCAGGCCGGATCGGTGCGGGTGCTTTCGGCCGAGACCTATCAGCGGCGCGGGCCCGCCGCCCAGGAGCTCGCCGCCTATCTGGCGCTGCACGACATCGAGCCGGAGGTGGCGACCTTCCGCCCGGTCGATGGCAGTGTCGGCGCCGGGCTGCTCGCCGCCGCCCGCGAATTCGGCGCCGACATGCTGAGCATGGGCGCCTACTCGCATTCCCGCCTGCGGCAGCTCATCCTGGGCGGGGTGACGCGGCATGTGCTGGAGCATGCCGACCTGCCGGTGTTGATGAGCCGCTGAGGCCGCTTGCGGGGCCCGGCAGCGGTCACACGCGAATGCGTCCGGCGGGACGCTGCGGAACCCGGCCGCGCGTTCCCACATGATCGCGATGCCGGATGCGTTCGATGAGGCCGCGGTTGCCGCCGCGGTACGCGCCTACGTCAAGCTGCACCGCGCCACCCGCGCGGTCACCGACCGCGTCGCCCGTCGCCTGGCCGAGGAAGGTCTGACGCCGACCCAGCTCGGCGTGCTCGAGGCGATCCTGCACAAGGGGCCGATGTCGCAGCGCGACCTCGGCCGCAAGGTGCTGACCTCGCCCGGCAACATGACGGACGTGATCGACAAGCTCGCGGCCCGCGGACTGCTCCGCCGGGAGCGCGGCAACGGGGACCGGCGCTGCGTGCGGGTCGAACTCACCCCCTGCGGCCGGGCGCTGATCGCCGACCTGTTTCCCCGCCACGCGCGCGACATCGCTGCCGCGATGGCCGGACTGTCCGCCGCGGAGATCGAGCATCTGGGGGATCTGCTGCGCCGGCTCGGGCACGCCGCGGCGGCACCTCCGCCCGACGCCCCCCTTGCCCGGCCCGGCCGGCATCCCCAACTGGCCGCCAGATCGTTCGATATCGAACAGTCGGGAGAGGATGGATGATAGAAGTACAGCCCTTCGGGCAGCTCGGCCGCTTCCGCAACGAGTGGCTGAACGCCCGGCACCACTTCAGCTTCGGCGGCTATAACGATCCGCGCCGGATGGGATTCGGCCGGCTGCGGGTTTGGAATGACGACGAGATCGCGCCGGGCACCGGCTTCGATCCGCATCCGCATCGCGACATGGAAATCATTACCTATGTGCGCGAGGGCGCGATCACGCATCGTGACAGTCTCGGCAATGAGGGGCGCACGACCGCCGGCGACGTGCAGGTGATGCATGCCGGGACCGGCATCGTGCATGCCGAGTACAATCAGGAGGACGGCCCGACCCGGCTGTTCCAGATCTGGATCATGCCGGACCGGCCGGGCGTCGCACCCGGCTGGGGCACGCGCGAGTTCCCGCGCGAGGGCGGCGAGCGGCTGCGCGTGCTTGCCTCGGGCCGCGCCGCGGATGCCGGTTCGGACGCGCTGCCGCTCTACGCCGACGGCGCGGTCCTCGCCGGGCGGATCGTCGCCGGCAGCACGGTGCACGAGACGCTGGCGCCCGGCCGCCGCGCCTATCTGGTGCCCGCCACCGGCCGCATCACCGTCAATGGCGTCGAGATCGGCACCCGCGACGGTGTGGCGATCGAGGGCGAGTCCGAGATCACGATCACCGCGCAGGAAGACGCGGAAGTGGTGATGGTGGAGGTGGCGTAAGCGCGGGGCGATCGGCCGGGCGAAATACGGTCCGGCCGAACCGTCCGCCGGTGGGCCGCGACGACCGCAGGCGGGATCTCCGGAAGCGCAAATCAGCGCCGGGACGCACGCTGCTGGATCGCGATCATTTCCGCCCGGGTGGTTCGGTCCAGGCGGCCGGTTTGGGGCGCGGGTCGCCGACTACCTGACCTCGCCATGCCGCAAGTGCCACTCGACGATGCTCGTGGTCGAGAGGAGGCCGGACCGGGTCCAGGGGTCGGCCGCGAGGGATTGTATGACCTGCTGCTGATCGGACGCCCGGACCACAAGCAGGACCTGGCCGGTGTCGCCGACCGGCCCGGCCAGTCGCACCAACCCCTCGGCATCCATCCGATTGA
>DATJSJ010000255.1:0-22333 GCA_035504175.1 Acetobacteraceae bacterium
CCCGGACTTTTGCAGCACGCCACGTCCGGTCGGCGTTCTCCTCGCGGGTGGCCTCGCGCGACGCATCGGCGGTGGTGATAAGGGCTTGCGACTCCTCGCCGGACGGACGCTGCTCGATCATGTGGTCGATCGCGTCAGCCCGCAGGTTGATGCGCTGATACTCAATGCGAACGGCGATCCCGCGCGCTTCGCAGCTTGGGCACTGCCGGTGGTGGCGGATCCGGTGCCGGAGAATCCGGGACCGCTGGCGGGCATCCTCGCCGGAATGCTCTGGGCACAGACGAACCACCCCGCGGCACGCGACATCGTCACCGTGCCGACCGACACGCCATTTCTGCCGACCGATCTCGTCGCGCGCCTTGCCGCGGCCCGTGCTCAGGCAGGCACGGCCATCGCTTGCGCACAATCCGGCGACCGCGTGCATCCGGTGGTGGCGCTCTGGCCGCTACGCCTCGCGGACGATCTGCGGCACGCGCTGGACGAAGGCACGCGCAAAATCATGGCCTGGATGGAGCGGCACGGCTACGCGGTCGCGACTTTCCAGGCGAACGGCAATGATCCGTTCTTCAATGTGAACACGCCGGACGACCTGGCAGAGGCGGCACGCCGGCTCGGCTGACCAACCACGTCACGACACCGCACGGATGAACCGGCCGGCGGCCTCCAGCGCCCGCCGCCCGGCCCCCAGTTGCTGATAGAACATCTGGAAGACGTGGATCATCTCGGGATAGATCTCCAGCGTCACCGGCACGTCCGCGGCGCCGGCGGCACCGGCCAGCCGGACGGAGTCGTCGAGCAGGGTTTCCGCGGCGCCCACCTGAATCAGCAGCGGCGGCAGCCCGCGCAGATCGCCGTAGAGCGGCGAGGCAAGCGGATCATCGGCACTGGCGCCGGCGAGATAGGACGCAACCAGTTCCTGAAGATACGGCCGGCTGATCAGCGGATCGGTTTCCGCCTTCGCCTCGATGCTGGGGCCGGTCATGCGCAGATCGGTCCAGGGCGAAATGCACCAGGCGCAGCCGGGCAGCGCCTCGCCACGATCGCGCAGCGTGAGCAGCATTGCCAGCGTCAGCCCACCGCCGGCGCTGTCACCTCCGATCGCGATGTCCCGGGGCGCGACGCCGCTCGCCAGCAGGAACCGGTAGGCGGCGAGCGCGTCCTCGAGCCCGGCAGGATACGGGTGTTCCGGCGCCAGGCGGTACTCGATCGCCAGGGTGCGCGCGGCCGCTTGCCGCCCGGCTTCGGCCACCAGGGCGCGATGGCTGATGAGGGAACCCGAGACGTAGCCGCCGCCATGCAGGAACAGCAGCACACGAGAGGACTCGGCGGCCGGGGTCGAAGTCCACTCCGCCGGCACGCCATTCGCAGCCACGGGCTCGACGCGGACATCCGGCGGCAGGACGGATTGCTCGCCCAGCATGTTCAGCCGGCGGCGACGCTCGGCAATCTCCGGCGGGCGCGGATTCGCCAGCAGCAGGGCGCGGATGCGTTCGATTTCCGGATCTGCCACGGCGCGTCTCTCCTCAATGCGGGCCTTCCCGCCTAGCACGGCTCGACCTCCTGCCGGAATGGCGCGGGCGCCGCGCCGTCAGTCCGCGGACGTGCCGTGGCGGCGACGCGGCGGCTCGTCCTCCTCCGCCCCGGCGTCCGTATCAAAGTGCAGCCGCTCAGTGCCGGAGACGGCGAGAAAGCGCTTGCCCTTGGCACGGCCGATCAGGGTGAGCCCGGCCTGGCGCGCCAGCTCGACACCCCAGGCGGTGAAGCCGTTGCGGCTGACCAGGATGGGAATTTCCATCTGCACGCATTTGATCACCATCTCGGAGGTCAATCGTCCGGTGGTGAAGAACAGCTTGCCGCGTGGTGAGATCTGGTTGAGATGCATCCAGCCGGCGATCTTGTCGATTGCGTTGTGCCGGCCGACATCCTCCATGTAGACGAGCGGCCGGTCCTCCTCGCACAGCACGCAACCATGCACCGAGCCGGCGGCGAGATAGACGCTCGGACGCGTGTTGATCTTCCGCGACAGCGTGACCAGCCAGGAGGTGCGGACGATCGCCTGCGGGTCGAGGGTGATCCGTTCGAAGCGTTCCAGCAGATCGCCGAAGGCGGTGCCCTGGGCGCAGCCGGAGGTGAGCGTCTTGCGGCGCAGCTTCTCCTCGTAGTTGGTGCGCCGCTCGGTGCGCACCACGACGACGTCGATTTCGCGATCGACGTCGACGCCGGTGATCGCATCGTCACGCCGCAGCATGCCCTGGTTCAGCAGATAACCGACCGCCAGGTATTCCGGCCAGTCGCCGATCGTCATCATGGTGACGATTTCCTGCCCGTTGAGGAACAGGGTCAGCGGCCGCTCGATCGGCACCTGCAAGGCAACCGCGGCGCCGGTGTGATCGATGCCGGCGACCTCGCGCGTGAGACCGGCGCCGACCGGGTCCGGGGCGATCGCGAATTCATCCATCGATCAGCCCCATCGGGATGACCAGCACCGGATCGCCCGGCTCCACCTGCGTCACCGCCTCGGACAGTTCCAGCAGCACATCGCTGCGCGTCAGCGAGGTGATGATGCCGGCGCCTTCCTTGGGATAGAGCCGTGCGCGCGGCGCGGCGGCATCGCCGTGCAGCGTGGCGCGCAGATATTCGCGGCGCCCGTTCTTCTTGCGATGGGTGAAATCGGCAGTCGCAGGGAAGCGCGGCAACGGCCGATGGCCGGCGCCGGCGAGCCGGTCGAGCAGCGGGCGGGCGATGGCGAGGAACGTGACCAGTGCGGCGACCGGGTTGCCGGGCAGGCCGAGCAGCGGCGTTCCGAGCGCCGTGCCAAGGGCGACCGGCCGCCCGGGCTTGATTGCGACGCGCCAGAAGGTCAGCGTTCCGACGTTCTCGATCGCGGCGCGGACATGGTCCTCCTCGCCCGCCGAGACGCCGCCCGAGGTCAGCACCAGATCATGCGCCGGTGCCGCGGCGCGCAGCGCCGTGCCGATCTGGTCCGGGTTGTCGGGCAGGATGCCGCCATCGCTCACCACCGCGCCGGCGCGCGTCAGCAGCGCCGCCAGCATGAAGCGGTTGGCGTCGTAAACGCGGCCGCGCGGCAGCGTGGTGCCCGGTTCGGCAATCTCATCGCCCGTCGAAAAGAGGGCGACGCGCAGCCGCCGGCGGACGGCGATTTGCGTCTGCCCAAGTGCCGCGAGCAGCGCCAGCTCGGCCGCACCCAACCGTTCCCCGGCGGCGAGTGCGCGCTCGTCGCGCGCGATGTCCTCCCCGGCCAGGCGGCGGTTGGCGCCGCGGCGGATACCCGGCCGCAACCGCACAAGGCCGGGCGCCGTGGCGCAATCCTCTTGCATCAGCACGGTATCGGCGCCTTCCGGCATCGCCGCGCCGGTGAACACCTGCGCCGCATGTCCGGGCGGCAGTGGTGCGGCGAGCGGGTGACCGGCGGCTGCGCGGCCCCAGACCGGCAGGGCTGTCTCCGACGAGGGATCGAGGTCGTCGAAGCGCACGGCATAGCCGTCGACCGCGGAATTGGCGACCGGCGGCACTGCGATCGGTGCAATCACATCGTCGGCGAGGACGCGGCCCATCGCTTCCAGCAGCGGCACCGTCTCCGCCCCGGCAAGACAACCGTATTGATCGGCGATCCGCTCTTCCGCATCCGCGAGCGGGATCAGCCGTCCTTCAAAGGCGAAGCAGTCATCGGAGAGCTGCGCCACGCCGGCTCCGTCCTGCTGTCGGCAACGGGCGCGCACTGCGCGCTCGACAGCGTCGAGCGCACCTCAAGCGAACTCCATGGTCGCCTTCGACGGCGTCGAAGGCGATTGCCTTCGCCTCAAGCCAAATAGCGGGCGCCGCCCGGTTCACTCCGCCGCCGTGGACAGCGCGGCGATGGGCGAGACGCGCGCGGCGCAGAACTTGAACTCCGGGATCTTGCCGTACGGGTCGAGCGCCGGGTTGGTCAGCAGATTGGCGGCCGCTTCGGCGTAGCAGAACGGCATGAACACCATGCCGGCCGGCACGTCGCGATCCGCCCGCACCCGCAGCTCGATCGCGCCGCGCCGCGTCTCCAGCCGGATGAAAGCACCGGCCTCCAGCTCCATTTCCCACATCTGCTTGGGATTGATGAATGCAATCGCTTCCGGCTCGATCGCATCCAGCACGCCGGCACGCCGTGTCATCGCCCCGGTATGCCAATGCTCCAGCACGCGCCCGGTCGAGAGCACCATCGGGAACTGCGCATCCGGCAGCTCGTCCGGCGGCGACACATCCGCCGGCACGATGCGCCCGCGCCCGCTCTCGGTGGGGAAGCCGGTCGCGAAGATGATCTCGTTGCCCGGCTGGTCCAGCCCGTCCACCGGGTAGGTGACGGCGCCCTCGCGCTCCAGCCGCTCCCAGGTGATGTTGGCGAGCGATGGCATCAGCGACGCCATCTCGGCGAACACCTCGTGCGGCCCGGCGTAATGCCAGTCGAGCCCGAGCCGCCGCGCCACCTCCTGAATGATCCACCAATCCTGCCGCGCGTCGCCCGGCGGCGCGATCACCGGCCGCGCCATCTGCACCCGGCGATCCGTGTTGGTGAAGGTCCCCGCCTTCTCGTGCATCGCCGAAGCCGGCAGCACGACATCGGCATGGAACGCCGTCTCGGTCAGGAACAGATCCTGCACCACGAGATGCTCCAGCTTCGCCAGTGCCTCGCGCGCATGGTTGAGGTCGGGATCGGACATCGCCGGGTTCTCGCCCTCGATATACATGCCGCGGATCTGCCCGGCGTGGATCGCATTGACGATCTCGACGACCGTGAGCCCGGTGCGCGGGTCGAGCGTCTTCCCCCAGGCCGCCTCGAACAGCTCGCGCACCACGGGCTTCGTCACCGGCTGGTAGTCCGGATAGACCATCGGGATCAGCCCGGCATCGGAGGCGCCCTGCACATTGTTCTGCCCGCGCAGCGGGTGCAACCCGGTGCCCGGCCGGCCGACCTGGCCGGTGATCAGCGTCAAGGCGATCAGGCAGCGCGCATTGTCGGTGCCGTGCACGTGCTGGCTGATGCCCATGCCCCAGAAGATGATGGCGGCGCGCGCCTTGGCGTAGAGACGCGCCACCTCGCGCAAGGTCGCGGCCGGGATGCCGCACACCGCTTCCATTTTCTCCGGCGGGAAGTCGCGGATGCGGGCCTTCAGCTCCTCGAAACCCTCGGTGTAGCCGGCGATGTACTGCGCGTCGGTCAGCCCCTCCTCGATGATCGTGTAGATCAGCGCGTTCAGCAGCGCCACGTCGGAGCCCGGCTTGAACGCCAGGTGGTGCAAAGCATGACGCGACAGCGACTGCCGCCGCGGATCGATCACGATCAGCCTGGCACCGTTCTGCTTCACTGCGTTCTTGATGAACGTCGCCGCCACCGGGTGGTTGATCGTCGGATTGGCGCCGATCACGATGATGACTTCGGCGTCGAGCGCGGCGGCGAACGGTGCCGTCACCGCACCGGAATTCAGCCCCTCCATCAGCGCCGCGACCGAGGAGGCATGGCAGAGCCGCGTGCAGTGATCGACGTTGTTCGAGCCGAAGCCGGTGCGCACCAGCTTCTGGAACAGATACGCCTCCTCGTTCGATCCCTTGGCGGAGCCGAACCCGGCGAGCCCGTCCGGCCCGTGCGCGTCGCGGATCTGCGCGAGACCGGCGGCCGCGCGGTCCAGCGCCTCCTCCCAGCTCGCCTCGCGGAAATGCGTCCACGGGTTCGCCGGATCGACCTGGTCGTTGGCGTCCTTCGCCACCCCGGGCAGCCGCACCAGCGGCGCGGTCAGCCGGTGCGGATGGTGGATGTAGTCGAAGCCGAACCGCCCCTTGACGCAGAGCCGCTGGTGATTGGCCGGTCCGTCGCGCCCCTCGGCATAGACGATGCGCTCGTCCTTGACCGCGTAGCTCACCTGGCAGCCGACGCCGCAATACGGGCAGAGACTGTCGACGGTGCGGTCCGGCCAGATCGTGCGGGTCTCATTGGCGTCCAGATACGCCGCCGGCATCAGCGCGCCGGTCGGGCAGGCCTGCACGCACTCGCCGCAGGCCACACAGGTGGACGCGCCCATCGGATCGTCGAAATCGAACACCACCTTGGCGCCGGCATTGCGATACGCCATGCCGATCACGTCGTTGACCTGCACCTCGCGGCAGGCCCGGACGCAGAGCGCGCAATGGATGCAGGCATCGAGATTGACCCGCATCGCCGGATGGCTCGGATCCGGCTGCCAGCGCTCCGCCGCCGGGAACCGGCTCTCCGCCACGCCGACGCGATCGGCCCAGGCCCAGAACTTCGACGTCGGATCGTGCGAGGTTGCGCGCGCCGGCTGATCGGCGACCAGCAGCTCCATCACCATCCGTCGTGCCGAGGTGGCGCGCTCGGTCGCGCTGTGCACGCGCATGCCCGGCGCGGGCGTGCGCATGCACGACGCCGCCAGTACCCGCTCGCCTTCGATCTCGACCATGCAGGCGCGGCAATTCCCGTCCGGCCGATAGCCTGGCTCCGGCGCGTAGCAAAGATGCGGGATGTCGGTGCCGAGCCGCTTCGCCACCTGCCAGATCGTCTCGCCCGGCCGCGCCTCTACCGTCTGCCCGTCCAGCTCGAAGGCGATCGCCGCCTGCACGACTTCGCTCATTCCGCGGCCTCCCTTGCCTCGCCGGGCGTCCCGTCCGGAAAATAGCGCATCACCGTCTGCAGCGGATTCGACGCCGCCTGCCCCAGCCCGCAGATCGAGGCGTCGCGCATCGCCTGCGACAACTCCTCCAGCAGGGCCGCATCCCAGACCGGCCGTTCCATCAGCATGCGCGCCTTCTGCGTGCCGATGCGGCAGGGCGTGCACTGGCCGCAGCTCTCATCCTCGAAGAACCGCATCAGGTTCAGCGCCGCGCCGCGCACGTCGTCCTGATCCGACAGCACCACGATCGCCGCCGAGCCGATGAAGCAGCCGTATTTCTCCAGCGTGCCGAAATCGAGCGGGATGTCGTCCATGCCGGCGGGCAGGATGCCGCCCGAGGCGCCGCCCGGAAGATACGCCGCGAACCGATGCCCGTCCTGCATCCCGCCGCAATACTCCTCCAGCAGCTCGCGCATGGTGATCCCGGCCGGCGCCAGCTTCACCCCCGGCGACTTCACCCGGCCGGACACGGAGAAGCTGCGCAGCCCGCGGCACCCGTGCCGGCCCTGGGCCGCCCACCACTCCGCGCCGCGCTCCAGGATGTCGCGCACCCAGTACAGCGTCTCGACATTGTTGATCAACGTCGGTCGGCCGAACAGCCCGACCTGGAACGGATAGGGCGGCTTGTGCCGCGGCAGGCCGCGCTTGCCTTCCAGGCTCTCCAGCAGCGACGACTCCTCGCCGCAGATATACGCCCCGGCGCCGCGGCGCAGATGGATGCGCGGGTGCTCCGACGGCATCTTCGCCAGCTCCCGCGCCAGGATCTCGCGCGAGACCGGATATTCGTCGCGCAGATAGATATAGACATCGGTCGCCTCGACCACCGCGGCGCCGATCAGCGTGCCCTCGAGAAACCGGTGCGGATCGGTGTTGAGATAGTGCCGGTCCTTGAACGTGCCGGGTTCGCCCTCGTCCGCGTTCACCGCCATGAGCCGCGGCCCGGGCTGGCCGCAGACCGACCGCCATTTCCGCCCGGCCGGGAAGCCGGCTCCGCCGAGGCCGCGCAGATCGGCAGCCTCGAGCGCCTTCAGCACATCCTCGCGCGGAAGATCGCCACTCCGCACGCGCGCCAGCAGCCCATACCCCCCGGCAACGACGTAATCCTCGTGCGTGATGTACTCGGGGATGTGCGGATGCGTATCGCCATCCGCCACCGCCGCCTGCACCTGCGCCGGGGTCGCGTGATGCAGAAAATGGTGCCCGACCTCCGCGACCGGCGCCTGGTCGCACAGCCCGACGCACGGGGCGCGCACCACGCGCACGTCCGGACCAAGCTCGCCAGCCTGCTGCGCCGCCACCGTTTGCGCGAGCAGCCCCTCCGCTCCGGCCATCCAGCAGCTGATGCTGTCGCAGACCCGTACCACCGTACGCGCAAGCGGCGCCTCGCCCTCCTTCACCACGTCGAAATGCGCGTAGAACGTGGCTGTCTCGAACACCTCCGCGTAGGCAAGCCGCATCTCGTCGGCCAGCGCCGCCAGATGCGCCGCGGCGATCTGGCCGTACGCGTCCTGGATCAGGTGCAGATGCTCGATCAGGAATTCGCGGTCGCGCGGCCGCTCCTGCAGCAGCGCCAGCACCTCGCGACGCGCCTCGGGATGCACCTGGCGCCCCTTCGGCTCCGCCCGCGCCGCGCGCCGGCCGGCACCCGGATGATTGAAGCGGCGGACCTGCGGCGCCGTCGCGTGCTCCATCCTTCTCTCCTCCCTGACCCGGATCCACCCGGGCGAGCCGCCCGATCGCGTCAGCCCCCGGCCGGATCGGGCGCGTCGAAACCCAGGTCCCGCAGCGCCGCGCGTGTCGCCGGCTCGGCCAGGACCGCGGCGAAGCGATTCACCGCCGCCCGGTCGCGCCGCGCCAGCGGCACCGCGAAATCATACTGCTCCGCCTGCAATGGGAGAAAGCCAAGCCCGTATTGCCGCGCCACAGTCTCGATCGCGATCCCCCAATCGGCCCTGCCCTGCGCCACCGCGGCCGCCACCGCATTGTGCGACTTCGCCTGATTGGCATAGCCCGGCGGCCGCGCGCCCGCGAGCAGCCGGTCGATCAATACTCTCGTGCCGCTGCCGGCGTTGCGGCCGATCATCAAGGCCTCGGGATCGGCCAGCGCCACGGCCACCGCCTCCGTCGCGGACGAGCAGCCGGCGAAGCGCGGATCATCCGCGGCGACCACGACGCCCTGCATGCGGCCGTAGCCCGGCAGCAGGGTCAGGGTCTCGTCCAGCAAAGGCCGGTTGTACTCGCCGGTTTCCGGATCCATCAGATGAATCGGGGCGATGTCGCACTCGCCGCGCCGGGCCGCCAACAGCCCGCCGGAACTGCCGACGTTCAGTGCCTTGACCCCGATCCCCTCCTGCTCCATCCGCCCGACCAGCATGTCGAGTCCGACGCAATGGCTGCCGATGATCACCAGGTCCGCCGGGCGGCTCTCCGCGTCGATCAGCGTCACGGTGACCGGGCTGCCGGCCGGCACCGCCTCGGTCAGCGCGGCCACCCGCACGAACCCGTCTGCCTGGGAGAACGCGGTGACGGCGCCCGATCCCTTGGCCGTGGGATAGGCCGCAAGCCCGCCCGCCGCGTCGCGCACCAGCGACACCATCAGGTACTCCGTCCGCCCGCGCTCGGACGGGGTGCGCACCGCGAGCGTCGCGGGTACGGTCTCAGCCTCCGCCTCAAGCCGGCCGGCAAAGGCACGGATCACCGGGGCGATGAATTCGTGGAAGGTGAAAATCGCCGAACTCGGGAAGCCGGGCAGGATGGCGACCGGCTTGCCGCAATCGACCGCGAGGCAGAGCGGCTTGCCCGGCTTCAGTGCGACGCCGTGCACCACCACGCCGGGATCGCGCAGCCGGGACGCCGCCACGCGATAGGCGATATCGCCCGCACCTTTCGAGGTGCCTCCGGACAGCAGCACCACGTCGCCGGCCGCCAGCGCCCGGTCGAAGGCGGCCGCCAGCGCCGCCTCCTGGTCGGGCACGATGCCAAGCGGTACCGGCTCGCCGCCGGCCTCCTCCACCGAGGCGGCGAGGATCGCGGCATTGCTGTCATAGACCTGGCCCGGCCGGATCGCAGCGCCCGGCGGCACGAGCTCGTCGCCGGTGGAGACGATCGCGACGCGCGGTCGGCGCCAGACCGGCACTTCCGCGAAGCCGGTCGCCGCCAGCATGCCGATCTCCCGCGCGGTCAGCCTCCGGCCGCGCCGCAGCACGGTCTCGCCGCGGGCGATGTCGGAGCCGGCGGCGGCGATGCCCTGCCCTGGGACGCAAGCGCGGCGCACCGCGACCACCGGGGCGCCGGACCCGGACGCCTCGGTATGCTCGACCATCACCACCGCATCGGCCCCCCGCGGCACCATGCCGCCGGTTGCGATCACCGCCGCCTCGCCCCGTTGCACTGGCTGGCGCCAGACGACCCCGGGGGTCAGCAAGCCGGGCAGCAGCCGCAATTCGCTGGGCGTCGCGGGGCTGGCGCCCTCGGTGTCGGCCGCCCGCACCGCGAATCCGTCGACGCTGGCGCGGTCGAAACCCGGCACGTCCACCGCGGCGAGGAGGTCGCGCGCCAGCACCCGCCCTCGCGCGGCGGCGAGCGGCACCCTCTCCTCGCCGAGCGGCGCCAGGCGCAGATGCCGCTGGAAGCGCCGGGCCGCCTCCTCGCGGTCGATCACCTCCAGGAACTGCTCCTGCCGCGCCGCCCGCAGCAGCTCCGCGTCGGTGCCGGCGGCGCTCACGAGCGGATCGTCTCGCGCATCATGTCACCGCTCATATAGGTGCACGGGTATAGGTGCACGGGCACGATCTCACCGGCCGCATGACCCTCGCGGGCGGCGGGGACGAGCACGAACCCGGCGGCAGCGGCCACCGCCGCGAGGCCGCCGGCGAGCGGTTCGGCGCGGTCCCCGGCAATTGCGACCGGCACGAAATCGGTGAAGCCGATCGCCGAGACGATCTTACGGGCCAAGGTCAGGGGCACGACCGGGTATGGCAGTGCGACCGGCAGGCCGGCGGCCGCCCGCACCGCTCCACTCGCCAGCAGGTCGTAGGCGGCGAAGCAGGCGAACGGCTCGCCGGGCAGCAGCACCAGCGACGCCCGCGCGATCGCGCCGATCCCCGCCGAATCGCCCGGCCGCATGGCGATGCCATGCGCGTGCAGCCCGCCCCCCGCCGCCACGATCGCCGCGGCCGCCCCGTCATCGGCGCCAACACCACTGCGCCCCGCGACCAGCACCAGATCCGCGTCCGCCGCCTCGCGGATCGCCGCCAGGAGATCCCGAGCTGCCGCGACCGGCCGCAGCACGGCGCCGTCACGCGCCAGCAGCGCCCGCAGCATCGGGGTCAGCGCGTCGGCCCCGGCGGCTGAACCGTGCGGCTTCGGGCCGGGAACGATCAGCGCTGCGACCGGCCGACGCGCCACGGTGACCTTCACCCGGCCGAGTGCCGCCAGCACCGCGATCCGGCCGGGATCAAGCACTGCGCCGGATGCCAGCACCGTCGTTCCGCCGGCAATGCCGGCGCCGCGCCGCTCCACGCCCTCGCCGGGAGCGACCGCCGCCATCACCGCCAGCGTCGGTCCCTGCCGCTCGGCGGCGGCGAAGGGCAGGATCGCGTCCATGCCCGCTGGCAGCGCCTCGCCCGCGGCGCAGAGCCGCGCCGTCCCGGCCGGTGGCACTCCGAACGAAGCGATCGGCAACAGCACGGGATTGTACGCGCCGGCGCCGAGCGTCTCCGCTGCTCGCACCGCATAGCCATCGACCGCGACGCGATCACCCGCGGGAAAGTCGGCGTCGCAGCGCACCGCCTCCGCCAGCACCCGCCCCACGGCGGCCGCGAGTGGCACCGTCTCCTGGGCCGGCGCCGCGACCCTCGCAGCGAGCCAGGCCCGCGCCTCCTCGAGCGCCAGGCGATCGCCGAACCCGCGCAGCCGAACATCCGCCGGCGCACCGGTCGCGTCCACCGGGCTCATCCCGCCAAAGCTCCGATCCTCGTCACCGCGCCGCCGGACAAGCGCCGAAGCGATCAAGGGCGTCAACCATTCTCGCCGCTCGGCAGCATGGCCGGCTTCGACGCGCCCGCCGTGCGATGGCAGGATGGGAACCGCCCGCGCGCGGGTCTTTTCGGCGATTGCGCAGGCAACCTCGCCGGGCCCCGCGCGGTCTGTCGGAGGCGCGACCATCCGTCGGCGACCGCAGCAGCAGGAGAAGGCGCCCATGTCGATCATGCCGAAGACGCACGAGGCGGGCCCGGTGGAGCGCCCGCTGGTCCTGGATCCGGCACGGGCGCGCCGCCCGCCGGAGACGCCCTATGCCGTGGTCGATATCGGCTCGAACTCGGTGCGCCTGGTGGTGTACGACCAGCTCGGCCGCGCGCCCTTCCCCCGCTTCAACGAAAAATCGCTGTGCCGGCTCGGCGCACTCGATCCCTCCGGCGCGCTGCCGGCCGAGGGATTCGCGCAGGCGGTCGAGGCAACCCGCCGCTTCCGCGCCGTCGCCGAGGCGATGGGAGTGCAGCGGATCGACGCGATCGCGACCGAAGCCGTCCGCCGCGCGCGCAACGGCGCCGAGCTCGTCGCCGCGATCGGGCGGGAGAGCGGCCTCGCCGTACGCATCCTGAGCGGCGCGGAGGAGGCGCATTTCTCCGCCCTCGGCGTGATCGCCGGCTTCTACCGCCCGAGCGGGCTGGTCGGCGACATGGGCGGCGGCAGTCTGGAAGTCGCGGAGGTGCTCGATGACCGGGTCGGCGAGCGCTGGGTCAGCCTGCCGCTCGGGGCGCTGCCGGTACAGGCGCTGCTCGCCGCCGATGCGTCCGGGGCGAAGGGGCGGATCGACGCGCTGCTGCGCGACGGGCTGCCACCCGCCCTGACCGAGCCGGTGTTCTACGCCGTCGGCGGCGGCTGGCGCGCCTTCGCCCGGGTGCACATGGCGGCGGTCGCGGCGGCGGTGCCGGTCGCGCACGGCTACGCCATCCCGACCGCCACGGCACGCGACTTCGCCAAGACGATCTGGCGCCTGCCGGAGGCGAAGGTGGCGGCGTTGCCCGGCCTGCCCTCGCGCCGCGCCGCGACCCTGCCGGCCGCGGCGCTGGTGCTCGACCGGGTGCTGAAGCGCCTGGCGCCGGGACGCGTCGTGTTCTCCGCGCTGGGTCTGCGCGAGGGCTGGATGTACGCGCAGCTCGACACGCCGTCCCGCTACCTCGATCCGGTCGTCGAGGGTGCGCAGACGATCGGCCTGCCGAGCGCAAGGGTGCCGGAGTTTGCACCGGCGCTGGTGCAATGGACCGATGCGCTGTTCCCGGGCGAGACCGCCCCGGACCGGCGGCTGCGTGTCGCCGCCTGCGCGCTCTCCGACATCGCCTGGCGCGACGACGCGCGGCTGCGCGCCGCCGAGAGCTTCCGCCGGCTGCTGCAATTCCCCTTCATCGGCATCGAGCACGCCGAGCGCGTTTTCCTCGCGGCGGTGATTCATGCCCGCTACGCCGGCGCCGCCGACGATCCGGCGCTGCTGCCCGCGATCGAGCTGCTGCCGGCGGCGCTGCGGCGACGGGCGCTGATCCTGGGACGCGTGATGCTGCTCGGCTATCGCCTGTCCGGCGGCGTGCCGGAGATCCTGCGTACCGCCCGGCTGAAAATCGGCGCCGACGTGGTGCGGCTGGAAGTGGCGCCGGCGGCGCGCGGGCCGGACAGCGAGGTGGTCGCCGACCGGCTGCGCCTGGTCGGCCTCGCCGTCGGCGTCCGGCGCACCGAGATCGCCGAGGCGGCATGACATCCGCCCGCGCGGCCCTGGCGGGGACAATTTGATGGTGCGCCCGACTTCGGGTTGATTTAGACGAATCCGTCTCACGTTATTGGTGGCTTCATGAGCGCGCAGGCACTACTTTCGCGTGTGATTGTGCCCAGCCGAATAAATTCCATTCGGTGCGGATGTGTTCTACCCTCGCACCCGCAGCATGAGCCGGCCCCCGCCTGCCAACGAGATCGCCATGGATGATCCGCACCTCACCCCGCTTTCTGCCGGCCTGAGCGACGAGGACGCCGCCCCGCCTGCCGCGGCGGCCGCCGGCGCATTACCCGATCCCGTGGAGGCCTTCCGCAACCGCGTGGTCGCCAAGCTGACCTACCAGATCGGCAAGGATCCGGTGACGGCGAGCGAGCGGGACTGGTTTCTCGCCACGGCACTCGCCGTCCGTGACCTGGTCGTCGATCGCTGGATGGCCTCGACCCGCGCCACCTACGAGACCGGGCGCAAGCGGGTCTACTACATGTCGCTCGAGTTCCTGATCGGGCGGCTGCTGTTCGACGCACTCAACAATCTCGGCCTGACCGATACCGCTCGCGCGGCGCTGGCCGACATCAACGTCGATCTCGACCGGATCCGCGCCCAGGAGCCGGACGCCGCCCTCGGCAATGGCGGCCTCGGCCGGCTCGCCGCCTGCTACATGGAGAGCATGGCGACGCTGGCCGTCGCCGCCTATGGCTACGGCATCCGCTACGAGCTCGGGCTGTTCCGCCAGATGATCCAGGACGGCGTGCAGCGGGAACTGCCGGAGGACTGGCTGTCCTTCGGCAACCCTTGGGAATTCGAGCGGCCCGAGGCGTCCTATGAGATCGGCTTCGGTGGCCATGTCAGCGTCACCCATGACGAAGGCCACGCCCGCTATGTCTGGCATCCGAGCGAGACGATCACCGCCGTCGCCTATGACACGCCGATCGTCGGCTGGCGCGGCGCGCATGTGAACACGCTGCGGCTCTGGTCGGCGCGCGCCAACAGCCCGCTGCAGCTCGAGGAGTTCAACCGCGGCGACCATGTCGGCGCCTACGGCGACCGCGCCCGGGTCGAAGCGATCTCGCGCGTGCTCTATCCGAGCGACGAGACGCCCTCGGGCAAGGAGCTGCGGCTGCGGCAGGAATTCTTCTTCGCCTCCGCCTCGCTGCAGGACCTGCTGCGGCGGCATCTCGGCCAGTTCGGCACGCTCGCCAACCTGCCCGACAAGGTCGCGATCCAGCTCAACGACACGCATCCGGCGATCGGCATCGCCGAGATGCTGCGCCTGCTGCTCGACGTGCACGGGCTCGGCTGGGACGAGGCCTGGCGCGTCACCCAGGCCTGCTTCGCCTACACCAACCACACGCTGCTGCCCGAGGCGCTGGAGATGTGGCCGGTGCCGCTGCTGGAACGGCTGCTGCCGCGCCACATGCAGCTGATCTACCTGATCAACGCCCGGCACCTCGACCATGTGCGCCGCGGCGGCGATGCCGATGACGAGCTGCTCGCCACCGCCTCGCTGATCGACGAGCACCACGGCCGGCGCGTGCGCATGGGCCATCTCGCCTTCGTCGGCTCGCATCGCATCAATGGCGTCTCCGCGCTGCACACCGAGCTGATGCGCGGCACGGTGTTCCGCGACCTGAACGCGCTCTATCCCGGGCGCATCGTCAACAAGACCAACGGCATCGCCTTCCGCCGCTGGCTCATGCAGGCCAATCCGGGTCTGACGCGCCTGCTGCGCGACGTGATCGGCGATGGCTTCCTCGATGATGCCGAGGCGTTGCAGACCCTCGCCGCGCATGCCGGAGATGCCGGACTGCACGCGCGGCTGATCGCCGAGCGGCGTCGCAACAAGGCGGCGCTGGCCAATTTGATCGGCCGGCAGCTCGGCATCGCGGTCGATCCGACCGCGATGTTCGACGTGCAGATCAAGCGCATCCACGAGTACAAGCGGCAGTTGCTGAACATCCTGCACACCGTCGCCCTGTACAACGCCATGCGGGCGCAACCCATGCGCAACTGGGTGCCGCGGGTAAAGCTGATGGCCGGCAAGGCGGCGCCCGGCTACCATCGCGCCAAGCGCATCATCCGCCTGGCGCATGACGTGGCACGGGTGATCAACGACGATCCGACCGTCAGCGAGATGCTGAAATTCGTTTTCCTGCCGAACTACAACGTCAGCCTGGCCGAGATGATCATCCCGGCCGCCGATCTCTCGGAGCAGATCTCGACCGCCGGCACCGAGGCCTCGGGAACCGGCAACATGAAGCTGGCCCTGAACGGCGCGCTGACCATCGGCACGCTCGACGGCGCCAATGTCGAGATTCGCGACCGGGTCGGCGCCGACAACATTTTCATCTTCGGCCTCACCGCCGAGGAGGTCGATGCCAAACGCCGCGCCCACTACAATGCCCGCCGCGCGGTCGAAGCGTCGGATGCGCTGGCCGAGGTGCTGGACGCGATCGCCTCCGGCGTGTTCTCGCCGGAGGAGCCGGACCGCTACCGCGACCTGATCCACTCGCTGTACGACGTCGATGCGTTCATGGTGACGGCGGATTTCGACAGCTACGTGCAGATGCAGATGGAGGTCGCCGGGCGCTGGCGGCAGCCTGGCTCCTGGTGGCAGGCGAGCGTGCACAACACCGCCAATGTCGGCTGGTTCTCGGCCGACCGCGCGATCCGCGACTACGCCGCCGACGTCTGGGACGCCCCGGTGCCGTAGCGCGCTTCCACCCGCCGCACCGCTCCGCGTCCACGCTCAGCCACCGCGTACCCGGCTTCGCGGCGCTTCGTCTCAAATCAGGCACAGGCTCTGCAACTCGCGCCGCAGCGTCGGCGGCAGCGCCGCCACGCCATCCGCCACCGCGGACCCGCGCAGGTCGGGCGGCGCCGCCTCTGCCGCCAGATAGCGCCAGCCCTGGAACGGCTTCATCATCCGGCCCAGCACCGGCACCAGGCGTGGATCCAGCACCAGGCTCGTGCAGGGCGAACCATCCGCCCGCGTGTCCTCGATGATGTCGCGCACCGGCTGCCGCGCCAGCATGGCGCCGCCGATCACCCAGTAGATCGATCCGCCGGCCAGGATCTCCGCCGCGCGGCGGGGGAAATGCCGCGTGCGGTGGCACAGCGGCGGATCGGTGCGGGCGCGCTCGGCCTGCAGCGCCCGCAGATGCGGCAGGTCACGCACGCCGACGGCAAGTTTCATCAGATGCAACATGGCGTGGCAGGCATTCCACCTCGACACGGCGATGTGGCGCGGTCGCCCTGGCCGGCAAGGCGGGCGGGCCGCTCGAGGATGCCACGTCTGGCATGTTAAGGGACCGCCGCCGAGTCGCGCGGACGGTCCGCGCGCGACGACGGCACGCTGCATACGCCGGCCTGCGCTGAGGGCTTGGCCACGATCCCGCCGCATTCCTCTGATGCAGCTTGATCCGCGACGGGCCGCGTCGAGCGACGCGGCGCGCGCGCGGGGAGGCAGAATCATGCAACGGCGCCACTTGCTGGCGGGCGCGGTGGCGTCGATCGCTCTGGGGCGGACCCGGCGGGGACTGACGCAGATCGTGGCCGGGCGGCTGAACCCGGCCTGGCCGCCGGCCCTGGTGATGGGCACCGCGAGTCCCGGCGGCACTTATGCCGTCTACGGCCCGGTCTGGGGCGGCCTGGTCGCGCGCGCGACCGGCGTGAGCTTCGCCTACCGCGCCACCGAGGGCCCGAACGAGAACATCCTGCTGCTCGACCGCGACGCGATCCAGCTCGGCATGACCACGATGGGGGTGGCGCGGCAGGCCTGGGAGGGCAGCGGCGAGTGGACGCATGGCGCCCGGCTGCGCAGCTTCCGGGCGTTGTTCCCCATGTACGAGACACCCTTCCACGGCCTGGCGCTGGCCCGGTCCGGGATCGCCCGCATGCGCGACCTGCGCGGCCGCGTCGTCGGGATCGGGCCGGAAGGCGGCACCGCCGGCACTTATGTGCCGATGATGCTGCCGCTGCTCGGGATCGACGGCGTGCGCTTCCGCTTCGGCACCATGGAGGACCAGCTCCACGAGCTGCAAGCCGGGCGACTCGATGCGACGGTGCTCGCCGCCGGGGCGCCGATCCCGGCCTATCTCGCGGCGGAGCGCAATGCTGCCTGCCGCCTGCTCGGCTTCACGCCGACCGAGATCGCACGCCTCGCCGCGACCTTGCCCGAGCTCTCGCGCACCGTGCTGCCGCGCGGCATCTATCCCGGGCTCGAGGCCGATCTGCCGACGGTCGGCATGTTCAACTTCGCCATTTGCGGCCCCGATCTGCCGGACGACCTCGTCTACACGGCGGTGCGCGTGGTGATGGGCGATCCGCAAGCGATGCGCCAGGCCGGCCCGCCGGCTTCGGAGACCGTGATCGCCAATGTGCGGCGGGACGGGTTCCTCCCCTTCCATCCCGGCGCGGCCCGCTACTACCGCGAGCGCGGCCTGCGCCTCGCCCCCGACCTGGTGGGCTGAGAGGGCGAGCACGACCCGCCATAGAACCGGCGGGCGGCGAAGGCGATTGTCTGGGGGAGGCAAGAGGGCGGAAGCGTGCGATGGCCAGTGTCACCCTGCTGCAGGATGCGAAATGCCCGCAATGCGGCGCCCTGCTCGTCCTGATCGTGCGACCGGATGAGGCGAGCAAGGTGGTCTGCGTGGATTGCCGACTGGGGGCCCCGGCGGAGACGCCACGCCATATGATGTCGGCCTTCGCCGCGGACTCGATCACCCCGGCCGAGCAGCGGACGATCCGCGAGGCGGTTCCGGACGTCGACCGGCGGCGCGGCCGGTTCGTCCCCGACTGAAGGGACCCGGTCCGAGCCGCTTGCCGCGGCGTCGCCTCCCACCGCGGACCAAACAGGATCGCTGCCGCCCCGGGCACTCCAACCGGGCAGCGGCGTTGCCGTCGCAGCCCGGCGGTCCACCCGAGCCGGGCGCATCGGAGCAGACGGAGTGATCGCCCATGCCGACGCTGGAATCGATGCCGACCTTCGAGCGCAGCCTGCCGGCGGTGCAGACCGCCCTGCCCGCGGCGGCGCGCGCCGAGCTGGAGGCGGCGCTGCTGCGGCTGCAGCGCGGTCGGGGGCTGCTGGTCCGCGTCGCCGACCTGCTGGCGGTCACGCTTGGGGCGGCCGGCGGTCTCGCCGCCCGGGCGGCGGT
Organism: Acetobacteraceae bacterium; assembly: GCA_035504175.1. Taxonomy (GTDB): domain Bacteria; phylum Pseudomonadota; class Alphaproteobacteria; order Acetobacterales; family Acetobacteraceae; genus DATJSJ01. The sequence goes on from DATJSJ010000255.1 coordinate 18,594, forward strand.
GCTGATGACCGGCTCCGGCCTGCGCCGTAACCCCGCGTTATCCCCTGCCCGTTTGCGCGGCATCGCCGAAGCAGCGGTCGCCCGCGCCTTCGACGCCGCGGTGCTCGGGCTGCGCCCGCGCGGCGGGACGGCCGGCCGCCAGCATCGGGTGACGCATGTCGCGGTCACCCTCTCCGGCGCCACCGGCGGCCTGGCCGGACTGGCCGGCTTCTTCCCGGATGCGACGCTGACGACACTGCTGATCATGCGGGAGATCGCCCGGATCGCGCAGCAGGAGGGTGAGGATTTGCGGCAGGACGATACACGTCGTGCGTGTCTCGAGGTGTTCCTGCTGACCCCGGCCGGACCGGACCGGATGCGCATACCCGAGTCGGCCGGCGACTCCGAACTCTCCTACTTCTCGGCCCGCCTGCTGCTTCAGGGCCGCACCGTGGTGGCGCTCATCGAACAGGCCGCCGCCCGCTACGGCATTGTATTGTCCGAGAAATTTTCTGCACAGGCGGTGCCGGTGGCGGGCGCCCTCTGCGGCGCGGCGCTGAACGGCGCTTTCCTCGCACATTACCGCGACCTCGCCCGGGCGCATTTCGTCATCCGGCGGCTGGAGCGCACCTACGGCGCGACCGCGGTGCGCGCCACGGCTGAAGAGTTCTCCCGGACATTCGCGAAAATGCTGTCAATCTGAATTTAGAGGTTGAACGCTCCATACGCATGCGCTACCAGGTGGTGCATGAGCGGTTCATAAAGGGATTTTTGTGTCAGGACGCGTGGTAAGGCTTGCGCAATAAATGGGCGTCGCATAAACACACCTTAACGACTGCTAGCGGTTGAGGAGTGCGGGATGCCGAATGTGACGGTTCTGGGCGGCGGGGGCCTTGTGTACACGCTGCCGTATACATCATCGGTCACCGCGGCGATCGCGCAGCGGTTCGCGAACACAATCAACAGCGACATACAAAACAGCACCCTCACGGCGAACACATACAGCGGCGGCAGCTTCGCCACGACCGGCTCGCAGGAATACGTCATCGCCGGCAGCGGCACGGTCAACGGCGGATCCGCCGGCAACGTCCAGGCGATCGCCATCACGGCGCCCGGCCTGACGCTGACCGAATCCGGCGTCACCATGCAGACGGTGCTGTCCGGCGCAGGCGGCCTGAACCTGAATGCGTCGGCCACCGGCCCGACCGGTCAGGGCACCGTGGTCGCGGGCGGCACGGGCAACGTCATCTCCGTCAGCGGCGCCTACTGGAGCATCACCAGCGACGGCTCGAACATCTCGGTCGGCGGCGGCGGCAGTGCCGGCATCGAATCCAACGGCAACGACACCATCTCCGCCGGCTCCGGCGCCGACACGATCAGCGTGGTCGGCGGCGCCAGCGACGTGGTGTTCGGCGGCTCGGCCATGATCCACTTCTACGCCGGAAGCGGGTCGCAGACCGTCAACGGCATGAGCGGCAGCCTGACCGTCACGGGCGGCACCGGCGGCGGCATCTATGCCGGCGGCACCGCAGGCAACAACCTGATCCTGGCCGGCAACGGCCCGACCACCATCTTCGGTGGCGGCAACGGCGACCAGCTCTTCGCCAACGGCTCGTCCAACCAGGAGATCGCCGCGGGCAGCGGTAACGAGACGCTGGCCGGCGGCCTCGGCACCGGCAACAACGTGTTCATCGGCAGCAGCGACAGCAGCTCCTCCGATATCATGGGCGGCGGCGCCGGCAACGACACGCTCTACGCCGGCGCGGGCAGCGACACCATGATCGGCGGCGCCGGATCCGACCTGTTCGCCTTCTTCAACGGCAGCGCCGGCGGTACCGATCAGATCGCCGACTACAATGCCGGCCAGGGCGACCTGGTCGGGCTGTTCGGCTACGGCTCGAACGAAGTCGCCCAGGCCCTGGCGAGCCAGTCCACCTCCGGCGGCAACACCACGATCACCCTGTCGGACAATACCACCATCACCTTCAGCGGCGTGTCGCATCTCACCGCCGCCAACTTCACCACCTGATCGCACCGCGACAGGATCCAGCCGAAGGGCCCCCTCGCGGGGCCCTTCGCGCGTCTGGAAGATCGCGGTCAAATCCGGCTGCGCCAGACACGGGGGGATCACCCTCGCGCATCCCGCAATCGCGCCGGCGCAACAGCAAACGGGCGGCCCTCGGCTCGGCCGCCGCCTGCCGCAAAAAAAGGGCCGCCCGAAGGCGGCCCAGTTCAGGGAGGAAGAAGCTTCAGAACGCAAGGGTATGCTACTCACGGGATCGTGAGTGTGCAAGAAAAAAATGTCGCCCGACGGTGACGCGGTCGCCGTTGCGGGACGCCCCCGAGCGAGCGGCACGCGCGTCGCTCAGGCCTGATCCCATCTCATGGTATGACGGCTCGATTCGGGCGCCCCGGTCACAAGGCCGCTCTCGTAATGCCCCTCTCGTAACGCCCCTCTCGTAACGCCCAGCTCGTAAGGGCACCGATGGCTCCCCTCCGCCTGCTGACGTTCACCACGCTGTACCCGAACGCCGAGCAGCCGAACCACGGCATATTCGTCGAAAACCGGCTGCGCCACCTCGTGGCCGGCGGCGGCGTGACAAGCACGGTTCTGGCACCGGTGCCGTACTTCCCCTCCGGCGCTTCCGCCTTCGGCACCTGGAGCCGCTACGCCCGGGTGCCGCGAGAGGAGGAACGCGCCGGACTGCGGGTCCATCACCCACGCTACCTGGTGATCCCCAGGATCGGCACCACGCTCGCCCCGGTCTTTCTCTATCGCGCGGCAGCGCAGTTCCTCGACCGCGCGGTGCGGCACGGACTGGAATTCGATGCCATCGACGCGCACTACGTCTATCCGGATGGCGTCGCCGCCACCTGGCTCGGCCGCCGCTCCCGCCGCCCCGTCGTCATCACGGCGCGCGGCTCCGATGTCAGCCTGCTGCCCCGCTATCCGGCGCCCCGCCGGCTGATCCGCCGGGCAATCACCGCCTCGGACGCCCTGATTGCAGTCAGCACCTCGCTGAAAGATGCGCTCGTCGAGCTCGGTGCGCCGCCGGACAAAGTCACGGTGCTGCGCAACGGCGTCGAGACTGCCCTGTTCCGGCCGATGCCGCGCGACACGCAGCGAGAGGCGCTCGGACTGTCCGGACCCGTCCTGCTCTCCGTCGGGCATCTCATCGAACGCAAAGGCCATCATCGCACGATCGAAGCAATGCCCGATCTGCCGGGCTTCACGCTGCTGATCGCAGGCGAAGGGCCGGAACGCGCGCGGCTCGCGGCACAGATCACCCGCCTGGGACTCGCCGATCGGGTGCGCCTGCTGGGATCGCGGCCGCATGCCGAACTCGCCAGCCTCTATTCCGCCGCCGACGCGCTCGTGCTCGCCTCCTCCCGCGAAGGCTGGGCCAACGTCCTCCTCGAAGCCATGGCCTGCGGCACACCAGTCGTCGCCAGCAACATCTGGGGCAACCCGGAGGTGGTGCAGTCCAGCGAGGCCGGTGTGATCTTCGAGCCGAATACGCCCGCCGGGATCGCCGCAGGCGTGAAGGGGCTCTTTGCCGCCCTGCCGGCACGCGGCGCGACCCGGGCATACGCGGAGCGGTTCAGCTGGGACGAAACCACTGCCGGTCAGCGTCGGGTGTTCGAGCATGTGCTCGGCAGCGGCGCGGCGCCGGCGGGTCGGTGAATCGGGCGGAAGCAAGCAAGGTCGGGGCTTCGCCCCGAACCCCACCAAAGGGCAGTCGCCCTTTGGAAACCCTTCA
>DATJSJ010000256.1:0-7605 GCA_035504175.1 Acetobacteraceae bacterium
GCCGGCTGAGCGAGGGCTGGGCCGTGTGCAGGCGCCGGTCGGCGGCGACCGAGAGGCTGCCCTCCTCGGCCACGGCGACGAAATACCGGAGATGCCGCAGCTCCATGTACCGGCCATGCCTGCGAAGTATGGCCCGGAGCCTATAAAGTCTTTCGCGTGCGGGCAATCCGTTCCCAGCTCCCGCATCACGGCCGGGTCAGGTGCAATCGCCGGTCTGGCGATTGGCCCCGACTCACCCCTGGAGAACGAGCGTGTCCGCCTGCACCGGAAAGACTGCCCTCGTCACCGGCGGGTCGCGCGGCATCGGCCGCGCCGCCGCTCTGGCGCTTGCCGCCGCCGGCGCGCAGGTACTCGTCCACTATGGCCGCAACGCCGGCGAGGCCGCCTCGGTGGTCGAGCAGATCCGCGCCGGGGGTGGCCGCGCGGAAGCGATCGGCGCCGACCTCAGCGAACCCGAGGCTCCGCACGAGCTCGCGACCAAGGTGCGGGCGATCGTCGGCGAGCGGCTCGACATCCTGGTCGCCAATGCCGGCATCTCCAAATCGGCACGCATCGAGGAGACCACGATCGCGGATTTCGACGCGCTGTTCGCGGTCAACGTGCGCGCGCCCTATTTCCTGGTGCAGCAACTCCTGCCGATCCTGAAGGAGGGCTCGAGCGTCGTCTTCCTCTCCTCGCTCGCGGCACGCGGTGCCGTCGGCACGCTCTCCGCCTATGCCGCGACCAAGGGTGCGATCGACACGCTGGTGCGACACTTCGCCTTCGTCCTCGGGCCGCAGGGGATTCGCGTGAACGCGGTGGCGCCCGGCGTCGTCGAGACCGACATGTCCAGTTTCACCAGGAGCGAGGCCGGTCGCGACTTCGCGCTTGGCATGCAGGCGATCAAGCGCATCGCGCAGCCCGACGACATCGCGGGGGCGATCGTCTTCCTCGCCTCGGACGCGGCGCGCTGGGTCTCCGGCGACACGCTGCGTGTCGACGGCGGCTCGAAACTCTGAGGAGAGGGGCAATGTCCACAGCAGCCAACAAGGCACTGGTGCTCGAGGCGTTCGACACCCTGTTCAACCGCCGTGACCATGCCGCCGCCGAGCGCTACTGGTCGCCCGACTACATCCAGCACAGCGCGCATATCGCGCCCGGCCGCGATGGTCTGTTCAACCTGATTCGCGCGGCTCCCGACACGCTGCGCTACGAGCACGGGCTGATCCTGGCCGAGGGCGATCACGTCATGGTGCACGGACGGTTCTCGGGCAACGGTCGCCCGGCCCCATGGATCGCGATCGACATCCTGCGCATCGAAAACGGGCAGCTCGCCGAACACTGGGACGTGTTGCAGGATGAAGCGACCAAGGCCACCTCCGTCAGTGGCCTGCCGATGTTCGGCGACCATTTTACCGCTTGAACGGCCAGGAGATGCCGCATGCCCGAGAGAACAGTGAAGGTCCCCGGCCCCGATCATCCGATCACCATCGCGCACAACCCGAGGCGTGTCGTGGTGACGCTGGGCGGGCGGGTGATCGCGGACACGACCGAGGCGCTGACCCTGCGCGAGGCGAGCTATACGCCCGTACAGTACATTCCCCGTCGCGACGTGAACATGGATGCGCTGGAACGGTCGGAGAGCCGGACCTACTGCCCGTACAAGGGTGAGGCCGCGTATTTCAGCATTCCGGCCGGCGGCACAGGCTCGGTCGATGCGATCTGGACCTACGAGGCACCATACGAAGCGGTCGCCGTGATCCGCGATCATCTCGCGTTCTATCCCGACCGCGTCGATACGATCGAGGAGCGGCCCGGCTGACGCGAGCCCCGGGTCGGATGTGGCCGAAGGCCGGACGGCGCCTTGCGGCCGCTCCGGACGGCAGCTATATGCGCGCCTCGGCCGGAGTGTAGCTCAGCCTGGTAGAGCACTGTGTTCGGGACGCAGGGGCCGGAGGTTCGAATCCTCTCACTCCGACCAGCTCCGGCGATGTCCCCCCGTATTGCCGATGATCGCGTCGGTCCGGTCAGTCCGACGACGGGCCGTCGCACTCCGCTGAGCGACGCCCCGGTCATCGATTTCCAAATCGTCAACCAATCGCCCCCTAGGGTCGCCGCTGCAGAAGGGTGGCGGCGCGCATGGCGAAGCCGGGTGGGTCCGCGGAGACACTGATCGCCGAGCAATATGCGGTCGACCTCGCGCGGCCGCTGCCGGACGCGGGCGCCGGCCTGCCGGCCTACGCTGCGATCGACCGGCGCGGCGGCGCCGCTCCGTTGATGGCGGTGCAGGCCCGGTCCGGCGCGCCGCTGCGGGCGCGCATGATCGCCGCCCTGAGCGGGACCGGGATCGAGGGACTGTGCGCGCCGGTCACCTGCGGCCCGGCGCCGGGACCGGACGGCCGCATGGCCCTGTTCGTCATCTGCCAGGCCCCGCCCGGCCCGCGGCTCGATGCGACCCGCCCCTGGTCGGAAGCAGTGGTGATCGACGAGGTGCTGCGCCCCGTGGCAACAGCGCTGGACCGGCTGCAGGGTCGCCACGTCACGCATCGCGGCATCCGCCCGAATAATCTGTTCCGCGCCGTCAATGGTGGACCGGTGACGCTCGGCGCCGCCTGGGCCGGTCCCCCCGCGGCCCTGCAGCCGGCCCTGTTCGAGCCACCCTATTCCGCCTGCTGCCACCCGGCCGGCCGCGGCGACGGCGCCATCGCCGACGACGTCTACGCCCTCGCGGTGACGCTGATCGTGCTGGCGCTCGGCCGCAACCCGCTGCACGGCCTGGACGACGAGGCGATCCTGCAGCGCAAGCTGGAACTTGGCAGCCACGCGGCGCTGCTCGGCACCGAACGTCTGCCGCCGCTGCTCGGCGATCTGGTGCGCGGCATGCTCGCCGAGGACCCCGACCACCGGCCGACGCCGATCCTGCTGACCCAGCCCTCGGTCGCGCGCTCCCGCCGTGTCGCCACCAGGCCACCGCGCCGCGCGCAATGGCCATTCGAGACCGGCGGGACGGAGGTCTGGAACGCCCGCGGGCTGGCCCGGGTGATCGCGCACGATCCGTCGCAGGGCGCCCAGCTCCTGCGCAACGGCGCAGTCGGCAACTGGCTGCGCCGCAGCCTCGGCGACGCCGCGGCGGCGACGCGGATCGAGGACGTCGTGCCGGCGCACGCCGATGCCGCTGCGGGCGGCCCGACCGGCGAATCCCTGGCGGTGATGCGGGCAGCGGCGGTGCTCGATCCGCTCGCGCCGCTCTTCTGGCACGGCCGCGCCCTCTGGCCGGACGGCATCGGCCCGCTGCTGGTGGCGGCGGCGCAGCCCGGCCCGGGCGGCGCCGCCGACGCGGCCGCGCTGGAGGAACTGATCTCGACCGAGGCTGCCGCGTCCTGGGCCGCACTCCGGGCGGAACGCTGCGACGTCGCCCTGGTGCGGCAGGAGGCACGGCAGAACCGCATGTGGCTGCGCCTCAGCGGCCTCGAGGGCGGCATGCCGCGGCTTTGCTACACGCTCAATCCGCTGCTGCCCTGTTCCAGCCCGCTGCTGGACGGCCAGACCGTGGTTCGGCTGCCCGATCTGGTGCCGGCGCTGGAGCGCGCGGCGGCGCGGCCCGAGGCGCGCCGCCTCAACGCGGTGGACCGGGACATCGCCGCCTTCATCGCCGCGCGCAGCGACACCAATCTCGCTCATGAGCTGGTCGGGCTCGGCAACGGCTCCGGGGAAGGGCGGATGGCCATGGCCCGTCTGCGCCTGCTCGCGCAGTTGCAGGACCGCTTTCGCTGTCCGCCCTGCCCGACCCTCGCGCGCTGGGTCACGGAGGAATGCGTGGCACCGCCGAATGAGTGGCGCAACCGCACCCGCCGGCGACAGATGCATGAGCGGCTGGACGCGCTGATCGCGGCGGGCTGGCTGCCCGCCCTGGTCGAACTGGTCGACGACGCCCAGGCGCGGGAGGCCGACAAGGCCGGGCTGCGCCACGCCGAGGAAGCGGTGCGTGCGATCGACGCGGAGCTGGCGGCGCTGGCGACCGGCGCCGGGCGACGGACGGCTGCGGCGCGGCGCCTGGGCCATGAAATCGCGGCGGGCGGCGGCCTCACCGCCGTGGTCGCCGCGATGGCCTTGCTGTGCCTCGCGTGAAGGCTGCCCGGGACCGCGCGCCGCCGCGCCGCGGCGCCTCGCTGCTCTGGTTGCAAGGGCTGCTCTGCGGCGCGCTGATCGCGGTTTCGATCTCGACCGCCCTGCTGCTGGCGGCGCTGCTGCTGCCGGGCCTCGCGGCGGTGCTGTTGGACCGCGAACCCGGGCGGCCGGTCGCCCGCACCGTCTTGCTGTTCGGGGTCGCCGCCTCGGCGGCGCCGTTCACCCGATACTGGGAGAGCGCCCACACGATCGACGCGGCGCTGGGGATCATCGGTGATCCGATGGCGCTCGGGATCGCCTGGCTTGCCGCCGGTTTCGGCTGGGCGTTAACGGAGTTCGCGCCGGTCGCGGCACGGCTGGTCCTCGAGGCGGCGGATCGCCGGCGGATCGTCCAGCTCAAGGCCGAGCGGACGGCCTATGAGGAGGAATGGGGACTGCCGCCGCAGGAGCCGGCCGGGGATTAGACCGGGCCGCCGGAGGCGGCATCACCGAAGGCATGCATCACGGTCCGGACACAAAAAGCCTCGTGCCGCCCCGACCGCAAAAACAAAGCCGGCCCGGAGATGGCTCCGGGCCGGCCGTTCATCACGAAGTCGCCCGGAACGTCAGGCCGCGAGGGACTGCGTCGCCGCCAGGCGGCGCTCCGCGACCTGCGCCTTCATCGCCTTCTGCAGCTTCTCGAAGGCGCGGACCTCGATCTGGCGCACCCGCTCGCGGGAGATGCCATATTGCTGCGACAGCGCCTCCAGCGTGGTCGGATCGTCCCGCAGCCGCCGCTCGATCAGGATGTGGCGCTCCCGGTCATTCAGCGTCTTCAGCGCGCCGGCAAGCAGGGCCTTACGCCCGGACATCTCCTCACGCTCGGCCAGTGCGTTCTCCTGGGTCTCGGTCTCGTCCACCAGCCAGTCCTGCCACTCGCCGTCGCTGTCGGAGCGCAGCGGCGCGTTGAGGCTGTGATCCGGCGCCGCCAAGCGCCGGTTCATGCTGATCACGTCCTGCTCCGGCACATCGAGCACGCGAGCGATCTTCGCCACCTGCTCGGGGTTGAGATCACCCTCATCGATCGCCTGCATCTGGCCCTTCAGCCGGCGCAGGTTGAAGAACAGCTTCTTCTGCGCCGCCGTGGTGCCCATCTTCACCAGCGACCAGCTGTGCAGGATGTATTCCTGGATTGCGGCGCGGATCCACCACATGGCGTAGGTCGCAAGCCGGAAGCCGCGGTCGGGGTCGAAGCGCTTGACCGCCTGCATCATCCCGACATTGCCCTCGCTGATCAGCTCGCCCAGCGGCAGACCGTAGCCGCGATAGCCCATGGCGATTTTCGCGACCAGGCGCAGGTGGGAGGTGACAAGCTTGTGTGCCGCCTCCATATCCTCGTTGTCGCGCCAGGCGCGCGAGAGTTCGAGCTCCTCCTCCGGGGAGAGCATAGGGTATTTGCGGATTTCCTGGAGGTACCGCGAGAGGTTGCCTTCAGGGGCGATATTCACGACGGCAGAGGCCACGAACAGGCTCCTTTCGTCAGGTCGTCGGCGGCTTCCTACCCTTACGGCGGAGGAGGCGACCGGTTGCGATAGCTCGCAGTGTCGGGTGGGGGAAGGGTTGATGTCCCGGATACCGCCCCGTTGCGGCGACGGCGCTCCAGACTTCCCATCCGGCATCGCACCCTCGGCGCCGGATGACGGGTTTTATACTGGACCGGTCTGGTCCAGTCAAGAAAGTCCGACCTGCGGAGTCGGCTTTCCTCCCATGTCCAGAAGTCCGATCAAGCCGGCGAGATCCGCCGGTGCAGGCGTCTCGAACAGCATCGGCCGACCAGTGACCGGATGCGCGAAGCCGAGCCGGGCCGCGTGCAGCGCCTGGCGGGGGAAATCGAGCAGGGCCGACCGCAGGGGTTCCGCGATCCCGCGCGCGGCGGCTGGAATGCGCCGGAGATAGACGGGGTCACCGACCAGCGGGTGGCCACGACTGGCCAGATGCACCCGGATCTGGTGCGTGCGACCGGTCGCCAGCCGGCACTCCAGCAGGCTGGCCCCCGCCCAGCCGCGCAGCGTGCGGTAGCGAGTCAGCGCCGGCTTGCCGCCTTTGCGGACCAGCGCCATGCGCTTGCGATCGCGCGGGTCCCGCCCGATCGCCCCTTCGATCTCGCCCACGGACGGCGAGGGCGTGCCCCAGCATAGCGCCAGGTAGGCGCGGTCCAGCCGCCGCGCGGCGAAGTCAGCCGCAAGCTTCGCCAGCGCCGTCTCGGTCTTCGCCACCACCATCAGTCCCGACGTATCCTTGTCGAGCCGATGCACGATGCCGGGCCGGCGCTCGCCGCCGATCCCGGGCAGCGCGTCGCCGCAATGCGCAAGCAGGGCGTTGACCAGCGTACCGTCTTGGTTCCCCGGCGCCGGATGCACCACCAGCCCGGCCGGCTTGTCCAGCACGATCAGCGCCGCGTCCTCGTGGAGGATGGTGAACGGGATCGCCTGCGGCTCCGGCCGGGCCGGCTCCGGCGGCGGCAGATCGATCGTATAGCGGGCGCCGGACTGCACCGGCGCCGCCGGCTCGTGCAGCGCCGTGCCATCGCGCCGCACCTGGCCGTCCAGGATCAGCCCCTTGACGCGCGAGCGGGAGATCGTGCCGATGGCCTCCGCGAGGAAGCGGTCGGTGCGCGCCCCGGCGGCCTCCGCACCGGCGACCACGCTGAAGCTTGTGGATGCGATTGCGGTCATCGGGCGCCCGGCATAGCGCGGCGGATCGGCCGGGGGGAGGATGCATGCGAGGGTTGCTGGCCGCGGTGATCATCATGGGCGTGCTGATCGTCGGCGGCACAACGGCGCTGGGCGTGCTGATCGCCAGGCGCGTGGTGCAGGGCGGGATGGGCACCGCGCCCGCGGTGACCTCGCGGGTGCTGCAGGAGCCGGCCGGCACGCGGATAGCCGGGCTGGCGACGGTCTCCGACCGGCTCGCGCTGCTGCTTCAGGGCGGCGGCCCGGACCGGGTGGTGGTGCTCGATCCGGGCACCGGACGGATGGTCGCGACGATCGGGCTCGCGCATTGAGCCGGACCTTGAACTGCCCCGGGCACTGCCGTAGGTAGCGGCGCCGGCCTGTCCCGTTCGTCTAGAGGCCCAGGACACCGCCCTCTCACGGCGGTAACAGGGGTTCGAATCCCCTACGGGACGCCATTGATTTTTCAACATTTCTGACGATTGCGCTGGCGACCGTGTCCAATATATGGCCGATATGCGGGATTGGACGCCTGTGGATAACTCTTGACGGCAGCGTCTTGTTCTCGAATTGTCTCCTCACGAATTCGCGAGTCGCCCTAAGCGCGGGGTTCGATAGGAGAATCAGAATGTCACGAGACCGCGCCCCGCAGCCGGGGCTTGATAACCGATATCGCGATCTCGACGGGACCACTCGTCGGAAGCGGAGCGACACGCTGGTCGCCACATTGCGCGGAACCTACGGGGATGGGTTCGCGCCAGAAATCCGTGGCGACGCGAAACTCGGC
>DATJSJ010000257.1:0-33735 GCA_035504175.1 Acetobacteraceae bacterium
GTGCCGTGGCCCGCGGCACCGAGCCAGCGATCCCGTGTGACCGGCTGGTCGGCGAGGCCAAGCACGATCTCGCCCTGGTGCGCGAGCGCGATCAGGCAGCCGAACAGCGGCAGGCCGAGCAAAAAGTCCTTGGTGCCGTCGAGCGGATCGATGATCCAGACGAACTCGGCGCCGGCCCGCTCGGCGGGAAACTCCTCGCCGATCACGCCCTGCTCCGGCAGGCGCCGGCGCAACAGGTCGCGCAGCGCCGCCTCCACCGCCCGGTCCACCTCGGTGACCGGCGAACCGTCGGCCTTGTCCTCCACGCGGACGGGGCGACGGAACCGCTCGCGCAGCATGCCGCCGGCGAGATCGGCGGCGGTCTGCGCCACGGCGAGGAACTCCTTCGGGCACGTCATCCGACCGCCTCCCGCCTGTTCGCCCGCCGCCTGCCGGCGTGGCGGGCTTGCGACTTAGATCATCCCGCGGCTCCATCATAGCAGCGCTGCCGGTGGCCGGTGTCGGGCGGCCACGCGGTCGGGGTGATTGATGAAATCACAATGAACTGGAGCACGATCCTGAGCCGGGCGGCGGCGCCCTGCGGCGGCCGGGCCACAGCCGCCGGCGAATTGCTGCGTTGCAGCAAAAAACGATTTGCAGCTCCGGGGAACAGCGCTATCTCTGGCAGTGGTTAGGGAGGGGCGTCCGCAACAACGGAGTCACCCCAATGACGAGTTCTGTTCTTCAGCCTTTCGTGCAGCCCTCCGCTGCGCCCTTCGGCGGCTTCGGCGAGCTGCGCCGGCGCTACCAGGACTGGGCGGAACGCCGCCGCACCGTCCGCCGCATCGAGGCCGAGCTGTACTCGATGACCTCGCGCAACCTGGCCGATCTCGGCCTGACCCGCAGCGACATCCCCGACGTGGCGCGCGGCCGCTTCCAGCGGTCGTGATGGCGCCGCGGTCCGCCGCCCGGGCCTCCCGGCCCGGGCGAGGCGGGCGCGGCAAGGGGCCAAACCCCTAAAGCAGGACCGGCGCCGCAATCGGCTGCGGCAAAGCTGGCGCCAGGGCCGGCACCCCGCACTCCGCCAGAAAGGCGGCGATGCGGTCGAGTTCCGCCGGCGGGCGGGTGGCATCCGCGGCATCGCCGCGCGGCACCCAGATGATCGTGCGATAGCGCGCCCGGGTGAGCAGCACGCGATAGGTGTTGAGTCGATTGCTGACCGGCTCCGGCGCCCGCAACCAGGTCCAGGCGGTGCCGCGGAAATCCCGCGCCGCCCAGCCGGATCGGCCGGGCGCCAGCACCAGATCCCCACCCCAGCACAGTCCGGCATGGTCGAGCTCCAGCCCCTGGCAGGAGAATTCGGTCGCGACGGTCTCGAGCGCGTCCGAGGCGCGCACATCCGGCCAGCGATCCAGGAACCACCGCGCCACCGCCCCGGCATCCATGTGCGGCACGGCGACGCCGAGCCCCTCGGCACGCAGGCGCGCCGCCCCGGAACTCGCCAGCAGTCCCGCGCGGCGGGTGCCGCGACAGTCGTGGCGCAGCGCTTCGCGCATCGCCGGAAGGTCGCGCGTCAGCGCGAACGGGACCCCGCCGGCCTCGCGCGCGATTAACGCGGCCCGATCCGCCTCGCCGGCCAGCACCGCATCCACCCATTCACAGGCCCGGGCGCTGCGGATTGCCCGGACCGGGACGGCGAGGTGCAGATCCTCGACCACCTGCAAACCGGGCAGCGCCGGTAGCCGCTGCCGCGCATCCGTCGCGGCGAGCACCAGCGGCGAGGCAAAAACCTGCCAGCGTGGCCGAGCCGTGAGCGCCGCGCCCCATTCCGCGAGTCCGCCTTCGCCGGTGTGGATTTCCTGCCCGTTGCCGACCAGGCAGATGAGCGCCGCCCAGTCACCGTGCCGGCCCATGATGTCGAGCAGGTGTCCGGGCTCGGAATCGGTGAGCTGCACGCGTCGGTCCCGCGTCTTGGCAACCGCCCAGTCGCGTGACCAGCAGCGCTGCGCCTCGTCCACCACCGCGACGCGCTCGGCGGGGCAGTCGCCGGTCGCGACGTGGTGGTCGCGGAACAGCGGCAGCGCCTGGATGGCGCTTTCCACCCGCTGGCGCGCCGCGCGCAGCATGCCGCGCTGGCCTCCGGCGGCGTCGCGCGCCAGCGCCTCTCGCAGCACGTGCACCAGCGTCGGATTGCCGGTCAGAAAGGTCGCCTGCCGGTCGCCCTCGCCGCCGAACGCGGCGTTCAGCCCGCAGAGCGTCTTGCCCGCGCCGGGGATGCCGGTGACGAACGCGGCGACGTGCCGGCGCTCCGCCCGCGCCAGGGCGATCGCGCGGCCGATCGCGTCGCGGGTGCGGGTGAGGTTCGGCACGTCCGCCCGCGCGGCGGCGATCTCCTCGACTCCGTGCCGCGCGTACAGCATCTGGGCCGCCTCGACGATGTCGGCACCGGCCGGTACGGCGCGCGCTCCCAGCTCAGCGGATCAAGCGGGACGCGAGGCGGCGGCAGGCGCTCGATCAACCCTGCCAGCAGTCCTGGCAGCGAATCCGCCGAGGCGCATTGAACGGCGCTGACGCCGGCGAGCAGCAGCGGCCAGGGCGCGGGCGGCGGCCGCGCGGCGCTCGCGACCAGGATCGGCACGATCGGGTGATGCCGGCTTGCGGCGTGGAAATCCTGCAGATCCAGCGCGTAATCCTCAACCTGTTCGCGTGCCGCGGAGTCGAATCCGGTGGCGCCGATCTTGAACTCGAACACGAACACCGCACGGTCGGTAACCAGCACCACGTCGATCCGACGCCCCAGCCGCAGCAGCCCGTACTCCAGCAACACGCGCCAGTCGCGCTGCGCCGCGACCCTGGTGAGCACCGCCCGCAGCAGCGCGATCGAATCCGCCCATGCCCGGAGCTGCGCCGCCTGCGTCGTCGCGAACCGCGCCATCTGCGCGTGCGCGAGACGTGCCACCAGTGCGTCCGGATCCTCGCCGAGGAACGCGCCCACCGTGCCCGACCAGAAGGCGCTCATGCGGACTTGCGGCTGGCGGCGGGCAGGATCGGGACGAGCATGCAGGCACCTCCGGCCGCGAATCGCGCGGTGGGAGTGTTGCCCGGAATGGTAACTCCGGCGATACCAACGGGCGGCGGCGCCTGCCGCGTGCTCGACCGAATGCAGAGGTGTTCCGCGTTCCGCAGCGCGGGCGATCACCCGCCGGGCTGCCGCCGCTTAGGCGTCCCCGTCGCGTCGGAACGGCGACAGCGTCGCCAGCTCCTCCATCTCCGCCAGCACCGCCGGCCGCTCCTCGTCGAGGAAGCGTTCGACGGCGCGACGCAGCCCGCCATGCGCGATCCAGTGCGCCGAATAGGTCGGTTGCGGCAGGTAGCCGCGCTGGATCTTGTGCTGGCCCTGCGCCCCGGCCTCGACCCGGGCCAGGCCGTGCGCGATCGCGAAATCGATCGCGCGGTAATAGCAAAGCTCGAAATGCAGGAACGGCCAGTCGCCCTTGCAGCCCCAGTTGCGGCCGTAGAGCGTGTCATGCCCGATCAGGTTCAGCGCGCCGGCGACCGGCTTGTCGTCATGCTCGGCCAGCATCAGCACCACGCGGTCGCCGAGCCGCTCCGCCAGCAGCGAAAAAAAGCCGCGGGTGAGGTACGCCGAGCCCCATTTGCGGTCCACGGTCGAGGTGTAGAAGCGATAGAACGCGTCCCATTCCCGCCGCGTGATCTCCGGTCCGCGCAGCGTGCGAAATACGAGGCCGGTCGCTTGCGCGTCGCGCCGCTCGCGCCGCAGCGTCTTGCGCTTGCGCGAGGCGAGCGCCTCGAGGAAGGCGTCGAAACTGTCGTAGCCGTCGTTCTCCCAGTGGAACTGCATGCCGAGCCGCTGCAGCCAGCCGGTCTCGCCCAGCGCCTGCCATTCCGCCTCGCGGCAGAAGGTGACGTGCACGGAGGAAAGATCGAGTTCGCGGCAAGCCTGTGCCAGCGCCGCGCCGAGCGTCGCCGCCAGCCCGGGGGTGGCCGCGCGCATGAGCAGCCGCGGTCCCGGCACCGGGCTGAACGGCACCGCCACTTGCAGCTTCGGGTAATACGCGCCGCCGGCGCGCTCGAAAGCATGCGCCCAGCCGTGGTCGAACACGTACTCGCCGTAGCTGTGCGACTTCGCATACATCGGCGCGACCGCGACCAGCCGGTTGCAGCCGTCGCGCAGCGCCGCGTGCTGCGGCAGCCAACCGGTGCGCGGCCCGGCCGAACCGCTCTCCTCCAAGGCCGAGAGGAAGGCGTGGCTGACGAACGGGTTGCCCTCGCCGGCGCAGGCATCCCATTCCGCCGCGGGGATCTCGCCGATCGTCGCGTGCAGCCGCAGGGTCAGGGACGGGGCACCGTCGGGCATTGCAGTGCAATATGGCGGTCCGTGCGGCCAGGGGAAGCCCGGAGAGGGAAGCCCGGGGCGGCAACCGCCCGGCGACGGTCAGCCGAGGCTGATCTCGAACATCCCCTCGACCTCGACCGTCGCATCGCCCGGCAGCGAGGGCACGCCGACCGTGCTGCGGGCGTGGCGACCCGCCTCGCCGAACACCGCCACCGCCAGGTCGGAGGCGCCGTTCATCACCTGCGCCTGCTGCGTGAACTCGGGCGTGCAGGCGATGAAGCCGCCGAGGCGCAGCACGCGCTGCACCCGATCCAGCCGGCCGCCGCAGGCGACGCGCAGTTGCGCCAGCAGGTTGATGACGCAAATCCGAGCGGCCTCCTGCCCCTGCTCGATCGAAACGCCCGCGCCGAGCTTGCCGGTGACCGCGATGCGCCCGTCCACCAGCGGGATCTGACCGGAAATCACCACCAGCGGGCCGGCGACGGTGAAGGGCAGGTAGTTGGCGACCGGGGCCGGCGGCGCCGGCAGGCTGATGCCGAGCGCCGCCAGCCGGTCCGCAATGCTTCCGGCCGTCATCCGCTCTGTCCCCCGACCAGTCGCAGCGCCTGCCGGCGCGCCCGCGGCGAATTCGTGCCGTCGCGCATCGCCGGGGGCAGATCCATCGGCAGCAGCGGGCTGTCCGCCCCGATTGCGGGTTCGATCGCCGCCGCATCGTCCGTTGCCGCGGCGAGGTCATGCCGGCCGAGATAGTTCGCCGCCAGGTGGCGGAACACGTAATCGAGCGGCGAGCTCGCCTGCGGCACCGCCGGGTCGCCCTCGACCGCGCCCCCCGGGCCGAAGCGGGTGCGGGCGAAGGCGGCGACGAATTCCTCGAGCGGCACACCGTATTGCAGGCCAAGGCTGACCGCGGCGGCGAAGCAATCGGTGAGCGCGCGGAAGCCCGGCGCCTCGCGCGACAGCGCGATCGAGATCTCGCCGAGCCGCCCGTCCTCGTACTCGCCGGTGCGCAGGAACAGCCGATGGCCGCCGATCACCGCGCGCTGCGTGTAGCCGGCTCGCCGGGCCGGCAGGTCGCGGCGGCGCTGCAGGGGTGGCGCCGGCAGCCGCTCCGGCAGGGACGGCATGGCGTGAAGATAGGGTGCGACGGCGCCCTGCATCGCGCCATGCGCCGCGCCGGAGGCAACCGGCAGCGGGTTGCCGCCGCTGAGCGCCAGCGCGAGTGCGGCCTCCGCCGTCAGGCCGCGCGCCGCGAGATAGGCGCGGGCGGCGCGGGTCAGCCGTCCCTCGGCGTCGAGCGGCGAGAAGGCCGGCGCGATGCCGGAGGTCTCGATGCCGAGCAGCGCCTCGGCCGGATCGGGCGGCAGGATGGCGGTGGTGCCCTGACGCGGACCGGCCGCGGCGAAAGGGAGCTGCGGCGTGCCGCGGGCGATTGCGTGCGCTTCGCGCGCGGCGGCGGCGAGACCCGGGACGGCGCAGCCGGCGGGCGGTGCCGGCCAATCGCCGCATTCCGCGAGCGTCGCATCGACCCGGCCGCGCAGCAGCGCCGCGAGGCACGCGGCGATGTCGCGCGAGCCCGGCCCGTCATAGTCGAGACCGAGCCGGGCCAGCAGCCCGGCCAGGTCGCTCATCGCCACGGCGAGGCGCGGCGCGGTCGGACAGGCCAGTGCCAAAGCCGCGGCGGCGGTCTCCGCCGCCTCGATGAAGCCGGGCAGGTCGAAGCCCAGCGTCGGGTCGTGGAACGCGGCAAGGTTGAGCACGAAGCCGGGCACCACGCCGGGCGCCAGCGTCTGCCGCCAGAGCGGCGCGGTCGCCGCGCCGCGCCGCTGCAGCAGCATCGCATGCAGCCGGTCGCCGACCGGCGCCCTGCCGCCCGGATCGGCGCCGGCACCGCGCGCCCGGAGCGCGATCGGACCGATCCATTGGTCCGCGGTCGCGACCAGCGACGCCGGACCGGTGCCGCCGGCGAGCTGGGCCAGCGCCTCGGCGGCGGCGGCGCCCCAGGAGGCGGGCAAGGTCACCGGCCGCGGCGGGGCGTCGGCATCGGTTCCGGCCTGCGCGCGCCGCATGCGCACGCCCTGCCAGATGCGATTGTTGCTCATGCACCCGAGTCTACCCACCGTACCCAGGCCCCGGAAGCGCATTTCGTGGTGCAACCCGGGGACAAACCACAAATCCTGGGGATGAATTGTGGACGAGCGGTGGAAGCCGGGGGCAATGGACCGTGCCGCCGGGCTTTCGTATACCGGCGCAATGACCACGATCGGGACGCGTCTCTTCACCTGGCTGCACGGCAGGCGGGTCGGCCGCGATGCAGTCGGGAACATCTATTACGAGGAGCGTCGCGCCCGGGCGGGCCGCCGGCGCCGTCGCTGGGTGATCTACCGCCGCGCGGTGGAGGCGAGCGAGGTGCCGCCGGAATGGCACGCCTGGCTGCACTACACGACCGACGCGCCGCTGCCGGAGACCGGGCGCCGGCCCTGGCAGAAGCCGCATGTCCCGAATGCGACCGGCACGCCCGAGAGCTATCGGCCGCCCGGCCACGACTATCAGGGCGGCCGGCGCACGCCGGCCACCGGCGATTACGAGGCGTGGACACCGGCCGGAGAGTAGCGACGGCGCGGCGCGATGCCGTATGGCCGTGCAGCCGCAGCGATCCGCCACCACATGCCGATCGGGCGCGCTCCGGCTTGGTGGGGGGTGACTGACAGCGCGGCTGCCGGGCGACGGTACCGCCAGGACGGAGAAGCATGGCGCGACGCAGCATCACCGAAGTGACGGCGGGGGCGGCGGTGCTGGTCGTGGCCGCCGGGTTTCTCGCCTACGCGGTCGCCAACACCGGACGCAGCGAGCATGGCGGCTACACGCTGCATGCGGCATTCGACCGCATCGACGGGCTGGATGTCGGGTCGAATGTGCGGCTGGCCGGCGTGACGGTCGGCAGCGTCACGAGCATGCGGGTGGATCCCAAGACGTACCTTGCCGATGTCAGCTTCACCGTCGCGGATGCGATCCGGCTGCCCAAGGACACCAGCGCCTCGGTCAACAGCGAGAGCCTGCTCGGCGGCAAGTATCTTGGGCTGGTGCCGGGCGGCGATACTGAGATGATCCCGCCCGGCGGCGAGATCACCGTCACCCAGCCCTCGGTCAGCCTCGAGGATCTGCTCGGTAAGTTCATCTTCAACGTCACCGACCTGGTCAACGCGATCAAGACGCAGAACGGCACCGGCGGCAGCCCGGGCGGCAACGCGGGCAGCCAGGGTGGTGGCGGCGCGCTGGCGCCGTTGAAGTAGCGCCATGCCGGTGCCGACCCCGCCCGCCCGCTGGCCGCAATCCGACGGCACCCCGGTCTCCTGCCGGGAGAAGGTCATGGTGCTGGAGGAGAACTATGCCGAACTCGCCCAGGCGCTGCAGGACGCGTTCGAGGACGCCGTCCTGATCGGCGTCGACGAGGCGGCGATGCGGGAGATCCTGACCGGGCTCGTTGCGCAGTTGCGGAGCCCCCGGCTGACCTCATCGTGATGCGGCGCGCGCCCACCCGGGGCCGATCGCCGCGGCACCCCTGGCGGGGCGGCGTCCTGGCGGTGCTCGTCGCACTGGTCTTGGCCGGGGCTGCCTGGGGCGACACCACACCGTCCGCGCCTTCCGCGCCCGGTCCTGCCGCCCCGGGCGCTGCCCCTGCCGCGCCGCCCGCCGGACGGTGGGAGGAGCGGGGCACGGCGCGGCTCGACGTGCTCGACAAGGTCGACGCGCGGACCACGCATGTGCAGATCCGCGCCGGGGCGAGTACCGCGGTCGCCTCGCTGACCATCGCGGTGCGAAGCTGTGTCGTGCGGCCGCCCGACATGCCGGCGGATGCGGCGGCTTGGCTCGATATCACCGACAGCCACGGCGGCGCGCCGCCCTTCCATGGCTGGATCTTCGCCGCCGAGCCGTGGATCGGGATGTATCAGCACCCGGTCTACAGCGTGCGCCTGACGGCTTGCCAATGACGGGTTGCCAATGACGGGTTGCCAATGACGCGTTGCCAATGACCGGGCGCCTGCCGCAGCTGCCCGCGCTCCCGCCGCCCGGGCGGGCGGCGCTGCTGCTCGACATGGACGGCACGTTGCTGGACATCGCCCCGACACCCGATCGGGTGGTGGTGGGGCCCGGCTTGCTGGCGACGCTGCGGCGGCTGCGCGAGCGCACCGGCGGGGCGCTGGCGGTGATCACCGGCCGTCCGATTGCCGAGGTCGACGCGCTGCTGCCTGACGCGCCGTACGCCGTGGCCGGCGAGCATGGCGGCGCGCTGCGGCGGGCGCCCGGCGGTCGGGTCGAGCATCCGGAACTGCCGGTTCCCGCCGCCGCCTGGCTGGTCGCGGCCGAGGCGCTGGTGCGGCAGCATTCCGGGACCATACTGGAACACAAGCGCCGCGGTTTCGTTGTGCATTACCGGGCAAACCCGACGGCCGGACCGGCGCTGCACGCCGCGCTCGCGGCACTGGTGCCGCCTTCGGATGCGCGCTTCGAGCTGATGCCGGCGAGCATGGCCTGGGAGGTGCGGCCGCGCGGCGTCGACAAGGGCCGCGCCGTATGGCGGGTGATGCAGGCGCCGCCCTTCGCCGGGCGCTTGCCGGTCTTCGTCGGCGACGACGTGACCGACCGCGACGGCATCGCCGAGGCCCTGGCGATGGGCGGGGTCGGCCTGCTGGTGCCGGACGTGTTCGGCGATGCCGCTGGCGTGCGCGCCTGGCTGCACACTCTTGGCAGGGAGGGCGCATGGCCCGGTTGGTGATCGTCTCGAACCGCACCCCGCCGCCGCGCGAGAGGAGCCCCCTCGCCGGCGGGCTCGCGGTGGGGCTGCGCGATGCGATCGCGGGGCGCGAGACGCTGTGGTTCGGCTGGTCCGGACACACCACTGGCAATGCCGGGACTGCGCGGCCGAAGCTGACCCGGGCCGGCAAGCTCACCTTCGCCCAGCTCGATCTTGGCGCCGCGGAGTTTCGCGGCTTCTACCAGGGCTTCTCGAACTCGATGCTGTGGCCGCTGCTGCACTCGATGGGCGGCCTGGCGGAGTTCCGGCGCGAGGACCTTGACGCCTACATGGCGGTGAATCGCGACTTCGCGCAGGCCCTGGCGCCGCTGCTGCGCCCCGACGACCTGATCTGGGTGCACGACTACCACCTGATCCCGCAGGGCGAGGCGCTGCGCGCCGCCGGGGTGGGCGGCCGGATCGGCTTTTTCCTGCACGTGCCGTTCCCGCCCCCGGCTCTGTTCGACACCCTGCCGCAGGGGCAGCGCCTGCTGCGCAGCTTCGGCGCCTACGACGTCATCGGACTGCAGACCCAGGCCGACGTGACCAATCTCAACCGGGCGCTCAGCGCCTGCGGCATCGAGCCGCGCGCGGCGGCCTTTCCGATCGGCATCGACCCGGACGATTTCGCCGCCACGGCCGAGCAGGCCGCGTCCGGGCCGGAGGTGCGGCGTCTGCAGGAAAGCCTGGCCGGGCGCTCACTCATCCTCGGCGTCGACCGGCTCGACTACACCAAGGGCCTGCCGCAGCGCCTGCGCGCCTACGCCCAGTTGCTCAAGCGCTTCCCCGAGCACCGCAACCGCGTCACCTTCCTGCAGGTCGCGCCGGTCTCGCGCGGCGATGTGGCACAGTACCGCACGCTCCGCCGCGAGCTCGACGAGCTGGCCGGGCGGATCAACGGCGAGCACGCCGAGTTCGACTGGACGCCGATCCGCTACATCACCCGCACCGTGCCGCGACCGACGCTGGCCGGCTTCCATCGCGTTGCCTCGGTCGGCCTGGTGACGCCGCTGCGCGACGGGATGAACCTGGTCGCCAAGGAATACGTCGCGGCACAGAACGCCGATGACCCCGGCGCCCTGGTGCTGTCACGCTTCGCCGGCGCCTCCGAGGCGATGGAAGGAGCGCTGCAGGTCAACCCGTACGACCCGGACGAAACCGCCGAGGCGCTGCACGCGGCCCTCGCCATGCCGAGGGCCGAGCGCCTGGAGCGCTGGCGCACGCTGCGCGCCGCGGTGGACCGCACCACGGCCAAAGCCTGGGCCGAGAGCTTCATCGCGCGGCTGGAGGCGGCGATCGCCGAGGCTGCGTAGCGGCGGGGGCGGTGTCGCGCCGATCCAACACCGGCGACAGCCGCTTCATCCCGCCCCACTCGAACCGCCGCTCGCTGCTACCGCACCGGGCCGGCAACGAAGCGCCGATACGGCGGCCGCTCCAGCAGCCGGCCATACCAGGCGCGCAAACCGGCCAGCTCTGGCCCCTCGATCGCGAAGCTGAACCAGCGATGCACGTGCACGCCGAGTGCAATGTCGGCCAAGGTGAAGGCCGGCCCGGCGACATACGGCGCCTTGCCCAGTATCTCGTCCAGCAGCGTCCACGCGTGGCCGGCTTTGGCCGCGGCGGCAGCGATCGCCGCGGCATCACGCTCGGCCGGCGGCGTGCGCACCAGGCCCCAGAACAGCGCCGCCTGCGGCGCGTTCAACACCGTCTGCTGCCAGTCCATCCAGCGGTCGATGCTGCCCCGCGCCTGCGGATTGCGCGGCCACAACGGCAGATCCGGCGCCCAGGCGCTGCAGAGATACCGCAGGATCGCATTGCTCTCCCACAGTACGTAGTTGTCCTCTTGCAGAACGGGTACCGAGCGGTTGGGATTGAGCGCGCGATATTCCGGCGTGTCGGTCCGGCCATACTCGCCGCCGGCATCGACCCGCTCATAGGGGAGTTGCAGCTCTTCCAGCAGCCACACGACCTTCATGACATTGGCGGAGGTCGGGCGTCCCCAGATGCGGCGCATGGCTTACTCCTGCAGAAGAAAGGCCAGGGCTCCGCCCTGGACCCGCTGGGGCCGGCGGCCCCAGACCCCATTCCTTGAGTGGGCTTGGAACGCGGTCGCCGGGGATCGGGATTTGCCCCGGATCGCCAACCCCGCCATCACTGCCCGGCAATCATGGAGCACGCAATGACGCGCGAGCGCGGGCTGGCGCTGCTGTCGATCCTGGCCGCCGGACTGGCGCTCGGAGTGGCAATCGGCTCGGAGCGGCTGGGCGGACTCGTCCCCTGCGCGCTGTGCCTGGTGGAACGATGGCCCTATCGCATCGCGCTGGCGCTCGGCGTGCTGGCCCTCGTGCTGCCGCGACGCGCCGCCAGGCCGGTGCTGCTGCTGCTGGCGCTGGTCGTGCTCGGGGACGCGGCGATCGCCTTCGTGCATGTCGGGGTGGAGCAGGGCTGGTGGAAAAGCCCGCTGCCGGAATGCGCGGCACCGCATTTTACCGGCGGCAGCATCGCACAGATGCTGGCGCACATGCCGGCGCGCCCGTCCAAGCCCTGCGACTCGCCGACCTACCTGATCCCCGGCCTGCCCCTGTCGATGGCGCTGTTGAACATGCTCTATGCCCTGGTGTTTTCACTCGGCCTCGCGGCGCTGGTCGCGCGCGGGCGCAGGAGCGGCACATGAGCGAACGGCAAACCCTTCCCGGCGATCCCTCCGATCGCGAGCGCATCGAGCGCATGATCCGCGTCGACCACGCCGGCGAATACGGCGCCGCCCGCATCTACGCCGGCCAGCTCGCGGTGCTCGGGCGGCGCCCGGAAGGCGCGGTGCTGCGCCATATGCAGGCGCAGGAGCACGAGCACCTGGCCGCCTTCGGCGAACTGGTGGTGCGCCGGCGCGTGCGGCCGACCGCGCTGCTGCCGTTCTGGCACGTCGCCGGCTTCGCGCTCGGGGCGGCAACCGCGGCAATGGGAAAGCGCGCCGCGATGGCCTGCACCGTCGCCGTCGAGGAGGCGATCGACGCGCACTACGCCGCGCAGTCGGCCAGCCTTCCGGCGGAGGAGGGCGAGTTGCGCGGCACGATCGAGCGCTTCCGCGCCGAGGAGCTCGAGCACCGCGACATCGGCCTCGCCCACGAGGCCGAGCGGGCGCCCGGCTACCGGCTGCTGTCCGCGGCGATCAAGGCAGGATGCCGGGTGGCGATCCGGCTGAGCGAGCGGGTATGAGGGCGGCGCCGCCTCAGCTTTCCAGTTCGCTGTCCCAGTAGAGATAGTCGCGCCAGCTCTGGTGCAGGTAATTGGGCGGGAACAGCCGCCCGTTCTCCTGCAACTCCCAGGTCGAGGGCTGGCGCGGCGACTGGCGCGGGAACATGCGGCACTCGCGCGGCAGGCGCGAGCCCTTGCGCAAATTGCAGCCGCCGCAGGCGGTCACGACGTTGGTCCAGGTGGTGCGGCCGCCGCGGCTGCGCGGCACCACGTGATCGAAGGTCAGATCCGGCGTCGGGTGCCGGTCGCCGCAATACTGGCAGGAGAAGCTGTCACGCAGGAACACGTTGAACCGCGTGAAGGCCGGCCGCCGCGCCGCCGGGATGTAGTCCTTGAGCGCGATCACGCTCGGCAGCCGCAACGTCTGGCTCGGCGAATGAACCTCGACCTCGTATTCACTGAGAACCGACACCCGGTCGAGAAACACTGCCTTGACCGCGTCCTGCCAGGACCAGAGGGAAAGCGGGAAATAGGAGAGCGGGCGGAAATCCGCGTTCAGGACCAGCGCCGGGAAATGCTGTCCGCCGTCGGGCAAAACCTGCTCCACTGCTGGCTTCGCACCACCGCTGGGGGGTCCGAAGCCTTCTCACCCACCGGATATTGTGCGTCGCCGAATCCCTGACTTCTTATGACAAAGCCATGCGCTAGGCGCAAGGCAAAGCCGGGTATTTCATCGCACCGTCACGCGGGCGGGAGCGAGCCTAGAGCAACATCGATCGCGCCGGAATCAGTCCGTCCGGCAAACCTGCTCTCCCGGCTACCGGCCCGTCACCTCCGCGCCGGCACGGTCGGCCCCATCCCTGGCCTGGCGCGGTGAGTCACGCCGGCGAGGCACCGCGATTTCGCCTTCGCGGCCGCAGATTCCGACCACCGGAGACCGTCCGGCGTCGATCTGGCGGCGGTGCGTCGCGTTATTGCGGCGACTTTGTGACCGTGCGAGCGAGGCATGCCGCCAGCCTGGTCCCTGATCGCCGCCCGAACCGGCCGACGCCGCGGCCCCGCCGCAGGTGACCGGACCCTGCGCGGTGCAGCACTCGGGCCTGCCTCCGGCAGCCCCGGCTGATGTCCGACGATCCCGAACGCGTCGCGCCTACCGAGGAGGCGCATCGCAGCGCCATTCACCGGGTCGGCCGCTGGCCGGGCTGGATCTGGTCGGTGCCGATCGCAGCGCTCGCCATCGTCGCCTGGCTCGGCTTTCGTGCGCTGACCAGCGGTGGCCCGTCCGTCACCGTGGTGTTCACCAGCGCCGGCGGCATCGATCCCGGCAACACCCGGGTTCAATACCAGGGGATGCAGGTGGGCCAGGTCGCATCCGTGCATCTGGAGAAGGACCTCCGGCACGTCGACGTGATGCTGAACCTCGACCCCGAGATGAGCGGCCATCTCGGTCGCGGCACGCTGTTCTGGCTGCAGGGTGAGAGCCCGAGCCTCGGCAATCTCGCCTCGCTCAAGAGCGTCATCGCCGGGCCGAGCATCGGCATGTGGCCGGCGCCCGGCTCCGCCCACAGCCGCTATCAGGGGCTGCAGCAGCGGCCGGAGGTACTGCCCGGCGAGGTCGGCACGCTTTACGTGCTGACCGCGTCAAGCCTCGGCAATCTCGGCAAGGGCAGCGCGGTCTTCTACCGCGGTCATGCCGCCGGCGAGGTGAAATCGACCATGGTGGACCCGGACGGGCACGGGTTCCGTGCGCATGTCTTCGTCGATTCCCCCTACGACGCCTTCGTGCATGCCGACACGCGGTTCTGGAACGCCGGGGCAGCCCGGCTCTCGACCGGGGCGGGCGGACCGCAGCTCCGGCTGCAATCCTTGCCCGCCCTGCTGCACGGTGCGGTCGCGTTCGAGACCCCGCCGGAAGGCGGAGCCGGCCGGCACGCCAAGGCCGGCAC
This sequence comes from Acetobacteraceae bacterium, assembly GCA_035504175.1. GTDB lineage: Bacteria > Pseudomonadota > Alphaproteobacteria > Acetobacterales > Acetobacteraceae > DATJSJ01. Next base: position 14,270 of record DATJSJ010000257.1, read on the forward strand.
CGTGTTCCCGCTGTACGACGGCAAGGACGCGGCGCAATACGCGCCCGACCGCGACGCGGTCGCCTATCGGGTCACGTTCCGCCAGCCAGACGACGCGCTGCCGCAGGGCGCCGCGGTGACGCTCGGCGGCAAACGGGTCGGCTCGGTTGGCGACACCGCGCTCGACTACGATCCGTCGAGCGGCGATCTGCTGTTGCGCGCCACGCTCTGGCTGGAACCGTCGCGCATTCATCTGCAGGGCGCTACCTGGCACGACCGCCGGGCGCAGATGGACGCGATGCTCGATCACCTGATCGGCGAGGGGCTGCGTGCCGGGCTCGCTAAGGCGCCGCCGCTGGTCGGCGCCAGCGAGGTGCAACTCGCCTTCTCGGCCAGCCCGGGCCAGGTCGCGCTGCTGTCCGGCGGCACACCCGGCATACCAACCTCCGGCGGAGGTGGCGGCATCGGCGGCGTGCTGACGGCGGCGCATCAGGTGATGGCCAAGATCGAGACGGTGCCGATCGACCAGATCGCGCGGGAGATCCATGAGGCAACCCAGCGCTTGGCCACACTGGCGCAATCGCCGGCCCTGACCGACAGCCTGCAGCATCTGCGATACGCCACTGCCGATCTGCAGGACGTAACCCGCGATGCGCGGCGCGACCTGCCGCAGACCCTGGCGAGCGTGCGTCGGGCGGCGCAATCGGCGCAGGCCACCATCGCCGACGCGCGGCGGCTGCTGTCGCAGCAGGGCACTTCCTCGCCCGACGCGACCGGCCTGCCGCAGGCGCTGTACGAACTGTCGCGTGCCGCGCGGGCGTTGCGCGAGCTGGCGGACTATCTCGACCGGCACCCGGAAGCCCTGATCGAGGGACGCCGATGATGCGCCGCATGCTCCTGCCCACTCTGCTGCTCGTCCTGGCCCTGGCCGGGTGCGGCAGCAGCCCGAAGACGCAGTTCATCGTGCTGTCGCAGCAGCCCGGCCCTGCCGTCGCCGCCGGCGGCCGCCCGATCGACGTGCGCAACGTGATCATTCCGGGTGCCATCGACCGGCAGGAGCTGGTGCGCGCCAACGGGCCGAATGGTGTCAGGATCGACGACATCTATCGCTGGGCCGGGCCGCTGGACCAGATGATCCAGACCACGCTGGCGGCGGATCTGGCGAGCCGCCTGCCCTCCGGCATGGTGCTGATGCCCGGCGACCCGGTGCCGAACGACGCGCAGGGTGTGGCGCTCACCGTCGACCGCTTCCTCGACGAGGGCGGCGGCCGTGTGGTGCTCGTGGCGGACTGGAGCCTGCTGCGCGGCAGCGACCAGCACGTGGTGCAGCGCCAGCGCTCGCACATCACCGTTGCGGCGCCGGGCGACGGCGGCCAGGCGATCGCGGCGGCGATGAGTCGCGCCCTCGGCCAGCTCGCCGACCGCATGGCCTCCGCGATCGGCGGCTGACCGTCGCGGCGCAGCCCCGCGCCTGTCAGCCGCCTGCCGTCCCGTTCCCACGGCCGGCCGGGCGGCCCCGCCTGCCTCTCGAACCGCCGTCCGCCTACCGCCCCGGCGCCGCGATCGGCGCGCAATTGGTCCGGCCGGCCGCCAGGCAGTCCTGCACCGTGGCAGCTCCGCGCAGCACGCCGGTGAGCCACAGCCCGCCCGCGATGAGCGCCGCGACCACGATCAGCCCGACGATCGCCAGCCGGCGGTTGGGTCCATCGTCGCCCGGTTCGCTCACGCGCACGCTCCTCGATCGGTTCGCCGGCAGGACTTCGCCAAGGACTTTGCCAAGGACGTTGCCAAGGACACTGGTTGACACGCCAACGCGCGGGACGGCCATAACAGCTCATGCCAGCGCCGTTGCGGAAGGCCATTTGCCTCCTTGCCCTGCTCGCCGCCACGCTCCTGCCGGCCGTGGCCGCGCCGGCGGCAGCGCAGGGCATTCGGGACCGCTGGTTCACTACCAGCGACGGCGTGCGGCTGCACTATCTCGAGGCGGGGCAGGGGCGGACGATCGTCCTGGTGCCGGGATGGACCATGCCGGGCTGGATCTTCGGGCCACAGATCGCCGCCTTCTCCACGTCATATCACGTCGTCGCCTTCGACCCCCGCGGCCAGGGGGACAGTGAGGTGGCGCCCTCCGGCTACGATGCCGAGCGGCGCGGCCGTGACATCGCCGAGCTGATCGCCCGGCTGGGACCGGCGCCGGTGCTGCTGGTCGGCTGGTCGCTCGGGGTGCTCGACAGCCTCGCCTATATCGGTGAGTCGGGTGACGGACGTCTCGCCGGGCTGGTGCTGATCGACAATTCCGTGGGCGAGGAGCCGGCGCCGGTCCCCTCGCGGCGGCGGGTGCCGTACCGCGCGCCGCTGTCGCGCGATGCGGCGATGGCACGCTTCGTGCGCAGCATGTTCCGCCGGCCGCAGAACGCGGCCTATCTCGACCGCCTGACCGAGGATTGCCTGCGCACCCCGCCCGCGGCGGCGGCGGCGCTGCTCGCCTATTCACTGCCGCGCACCTACTGGAAGGAGGTGCTGTATTCCGTGCGACGCCCGGTGCTGTACGTCGTCCGGCCGCATCTGGCCGGCCAGGCGGCGAACGTGGCGCTGCACGACCCCTATGCCGAGACTGCGGTGTTCCGCGATGCCGGGCACGCGCTGTTCATCGATGACGCGTCCCGTTTCAACGCGCTGCTTGCCAGCTTCATCCGCCAGCGGGTGTTCCCGTGAGCCCGGCGCGCACCGCGACCCGCTCGCCGCTGCTGCCGCTGGCGCTGATCTCCGCCGCCGCGGTCGGCTACGAGACCGCGCTGACGCGCTATTTCGCGGTCGCGAAATGGTCGGAATACGGCTACTGGGTCATCTCCATCGTCATGGCCGGCTTCGCGCTGAGCGGCGTCGCCATGGCGCTCGGCCGCGCGCCGGCGGAGCGGCACGCCGCGCGGCTGCAGGCGAGTCTGCCGGTGCTGCTGATCCTGGCCGCCGCCGTGGGCTTCCGGCTCACCGTCGCCAACCCGTTCAACCCGCTGCAACTGCAGAATCCGGCGACCTACCTGCCGCAGCTCGGCAACATCGCGCTCTACTATGCGGCGCTGCTGCCGTTCTTCTTCCTCGCCGGCCTCTATGTCAGCCTGAGCTTCGTGCTCAACACCGGCCGGATCGGCCGGACCTACGCGTTCGACCTGACCGGTGCCGGGCTCGGCGCGGCGCTGGTGGTCGGGCTGATGTTCCTGCTGCATCCGTTCCGGCTGGTGCCGGCGCTGCTGCCGCTGCTGGCGATCGCGGCGCCGCTCGCCGTGACCGGGCGGCGCGCGCGGGTCGCGACCGGGGTCGCGGCGCTGCTGGCGCTGGCCGGGGCGGAGGCGCTGTTGCTCGCCGGTCCCGGCGGCGGCTTCAACGAGTACAAGGCGATCTACGCGCCGCTGCACGTGCAGGGCAGCCGGGTGCTGGCGCAGCGGCTGGCGCCGCGCGGCCTCTACACGCTGCTCGACGATTTCACCGAACGGGTCGACACCGACATCTCCAACGACGCGGCGATGCTGAACCTGCCGGGCCCGCCGCGCGCCTACGGTCTGTATCGCGACGGCAACCGCATCGCGGCCCTGCCCCGCGCCGCGGGCATCCGCGCCCCCTATGCCGGCGCCGCGCTCGAGGCGCTGCCGTACCGGCTCGTGCGCGGCCCGGATGTGTTGCTGGAAGGCGCCTCGGGCGGGTTCCGTATCGCCGAGGCGCTGGCGCTGGGCGCGCGTGGCGTCACCGCGATCGAGCCCGACCCGGTGCTGCGCGGCGCGCTGCGGCACGGGCTCGGGCCGTCGCCGCCGATGGCAGCGGACGCGCGCGTGCGCCTGCTCGCCACCAGTCCGCTCGCCATGGCGCGGCGTGCGCGCGATCGCGGGCGGTATGACCTGATCGACATCTCCGCCGATTTTCTTGACGAGGCCGAGGCCAACCGCACCGCCTTCTCGGTCGAGGCGATCGCCGCCGATCTGCGTGCGCTGACGCCGGACGGCATGGTGTCGATCCCGGTCTCGATCCGCGAGTTTCCGTCCTACGCGATCCGCCTGCTGGCGACGGTGCGGGCGGCGCTGCTCGCCACCGGCCGCGACGACCCGGCGCGCTACGTGATCGTCTATCGCTCGGCCTGGAACCTGCGCATCCTGGTCGCCTCGCGGCCCTGGGATGCCGGGCGCATCGAAGCGGCGCGCAAGTTCTGCGACGACCGCTCGTTCGACGTCTCGTTCTATCCCGGCATCGACGTCGCCGCCGCGCGGGCCGGCATCTACAACGATCTGCCCGCGGTCTCCTTCGACACCGGCGCGGTGACCTCCGCCGGCGGCGAGGCGCATGACGCCGTCGCCGACGAGGCCGGCGCGGCGCTGGCCGGCGCGAGCAGCGTCAGCCAGCGCAGCTTCGACCTGGCACCGATCACGCTCGATCGCCCGTCCTTCTACAACGTGCTGCGGCTCGACCGCCTGCCGGTGATCCTGCGTCGCCTCGAGATCCTGCCGCAGCCGGAGATCGGCCAGCTGATCAATCTCGCGGTGCTGGCGCAGGCGGCGGTGATCGCGCTGCTGGTGCTGGCGGTGCCGCTGGTCGCCCCCCGGGTCGCGGGCGCGCGTCGGGAGGGGACGAACCGCGTGCCGCTGCTGCGCACGACGGTCTATTTCGCCGCCCTTGGCCTCGGCTTCCTGTTCATCGAGATCTACCTGATCGACCAGGCGAGCCTGGCGCTCGACGACCGGACCAGCGCCTTCGCCCTGGTGCTGTCGGCGATGCTGGTGTTTTCCGGCATCGGCAGCTGGCTCGCCGAGCGGGTCGGCGGGCCGTTGCTGCCGGTCGCGGTCATCCTGCTCTGGTGCGCGGCCGCCGCCGCCGGGCTGACGCCGCTGGTGCTGGCGGTGCTTGGCTGGCCGACACCCGCCCGGATCGCGGTGCTGCTGGCAGTGATCGCGCCGGTCGCGCTCGCACTCGGCATGCCGTTCCCGCTCGGGCTCAAGCGGGCCGCCGAGGCCGGCGGCGGATTGCTGCCCTGGGCCTGGGGCCTGAACGGCGCCTTCTCTGTGGTCGCGACGCCACTCGCCAGCCTGATTGCCGTGCAAAGCGGCCTGGCGCGGGTGTTGCTAGGGGCGGCCCTGGTTTATGGGATCGCCTGCATCGCCTACCCGTCCGCACGAAGGAGGATTGCGTGGCAGCAGATACCGGCCCCCTCGCACGATCCGGGGTGAGACGCGAACGGGGGGATCGGTTCGCGCTCGGCCGCCGCTCATTCCTGGCCGGAGGCGCGGGTCTGGCCGGGGGCGCGGGCCTGGCACTGGCCCGGCCGGCGGTGGCCGCGGATGCGGCGGCGGCGGCGGGCGGCTGGACGCATGCCGCCTATGTCGAGGCGATGCGCCGTTCCGGCCGTCCCACCGACCAGACGGAGGCGCAATTCGCGGCGATCCAGGCGCGCAAGCCGGACGCGCTGCGGCGGATCGCTTCCTATCTGAAGGAGCGGCTGGGGGCGGCGGATCCGGCGGTGATGCGGGCCTTCGCCGAGGTGCCGCGCGAATACTTCCAATACAATTATGCCGACCGGCACTCCTTTGCCGGCGAGGCGTACGAGTCGAACCCGAAGCCCTGGGCGATCGGCTACGGCTCGGCGCTGTCCGACTATCTCGGCCAGGCGTACATGACCCAGGTCGCCAGGCCGAAGCCCGAGTACGTGACGCTGGAGATCGGCACCGGCAGCGGGTTTCAGAGCGCGCTGCTGTCGCGCATCGTGCAGCGCGCCTACACGATCGAGATCATCGAGCCGCTCGGCCACGCCGTCAGCCACATCTTCGCGCCGCTCGGCTACGACAACGTGCGCAGCCGGGTCAGCGACGGCTATTACGGCTGGCCCGAGGTCGAGGGCGGGTTCGACGTCATCATGCTGACCTGCGCCGCCGAATACGCGCCGCCTGACCTGTTCAAGCAGCTCAAGCCCGGCGGCCGGATGGTGATTCCGATCGGCCAGCCTTTCAAGCGCGGCCAGTTCCTCTACATCTACACCAAGGATGCGCGCGGCAAGATCCACTCGCGCAAGGATGTCGGCGTGTTCTTCATACCGATGACCGGCGCCATCACGCGCACGCCGCGGCCGAGCGCCGCGCTGCTGACGCACCCGGCGGCGGCGCCGGGCGCCGCTGCCGCCGCGGCGCCGGCTTCAACGGAATAGGTGCGGGCAATGCGGGTCGGCTCCGGCCGCTCCACGCCGGCCGGGGCGCGACGGCGGCCTGCGTCAGACCAGCACCTCGTAGCTGCCCTCGAGCGCCATCAACCCGCCTTCGACACCGAGCTTCGGATGGCGCTGCAGCACCGCCTGCTTGAACTCGGTCAGGACGCGGCGATGGGTCGCGGTCTCGCGCTCGGGCGTCGCGATGCTGTCCGCGCCATAGGCGATGCGGGCGGCGCCGCAGTCGCGATGATCGATCGCGATGACCCGGTTGATCTTGTGCAGCTCCATCGAGGTCGCGAGATTGTCCCAGAAGGTCTGGTGCCAGGCGGCGAAGGCGGGAGCCACCGCCCCGACCGCGGCGCCGGCGAAGACGAACTGGCTGTATTTCCGATCGAGGCCGCGACGGGTCAGATAGCTATGCACCGGATCGATGATGCGCGGATCGATGCAGGACAGGACCATCGCGTCATAGCGCGGCTTTTCCGCGGCGTGGCCCTGCCGCAACAGCAGTGCGGCGGTCGCGGCGCCGCCCAGTCCGATCAGCGCGCGTCGCCGCAATCCGGCGCTGCAGCAGGGACAATCCGGCACAGGATGATGCATCGACGTTCTCCCCCGAAGGCGCCGGCGGCTGGTCTCGTCGTCCCCGCCGGATCGCGCAGCCATCGTAGCGGAGGCGCGCGGCGCGGTCCCGCCTCTCCTGTGGCGATCCCGCCGGATTCTTCGATCCGTCACCCCGCGCGGGATCTCGGCGCGGGCATCGGCGCGGGCGGCGCATGACCGTGCCGGAGGGCCGCCTGCATCGCACGATGCGGGTGCTCGCGCTCGGCGCGATGCTGTGGCTCGGGGCTGGCGCGGCGATGGCGCAGCAGACCGCGAGCGGTCGCGGCGGCATGGTCGTCGCCGACCAGCACCTGGCCGCCGATGTCGGGCGCGCCGTGCTCGCGGACGGCGGCAACGCGATCGATGCGGCGGTCGCGGTCGGCTATGCGCTCGCGGTGGTCGATCCGTGCTGCGGCAATCTTGGCGGCGGCGGCTTCATGACCCTCCATCTCGCGGATGGCCGCGAGACGGTGATCAATTTTCGCGAGCGGGCGCCGCTGCGAGCGACCCCCGACATGTATCTCGACAAGCAGGGGCGGGTGATACCCGGGCTCAGCCTGGAAGGCTATCTCGCGGTCGGCGTTCCCGGGACGGTCGCCGGGCTGGAGCGGGCGCGGCGCGAGTATGGCACGCGCTCGCGCGCGGCGCTGATCGCGCCGGCGATCCGCCTCGCCCAGGACGGATTCGTGCTGGACGTGGGCGATCTTGCGACGCTGGGCGTCGCCACCGGGCTGTTCGCGCAGCAGCCCAACGTTGCCGCGATCTTCCTGCGACAGGGGCAGCCGCTCGCGGCCGGCGACCGGCTGGTGCAGACGAATCTGGCGCAAACGCTGGCGCTGATCGCCAAGGATGGGCCGGACGCGTTCTACCAGGGATCGATCGCGGCGCGCATCGTCGCCGCCAGCGCCGCGCATGGCGGCATCCTGTCGCAGCGCGACTTTGCCGAGTACACGGCGGAAGAGATGCCGCCGGTCGCCTGCGTCTATCGCGGCGAGCGGATCGTGACCGCACCCCCGCCGAGCGGCGGCGGCGTCGTGCTGTGCGAAATCCTCAACATCGTGCAGCAGTTCGGACCGACGCTCGGCGCCTTCCATTCGCGCCAGGCGGTGCATGAGGTGGTGGAGGCGGAGCGGCAGGCCTATCTCGACCGCGACACCTATCTCGGCGATCCGGATTTCGTCGACAATCCGGTGGCGGCGCTGCTCTCGCCCGGGTATGCGGCGCGGATGCGGGCGCTGATCCCGCCGGTGGTCGCCCGGCCATCGGTGACGCTGCGGCCCGGCCTTGGCGGGGTCGCGGCGGTCAGCGCCGAGGGCGACCACACCACGCACTATTCGGTGCTGGACCGCTGGGGCAACGCGGTCAGCGTCACCTACACGATCAACGCCTATTTCGGTGCCGGAGTGATCGCCGGCGACACGGGGTTCTTCCTGAACGACGAGATGGACGATTTCGCGGCCAAGCCGGGGGTGCCGAATCAATTCGGCCTGGTGCAGGGCGCGGCCAACGCGATCGCGCCGGGCAAGCGGCCGCTGAGCTCGATGACCCCGACGATCATCCTGAAGGACGGGCACGTCGTGATGGTGGTCGGCGCGCCGGGCGGATCACGCATTCCGACCGAGGTGCTGGGCGTGATCCAGAACGTGATCGACCATCATATGAGCCTCGCCGACGCGGTCGCGGCGCCGCGCATCCACCATCAATACCTGCCGGACAAGGTCTATCTGGAGCCGGATGCGCTGCAGCCCGACGTCGCGGCGGCGCTGACCGGGGACGGCTATCATCTCGTGCAGGAGGATCACACCTGGGGCGTGGCGGAGGCAATCGGCGTCGATCCGGCGACCGGGCTGATGCAGGGGGCGAGCGATCCGCGGCGGCCGGACGGCAAGGCGGCGCCGGTGACGCCCGAGGCGGCGCGCTGATCGGTCAGGCCAGCGCCATGCGATTCCACGCGTCCAGCGCCGCGATCTTGTACGCCTCGGCGAGGGTCGGATAGTTGAAGGTGTTCTCGATGAAGTAGTCGAGCGTGCCTTTGAGGTTCAGCACGGCCTGGCCGATATGCACGAGTTCGGTGGCGCCCTCGCCGACGATATGACATCCGAGCAGGCGCCGCGTCTTGAGCGAGAAGATCAGTTTCATCATGCCGGCGTTCAGGCCCATGATGTGGCCGCGCGAGGTCTCGCGGAACCGGGCGACGCCGCATTCGTACGGGATGTCGCGCCGGCGCACTTCCTCCTCGCTCATGCCGACGGTGGAGATTTCCGGCACGGAGTAGATGCCGTAGGGGAAGAATTCCGGCGCCGGCGGCATCGGGATGCCGAAGGCGTGGCAGGCGGCGATGCGACCCTGTTCCATCGAGGTGGAGGCGAGGCTCGGAAAGCCGATCGCGTCGCCCGCCGAATAGATGTGCGGCACCTCGGTCTGGAACGTCACCGGGTCGACCTTCAGGCGGTTGCGGTGATCGACGGTGAGGCCGCAGGCGGGCAGGTTGAGGCTGTCGGTGGCGCCGACGCGGCCGGCGGCGTAGATCAGCATGTCGGTGCGCACGCGGCGGCCGTTCTCGAGTTCCGTCACCGTGTGGCCGTCCTCGACCGCGACGCGGGCGACCTTGCTGCCGAGGCGCATGGTCATGCCGCGGTCGCGCAGCTGGTGGGTGAAATCCTGGATCAGCTCGCGGTCGATGAAGTCGAGGAAGGAATCGCGTGGTTCGACGAGCGTCACGGCGACGTCGAGAGCGCTGAAGATCGTTGCATATTCGACGCCGATGACGCCGGCGCCGACGACGGTCAGGCTGCGCGGCAGGCGCGGAATCTCGACGACCTCGTCGCTGTCCAGCACGTATTTCCCGTCGAACGGGATGCCCGGCGGGCGGAAGGGCCGGGTTCCGACGGCGATGAGGAAGCGGTCACCCTCGACTTCGTGGGTTTCGTTCTCGTCGTTGATCACGGCGATGCGGTGCGGGTCGAGGAAATGCGCGGCGCCACGCATGGTCTCGACGCCGTTGCGGGCGAACTGGTGTTCGAGCACGTCGACTTCGTGATTCAGGGTCATGTGCAGGCGCGTCATCAGGTCGCGCGCCTGGATGTCCTTCTTCACCCGGTAGGCGCGGCCGTAGAAGCCGCGCTCGCGCCACCCGGAGAGGTTGAGCACGGTTTCGCGCAGTGTCTTGGAGGGGATCGTGCCGGTGTGGACGGAGACGCCGCCGACGCGTCGGCCTTTTTCCACGACCAGCACGGAGCGTCCGATCTTCGCTGCCTGGATTGCCGCGCGTCGGCCGGAGGGTCCGCTGCCGATGACGATGAGATCGTACGGGCTCTGCATCGTGCCGCTCCCCTGCTGCGGTGCGGAAGGATAACGGGGAAGTGTGTCGCTGTGGAAAAAGAGATGGGGGTCCGGGGCCTCAGGCCCCGGCCGGGGGTGCAGGGGGCAGAGCCCCCTGGGCCTTCCTTACGGCAGCGCCACCCCGAGCTCTTCCGCGGTGGTGACCAATGCCGCCCAGGTATCCGCCTGCAGCGGCACGCCGTCGCGCAGCCGCGCGGCGCGGGTCCGCGCCTCCGGCTCGCCCGGGACCAGCACCTCCCCCTCCGGCAACGCCGGCCGTGACGCCTTAACGTAGCCCGCGTATTCCCGTGCAGCCTCGGCGAAATGGGCCGCGCCGAAGGCATCCGGCCGCAGGTAGATGGAGAGCATGCCGTTCGAGATCCGCGCGCGTCTTCCGCCCGGGATCGGGCCGGAGGTGCCGTTGCCGGTGAAGCAGCCGGCGAGGATTTCGCACATGAAGGCGAGGGCCGAGCCCTTGTGCTCGCCGAAGGTGCGCAGCGCGCCGGGTCCGTTCGCCGGGTCGCGGACATGGGTGCCTTCGATCGGACCGTAGAGGGTGCGCGGATCGCCGGAGAGGTGGCCGTCGGGTTCGATCAGGGCGTCCGCCGGGATCGGCTTGCCGCCGTTGGACGCGACCAGGACCTTGCCCTCGGCGACGAGGGAGGTTGCCATGTCGAGAAGCAGCGGCGGTCCCTCGGGCTGTGGTGCGCAGATGCAGACGGGGTTGGTCGAGAAGCGGCGGTCGACGCCGCCGTAGGGGGCGACGAGTTCGCCCATGGCGACGTTGACGAAGTGCAGCGAGACCATGCCGGCGGCGGCGGCGCGTTCGCCCCAGTCGCCGATGCGGCCGATATGGCCGGTGTTGCGCAGCGCGATCACGGCGATGCCGGCGTCGCGCGCCTTGGCGATGCCGAGATCGACGGCCAGGGGCGCGATCGTCTGGCCGAAGCCGAAATTGCCGTCGACCAGGGCGTGCGTCGGCGTTTCGCTGACGATGCTGGGACGCTGTCCGGCGCGGACGTAGCCCTCGCGCAGCCAGAGGACGTAGCGCCGGGTGCGGATGACGCCATGGCTGTCATGGCCGGCCAGGTTGGCGGAGACGAGGTAGTGGCCGATGCCGGCGGCTTCCTCCGCGTCGCAGCCGGCGGCGGTGAAGATCTCGGCGGCGAAGCGGGTCAGGCGGTCGGCGGCGATGGTGACCGTGGGCGCGTCAGCCATGCGGCCGGTCACCCGCGCTCGTAGGCGCTGGCGATGCGGCGGGCGCTGGCGCGTTCGAACGAATTGTCGGTTGGTACGATGGTCATCTCGGCGATGCAGGTACGCGTGGGGAGCAGGGTGGCGAAGATGGCGGCGGCGGCGATGTCCTCCGGCTGCACCATGATCGCGCGTTCTTCGGCCGAGGGCGGATTGGCGCGGGTGTTGAGGATGGCGGTCGCGGTCTCGCCCGGGTTGATGCAGACGCTGCGGATGCCGTGGATGCCGTGCTCGGCGTTGATGGTGTTGGACAGGGCGCGGACGGCGGTCTTGGCGGCAATGTAGATCGGGCCGGAGACCGGGTTGTAGGAGACGCCGGCGAGCGAGGAGACGTGGATCACGGTGCCGCCGCCGCGCCGGCGCATGGCGGGCAGCACGGCGAGCGTGCAGAGGGCGATCGCCTTCAGGTTCACGTCGATGACGCGCGCAACCGCTTCGGTGTCGAGTTCGTGCCAGTGCCGGCGGCTGGTGTTGGTGCCGGCGTTGTTGACCAGGATATCCGGATCGCCGAGGCCGCCGGCGATGGTCGCGTGCGCGCCGGTGATGTCCTCGGCGACGGCGAGGTCGGCCGGGGCGATCATCACCGTGCCGCCCGCCTCCTGGACCATCGAAGCGGTTTCCTCGAGCGGAGCGTGACCGCGTCCGGTCAGGGCCACCTGCGCGCCTTCACGCGCGAAGGCGATCGCGATCGCGCGCCCGATGCCACTGCCGGCACCGGTGACCCAGACCACCTTGCCGGCAAGCACGGTCATTCAGACGACGCGCCCGGACTCGGGCTCCATCAGGTGCATGTGGTTCATGTCGGCGGCGAGCGGCAGGGTCTGGTTGGGCTCGGCCGGCACGGCGGGGTCGATGCGGGCGGTGACCGGCTGCTCGTTGATGAAGAAGTGAACCATGGTTTCCATGCCCATCGGCTCGACGACGTCGACCAGCGCGTCGAGGCGGGCGGCACCCGGCTTGGCGTCGTCGTGCCATTCCGTGAGGTGCTCCGGGCGCAGGCCGAGGATGACGGCCTTGTCCTTGTAAGCGCCGTAGCGGTCGATGCGCGAGGCGGGGATGGGCAGGGAGATGCGGTCGGAGATGCGCACCGCAAGCTGGTTGCCGCTGCCCTCGATCCGACCGTTCAGCATGTTCATTGCCGGCGAGCCGATGAAGCCGGCGACGAACTTCGTCTTCGGATTGTGGTACAGTTCCTGCGGCGGGCCGACCTGCTCGATCCGGCCGGCATGCATCACGACGACGCGGTCGGCGAGCGTCATCGCCTCGACCTGGTCGTGCGTGACGTAGACCGTGGTGGTGCGCACGGTCTGGTGCACCTTCTTGATCTCGGTGCGCATCTGCACGCGCAGCTTGGCGTCGAGGTTGGAGAGCGGCTCGTCGAACAGGAACACTTTCGGATGGCGGACGATGGCGCGGCCCATTGCGACGCGCTGCCGCTGGCCGCCGGACAGCGCCTTCGGCTTGCGCGCGAGCAGCGTGGTGAGGTCGAGGATGCGCGCCGCCTCGTCGACGCGGGCCTTGATGTCGGGCTTCGGTACTTTGCGCAGCTTCAGGCCGAAGGCCATGTTGTCGAACACGCTCATGTGCGGGTAGAGCGCGTAGTTCTGGAACACCATGGCAATGTCGCGGTCGCGCGGCGGCACGTCGTTGACGATGCGGCCGCCGATCCAGATCTCGCCGGAAGTGATCTCCTCCAGCCCGGCGATCATGCGCAGCGTCGTCGACTTGCCGCAGCCGGACGGTCCGACCAGGACGACAAACTCCTCGTCCTTGATCTCGAGATCGATGCCGTGCACGGCCTGATAGGTCTCGTAGGCCTTGACGACCTTGCGGACGGATACCTGTGCCACCTTCGTGCCCTCCTCCCGAGGGACGCGGCGGCGGGCCCGGGGCCACCGCTCCGCGTCGGTTCAGCCAGTTAGGCACAAGGGGGGCGCGCAGGCAATCGGACCGGCCCGGACGCGGTGCGACGCGGGGCGGGGGCCGAAAGCGTCGGAGGCAGGCGGCCCAGGCAGGCTCAGAGCCCGAGCGCGCCGAGCCCGGGCGCCCCCTGGGCCGGCGCCGCAGCCGCCGGGGGATCCTGGCGTTCCCCGGTCGCGATGACCACCAGCCGCTCCGGCGCCAGCTTCCGTTGCAGCGCCAAGGCGGCCGGGATGTCGGCGGTGAGCCAGGCCTCGCCTTCTTCGGCGCTCAGCACGACCGGCATCGCCTTGGCGTGGACCGGTCGCACCACCTCGTTCGCGTCCGTGGTCAGGAAGGCGAACAGGAGGTGCTCGCCCTCCTCACCCTTCCGCTTGCCGGTCCAGGGGCGCCATAGCCCGGCGAACGCGAAGGCCGGCCGGTCCGGGCCAAGCGCGAACCAGTGCGGCACCTTGGGCTGGCTGTCGGTGTACTCGCAGAACGACGTCGCCGGCACCAGGCAGCGGAATTCGGGCTTGAGCCAGCCGCGCCAGTACGGGCTCGCGGTGTTGCGGATATTGGTGACCGGCCGGGTGCCGAGATTGGGCGGCGGCGGGAATCCCCAGCGCATCGTCTGCATCACCCGCGTCCCGTCGCGCGCGGTGCGGATCACCGGCGCGGGCTGGTCGGGGAAGATCGCCGGCAGCGGCGGCTGATTCGCGGTGTCGTCGCGGTCGATCCGGAACAGGCGGCGAATCTCGTCGCGGCTGCGCGTCATCGAATAGAGATTGCACATGCCGGGCACTCTACATCGGCGGGACGGAAGCCGCGACGGCGCGCCGGAACAGGGCGGCGTATTGCAACCGTAGCCGCTTTGCCGGGGTCCGAAGTCCCGGCGTAACGGCGATCCGCGAATCTTCTCTCCGCACGAGGCTTGTCACGCGACCGCCGCCGCCAGGCGGCAGCCATGACGGGCCTCTCCCATCGAAGAAAGCGAGAGGATCGCATGAAGATTCTTATGGCTTCGACGCCGGCGGCCGGGCACATCAATCCGCTGCTCGCGATCGGCCGCGTGTTGATCGACGACGGTCACGAACTCGTCTGCCTGTCGGGAAGCTGGCTGCGCGATCGCATCGAGGGCGCCGGCATGCAGTTCCGGGCATTGGCACCCGCCGCCGACCTCGATCTTCGCGACATTCTGGCCGTGGCACCGGAACTGGCGACGATCCCGCCCGGGCTGGAATGGCTGCGCGTCGCGAAGGAGCGGTTCTTTCTCGACCGCGTCGCGCCGCAGTACGAGAGCCTGCTGGCGGTCCTGCGGGCGTTCCCGGCCGACGTCATCGTTGCCGACAACACGCTGTTCGGCGTGCTGCCGATGCTGCTCGGGCGGCGCGACCGGCGGCCACCGGTCGTGGTGTGCGGCACGTCCTTCCTGCATTGGACCCGCGATGACGGGGCGCCGCATTTCCTCGGCCTGCCGCCCGCGACCACCCAGGCCGAGCGTGACCGGTACGCGACCATTGCCGCCGAGTATGATCGCGCCGTGGATCAACCCACCAACCGTCGCCTGACCCGGATCCTCAAGGGATTCGGCGCGCGGCCGCTGGCGCTGCCGCTGTTCGATGCGATCGTCGCACTTGCGGACGCCTATATGCAGCTTTCCGTGCCCGGCTTCGAGTTTCCCCGCCCGATGCCGCCGACGGTGCATTTCATCGGCACGCCGCCGATCATCTCCGGACAGGCGCCGCTTCCGCCCTGGGCGCATGAGCTGGATGGATCACGCCGGATCGTGCTGGTCACGCAGGGAACGGTCGCGAATCACAATCTCGGCCTGCTGGTTGCGCCGACGCTGGCCGCACTCGGCAACGAGACCGACGTGCTGGTGGTGGCGACCACCGGCGGCCGGCCGGTCGATGCAATCCCCGGTGCGATCCCGGACAACGCCCGCGTCGCCAGCTTCCTGCCGTTCGAGTGGCTGCTGCCCAAGGTCGACGTGCTCGTCACCAATGGCGGCTACGGCAGCGTCAACCAGGCGCTGAGCTTCGGCGTCCCGCTCGTCACCGCCGGGCTGACCGAGGACAAGGCCGACGTGAACGCGCGTGTCGCGTGGTCCGGCGTCGGGGTCAATCTGGCGACCAACGAGCCGAAGCCGTCGGCGCTGCGCGCAGCGGTACGGAGCGTGCTCGACACGCCGCATCACCGCGCCCGCGCGGCGGCGATGGCAGAGGAGTTCCGCCGCATCGACACGCGAGCGGAAATCCTCGGCATCATCGACCGCGTCGTGCACGCGCCCGACGACGAAGCCGACCCGTACGACGTTGCCGTCGGCGAGGCTTCGCGGCGTGCGTCTGCTGAAATCCAGTTCGGCGATTGGGTCTAACCCATTGTCTGAGAGCATGATTCACGCTCCCGGCGATTCCGCCTCCAGCCTCCAGCGATCATGCTCCAGAGGTCCCGCCTGCCATTGGTCTGAGCCACGCTGTACTGCTGTCTGGCTTCCCGGCAACCGCGCCCGGTTGCCGGGTCGTCGGGCGGAGTGGCCGCCACTCTTCCCGTCACAGGACGTCCGACAAGTGCGCATTCGCCCCGCCTCCACTTCCTTCACCCTGCTGCTGGGATTCCTCGTGGCGCTGCCGTCCTTCGGCATCGACATGAACCTGCCTGCGCTCAATGCGATCGGCGCCGCGCTGCACGTCAGACCGGCCGAGGCCGGCCTGATGACGAGTCTGTTCATGGTCGGCTTTGCCACCGCGCCGCTGCTCTACGGCCCGGCGTCGGATCGGTATGGACGCAAGCCCGTCGTACTGCTCGCCTGCGTGCTGTTCGTCATCGCCGGGATCGGCTGCGCGACGGCAAAATCACTGCCGGCGCTGCTGACGTGGCGCGTCGTTCAGGGCGCCGGCGCCGGCGCGAGCATGACCATCGCCTTCGCGATCATCCGCGACCTGTTCGAAGGCCAGGCCGCCCGGACCAAGATCTCCGCCATCGCGATCACGACGATGGTGGTGCCGATGATGGCGCCGACCCTGGGTGGCGCACTGCTCGCCGTCGCCGGATGGCGCGCCATCCACGCCGGGCTCGCGGCGGTCGGCGTCCTGCTGTCGCTGGCGATGCTGCTGGGATTTGCGGAGAGTGCGACGCCGGATCCGGCCAACCGGCTGGTGCCTTCGGTGGTGGCGCGCAATTACCTCCGGGTGCTGACGCACCCGATCTGCCTCGGCTACATCCTGGTCAATGCCGCGGCATTCGGGGCCTTGTTCGCCTATGTCAGCGGCTCCTCCCTGTTCCTGATCAACGTCGCCGGCTTGCGACCGGCACAGTACGGCCTGGTCTTCGCGGCGACCTCGGCCGGGATCATGGGCGGCGCCTTCGTCAATCGCGCGCTCAGCACGCGGGGCGTCGCCCCGAGCCAGCCGCTGACCGCCGGTCTCGCGCTCGCGGCGGCAATGTCGATGCTGCTGCTGGCGATGACGCTCGCGGGCTGGATGCCGCTTGCCGTCGTCATCCCGGTCGCGGTTGTGAGCTGCATGGCGTTCGGGCTGATCGCGCCCAATGCCATGGAGGGCGCCATGCAACCCCTGCCGCAGATCGCCGGCGCCGCCGGTGCCGCGACCGGCTGCATCCAGATGGCGATGGGCGCGGTCGCGAGCGGCATGGTGGCGGCGCTGTACGACGGCCACTCGGCGCTCTCCATGACGACACTGATGGCGGTGTGCTCGTTGCTCGCCCTGCTGTCCTACTTGCTGCTCGCCCGCCCCGCCGTGTACTCGGCCGCCCGCTCCTGAGCGGACGCAGACGCCGGCCCAGGGTTCGCGCGCGGCGTCGGGTCGGCGCCCGTGCCGGGCGGAACGGCGGATCGCGTTCGCTGCGCCCCGGCGGCGCGCGGCGCGCGTCCCGACGATGCAAGTGCCGGGACGCCCTCGAGGCTCTAACCCATTGTCTGAGAGCATGATTCACGCTTCCGGCGATTCCGCCTCCAGCGATCATGCTTTAGCCGGTTTCGCCGCCGTCCGTCCCTGCTGCCAGCCGTTCGAGCGAGTCCCGGGCCGCCGCGATAATGTCGCGTGACAGGGCCGGGTCGGCCTTGCGCACGGCGCGTGCGGTGGCGACGGCCCCGACCAGCGCCGTCGCCACGGCAAGTGCCCGCCTTTCCGCCAGCGCCGGCGGCATGCCCTCCGGCAGTGCCTCGGCGATCAGCGCGGCGAAATCGCGCACCGCCCGGGCGAATGCCTGGGCGATGGCCGGGTCCTGCCGCGCCACGTCGGAAACGCAGGCCGCCATCAGGCAACCCGACCCGCTGTCCTCGACATGCGTGTCGCAGAGATACGCGTCGAGGAAGGCCTTGAAAGGCTCGGCCGCGCCGTCGCGCAGCCCGCGCCACGCCTCGGCGCTCTCGGCCGCGGCCTGGCAGAGTGCCTCCCGGGCGAGCGCATCCTTCGATTTGAACTGGCTGTAGAGCGCGCCCTGGGTGAGTCCGGCCTCGCGGCTGATATCGGCAACGCCCGCGCCCGCGAAGCCACGCTCCTGCAGCAGGCGCCGCGCCGTCGCCACCAGGGCGGCGCGATGTTGCGCCACCCGGCTTCCCGAAACCTTCACCGAGCGTCTCCCCGCGCATCCTTGATCTATTGATAGCGTTCTCCATCTAACCGCCGACGATAGAGACCACTACGATTACCCGCCGCATGTAGTCCGCGGATGGCGGGGTCTCAAGGGCGGGGCGTGCGCGGGATCCGAACCCAGGCACGCCGCGCCGCCGGCCGCCTTGCCCCGGACGACCACGGGATCGACGGGGCACGCGCAGGATCGGCCGAGGCAGACGCGGTCGGGCGACGTGGCGGCGGGGGCGCGAACCATGGACGATCTTTCCCTCACGGAAGAGGATTTTGCCGAGCGGCGCCGCGCCGCCGAGCAGGGATTGTCGACTCCAGCCCGACGCGGGCGCTGGCGTCTGCTGCTGTTCGCTTCCCTCCTGGGCGTCGCCGCGTTCGGCAGCGAGTACGCCTGGCGGCACGGCCAGGCCCCGGCGGCGCCGCCGCCGCCGCCACCGCCGGTGACGGTCAGTCAGCCGCTGCAACGCGACGTCCAGCCCGCCGCCCGCTTCCTCGGTCAGTTCTCCGCCGTCGACACGGTGGAGTTGCGCGCCCAGGTCGGCGGCACGCTGACCGCGATCGATTTCCGCGACGGCCAGATCGTGCACAAGGGCGATCCGCTGTTCGTCATCGATCCGCGGCCCTTCCAGATCCGGCTCGACCAGGCGGTCGCGCAGTTCCAGACCGCGCAGGCCAAGGCGACGCTGACCGGGGTGGAACTCTGGCGCGCGCAGCAGTTGAAGCGCACCGAGTTCGGCACCGCCGAAACCGTCGATGAGCGCGCGGCCGACCAGCGCACCGCGCTGGCCGCGATCGACGCGGCCAAGGCGGCGATCATGGACGCCCGGCTGGATCTCGAATTCGCGCGCATCGCGGCACCGTTCACCGGCCGGATCGGCGCACATCTCGTCTCCGTCGGCAGCCTGGTGAGCGGCAGCCGCGGCGGCACCAGCCCGACCACGCTGCTCGCCACGATCGTCCGACTCGACCCGATCTACATCGATTTCGACATGAGCGAGTCCGACTACCGCGCCTATCGTCGCGCCGTGGGCGGCGCCGGGCCGCGCGGCGACGTCGCGATCAGTCTCGACGGCGACGGGCATTTCGACCGCCACGGCACGCTCGACTTCATCGACAACGTGGTCAACCGCAGCAGCGGCACCATCCATGCGCGCGCCACCGTGCCGAATCCGGACCTCAGCATCACCCCGGGACAGTTCGCCCGGCTGCGTTTGGCACTCGGCAAGCCGGCGCCGGTGCTGCTGGTGCCGGCCGCTGCCGTGATCCCCGACCAGTCGCGCCACGTGGTGATGACGGTGGCGCCGGACGGGACGGTGGTGCCGAAGGTAGTCGAGACCGGCGCGCTCTATGGCGGATTGCGCGCGATCCGCAGCGGGCTGCGTCCGGGTGACCGCGTCATCATCGACGGGCTGGTCCGGGCGCGGCCCGGATCCCGGGTCACGCCGGTCAAGGGGGCGATCGCCCCCGACGCCGGCGCCGACCCGGGCTGAGACGGGGCGCCCGCGCCAGCATCTTCTTCGATCCGCCGAATTCCCGCTCGCGCGGAATCCGCTGCAGGAGGCGCGTCATGCGCTTTACCCACCGCTTCATCGACCGGCCCATCCTGGCCACCGTGCTCAGCG
>DATJSJ010000258.1:0-39294 GCA_035504175.1 Acetobacteraceae bacterium
AGCCGCACCGCGCGGAGCGCGGCTTCGGCCTTGACGACGTTGCGAACCCGTGGCGAGGGCTTGAGGTGCGCTCGACGGGGTCGAGCGCACAGATTGTGCGCCCCATCCGGACTCGGCTTATGCGGTCCGCCCCGCTACGGCGCCGCGCCAAGCGCCCGCACCGCCACCCAGGCGACCAGCGCGACGACGATCAGCGGCTCGACCGGCGAACCGGTGCGGCACAGCGGCACGGCCCAGCTCCGGCGCGCCGGCCAAGCCAACCGAAGTCCGGCAGGGGTCAGCAGGTCGGCCGCCAGATGCGACATGTAGCCAACCACGAGCGGCGTCGAGACGGCGCGGCTGAAGCCCTGCCAGCGCAAGGCCGCCGCACAGGCGACGACGGCGAGGAGCGAGTGCGTCACCCCGCGATGGCCGATCAGAGCTGCGAGCGGGCGCGAAATCGGCCATGCGCGCCGACCCACCCACGATCGCGGGTGATCGATGTCGGGCAACAGCGCTCCGGCGGCCGCCAGCGCCAGCGCCGCAGGATCGACGGGCGACAGCCCGAGATGCGGCGCCGCCCAGACCCAGGCGGCGAGACCGACGGCAAGATGCGAGCCGGCGAGCACGATCCCGGTCAGGCCGGCCCGCCCGCTCCGGCATCGATCGGGGCGGCGGCGCGAGCGACCGGGAGCATGTCGTTCCCCGCGGTCGGCCGGCGCGGCTGCAGCAGCAGCGCGACCAAGCCAGTCCAGCCGGTCTGATGACTGGCGCCGCAGCCGCGTCCCGTGTCGCCGTGAAAGTACTCATGGAACAGCAGATGATCGCGGAAATGCGGATCGTTCTGAAACAGCTCGCAATCGCCGAATACCGGACGACGGCCGTCCGGCCCGCGCAGGAACAGGCTCGCGAGCCGGTGCGACAGGTCGTTGGCGACCTCGCGCAGCGTCGCATACCGTCCGGTACCCACCGGAGACTCGACCACGAAATCTTCGCCGTAGTAGCGGTGGAACTGATGCAGCGCTTCGATCAGCAGAAAATTCACCGGCATCCAGATCGGGCCGCGCCAGTTCGAATTGCCGCCGAACAGGCCTGAGACGGATTCGCCCGGCGTGTAGGCGATGCCGAACTCCTGGCCGTCATGCTTGAAGACATAAGGGTGCTCGCCATGCGCCTTGGACAGTGCCCGCACGCCGTGGTCGGACAAGAATTCGTTTTCGTCCAGCATTCGCTTCAGCAGCAGCTTCATCCGATGGCCGCGCAACAGCGACAGCAGGCTGCGCTGCCCGACGCCTGGCTCCTCCCAGCGTGACACCAGCGCCGCAAGGGCGGGGCGATGATCGAGGAACCATTTGGCCCGTTTCGCGAACCCCGGCAGCCGGGACATCACGCCCGGTTCGGCGATCTGCACCGCAAAGAGCGGGATCAGCCCGACGATGGTGCGCACCCGCATCGGTACGCGGCTGCCGTCGGGCAGGTTCAGCACATCGTAGAAGAACTGGTCCTGCTCGTCCCACAGCCCGCTTTCTCCGGTGCCGAGCTTGGTGATCGCCTCAGCGATATAAAGGAAGTGCTCGAAGAATTTGGTGGCGATGTCCTCGTAGACGTGGTCGTCCTCTGCCAGCTCGATCGCGATGCGCGTGAGGTTCAGGCAGTACATTGCCATCCAGGCGGTGCCGTCGGACTGGCTGAGCGTGCCGCCGGTCGGCAGGGGCTTCGAACGATCAAACAGACCGATATTGTCGAGCCCCAGGAATCCGCCCTGGAAGATGTTGCGCCCCTGCGCGTCCTTGCGGTTCACCCACCAGGTGAAATTCAGCATCAGCTTGTGGAACACCCGCTCGAGAAAAGCGCGATCGGGTTTTCCGGTCAGCGCCGCGTCCATCAGATAGACCCGCCAGGCCGCCCAGGCATGCACCGGCGGATTGACGTCGCCGAAGGCCCATTCATAGGCGGGGAGCTGCCCGTTCGGGTGCATGTACCATTCGCGCGTCAGCAGCACGAGCTGGGCCTTGGCGAATTCCGGGTCGATCAGCGCGAAGGTGACGCAGTGAAACCCGAGATCCCAGGCGGCGTACCAGGGATACTCCCATTTGTCCGGCATCGAGATGATGTCGGCGTTGTTGAGGTGCGGCCAGTCGGAATTGCGCGCGTGCAGACGTTCAGGCGGCGGCGGCGGCTTGCCGGGATCGCCGGCGAGCCAGACCGGGATGTCGTAATAGTAGAACTGCTTGGTCCAGAGCATGCCCGCCAGCGCCTGCCGTTGCACCAGGCGGGCGTCAGGGTCGGCGATATCGCGCTGCAGCGCCGCGTAGAATTCGTCCGCCTCGGCGCGCCGCGCCGCGAGCGCCGCGTCGAAATCATCGAAACGCGGGTTGGGATCGTTCGCCAACCGCAGCCGCAGCCGTAGCGTGGCCTTGCCGAAGGCCGGCAGATCAAGCTGCGCATGTGCGGCACATTTCGTGCCCTCGCCGAACGGGCTGATCGCGCTGCGGTCGCCACGCACCAGGAAATCGTTGATCCCGTCCTTGAACGGTCCCGGCTGCTTCTGGCCGTAGAGTCGGTTGACGTTGGTCGCGTTGTTGCAGAACAGCCAGTTCGCCTGCCCGTCGAAATGCAGCCGCCGGGCCCGCCGGTGCGGGTGCAGCCCCTCGACCGAGCCATCCGCCAGCGCCATCAGCCGTGGCCGGCGGCCATGTGGCACCCAGGTCCAGATGTCGCGCGCCCAGAGCTGCGGCAACACGTGCAGCGTCGCCGCCTCGCCGCGATTCTCGACGCTGATCTGCCAGAGGATGTCGTCCTGGGACGCCTTGGCATACTCGACGGTCACGTCGAAGTAGCGCCCGTTGTCGAACACGCCAGTATCGACGATTTCATATTCGCCCGCATCAGTGCCGCGCTGGCGATTCTGCTTGAGCAGCGCGTCATAGGGAAACGCAGCATGCGGGTATTTGTACAGCATCCGCATGTATGAATGCGTCGGGGTGCCGTCGAGGTAGTAATAGAGCTCCTTGACGTCCTCACCGTGATTGCCTTCGGCGTTGGTGAGCCCGAACAGGCGCTCCTTCAGGATCGGATCGTTGCCGTTCCACAGGCCGAGCGCCATGCACCAATGGAGATGGTCGTCGCCGAAGCCCGCGATGCCGTCCTCGCCCCAACGATAGGCGTAGCTGCGCGCCTGGTCATGCGGCAGGTAGTCCCAGGCAGTGCCGAACGGGCTGTAATCCTCGCGCACCGTGCCCCATTGCCGCTCGCTGAGATACGGACCCCAGCGTCGCCAGCTATGGTCGGTGGCCGCGCTCTGCAGGCGCCGGCCTTCCGCGGTGTCGAGGAGGTTTGGGGGAAGGGGCTGGGAGGACGGGTTGGTCATGCGTGGATTCCATTCGCCGACGTGCTGCGGATGGTGACGCGCGGCGCTTCCAGTCGGGCCGCCGCGCCCTGCCGGGCCGCTGTGCTGTGTTCAGGTCGGGGCTCAGGCGTGGGTGGTGCGATCCTCGGTCAGCATACGCTCGATCCGGATCAGTTCCGAGAGCGACCAGGCCTGGAACGGGCAGCCGCGCGGCGTATGCGGCGGATCGCCATCGGCGATCTCCGACACGTGGCCGAGCCCGGCGGTTTCGAGATGCGCCCGCAGCGGCGGCAGGAAGCGGGCGCGCCCCTCCGCCCGCGCCGTCTCGGAATTGTCATGCACGCGTAGCCAGGCCTCGACGAATGGGCCGATCAGCCAGGGCCAGACCGTGCCCTGATGGTAGGTGCCGTCGCGCTCCGCAGGGCTGCCGCGATAGTGCGGACAGTAGGCCGGATCCTGGGGGGCGAGGCTGCGCAGGCCGAGTGGCGTCAGCAGCGACCGCTCCACGCAGTCGACGATGCCGCGCGCCAGCGCGCCGTCCACGACCTGAAACGGCAGCCCGCCGACCGCGAGGATTTGATTTGGTCGCAACTCGGCCGCGACCGCGCCCGGGCGGTGATCGGCATCGACCACGTCGAGCAGCCCGCCGGTTGCCGGATCGGGAAAGCGTGCGAGGAAAGTGCGACGCGCCCGCTCCTCCGGCATCGCCCAGCGCGATGACCAGCGGCTGCCGATGCGCAGTGCATTGATCCACAACGCCTGCACCTCGACCGGCTTGCCGATCCGCGGCGTTACGACATGATCGCCGGTCTTGGCATCCATCCAGGTGAGCTGCACGCCCGGCACGCCGGCGCGCAGCAAGCCGTCCGCATCCAGGGCAATGCCAAACCGCGTGCCGGCGGAATAGCCCTGCAGGATTGCTTCGACCGCCGCCTGCAACCTTTGCTGCGAGTCGCGGTCGACCACGCGTCGCGCGGCGGTCGCGGCCTGCAGGAAATCATGCACGGCGACGGTGAACCACAGCGAGGCGTCGACCGAATTGTACTCGGGGCGGTCGCCGCTGTCCGGGAAGCGATTCGGCAGCATGCCCTCGCTGACATGCCCGCTCCAGGCGGTGAGGATCGCCTCGGCATCGTCGAGCCGCCCGGTTGCCAAGGCCAGGCCGCGCAGGGCAATGAAGGTGTCGCGCCCCCAATCGGTGAACCAGGGGAATCCGGCGATGACGGTGCGGGCGGCGCCGCGATCGACCAGATAGCTGGCTGCCGCGAGGGCGAGCGGAGATGCGGCGGCGGCCCGTCGGGCGCGTTCGCTCTCCATGAGCGCGGCGGCATACGGCGCGGGTCGCGCCCCAAGACCGTCGCCAGCGCGCAGCAGCAGCACTGCCTCGCCGCGTGCGAGGTCCCAGGCGAACTCACCCGGCGATGCCAGGTCCTCGATGTCGTCGAGGCCACGCTCGCGCTCGACGGGATAGAGGAAGCGGCGGAACCAGAGCGGCGCGTGGGTGTAGGCGCCGTTGCTCAGCGCCGCGATGGCAGGCACGCCGCGATAGGGACGCCAGGCGACGTTGCCGGCCCGCACCGTCGGGGTGAAGTCGAAGACCGGGTTTTCATTGTGCAGCGAATGGTAGTCGCGTCCGGAGAGCAGCGGCCGGACCAGCAAGCGGCAGGTGCCACTGCCCTGGACACGTCGCCAGCGCAGCACCGTCGTGACGGCATCACGGGCGACCAGGATCTCCTGCGTGATCACCGAGCCATCGGTCAGCCGGTACGTCCAGCTCGGCCAGGGCGTCCGGTCGAACCGGGCGATATGCCGCCAGCCATCCGGGTGCAGGGTGTCCGGGGCATAGCGCTGCGCCGACAGAGGTGTTCGGCCACCGGCCGTTTCGACCCAGGCCTCGATGCCATTCACCAGGACGAAGCGGCCGGTCGGTGGGGTGGTGGCGGTCAGAAGCAGGGCATGGTACCGGCACGTGCGCGGCCCGCCGACCGTGCCTGAAGCGAAGCCGCCGAGCCCGTCTGCCTCGAGCCATTCCTCCTCGGGTGGCGCGCCGGTGACGGTCACTGGATGGTGCCCCCGGATGGCAGGCTGCCGCTTGCCGCCTGTCGCATGCGCGCCCCGATGCCGCTATTTCGTGCCGTAGAGCCGGTCGCCCGCGTCGCCGAGACCGGGGCGGATATAGCCGTGATCGTCCAGCCCGCGATCGATCGCGGCGGTGAACACCGTGACGTCGGGATGCTGCGCCTGCATCACGCGAAGTCCTTCCGGCACGGTCAACAGGCATACGAAGCGGATTTGCCGGGCTCCGGCCTGCTTTAGCCGGGCGACCGCGGCGGCGGCAGAATGGCCGGTCGCCAGCATGGGGTCGACGATGACCACCAGCCGGTCGGCGACGTCATCCGGAACCTTCAGATAGTACTGCACCGGCTCCAGCGTCGCCGGATCGCGGTAGAGGCCGATATGGCCGACCCGGGCCGAGGGCACGAGGTCGAGCATGCCGGCGAGAATGCCGTCCCCGGCGCGCAGGATGGAGACGAAGCAGAGCTTCTTGCCGGAAAGGAAGGGCGCCGGCATCGGCTCGAGCGGCGTCTCGATCTCGATCGACTCCAGCGGCAGGGCGCGGGTCGCCTCATAGGCCATCAGCAGGCTGATCTCGCGGCAGACGCGGCGGAAGCCGGCGGTGCTGGTCTCGCGCTTGCGCAGCACGGTGAGCTTGTGCTGCACGAGCGGGTGATCGATCACGACGGCGTTGTCGAACTGCTCGCCCACGCTGCCGTCCCCCGCTGCCGCGCCGGGCGGCACGCTGGGGCGGTTCGTCAGGGCGGTCAACCCATGGCTACCGCAGACTGCGCGCGGAATTCGATCCATCGCCGCCGGGGCCGACGCTCGATTTGTGTGGCGTTCCTTTGCTGGCGTGACTGCTCTAGGTTCGGGATAAGTAACAAAGCGTCGCGGGGGGAAGGTTCATGGCGAGCTACGTGCCTGCAGCGTCCGGGGCCGGGGTTCGGGCTGGGTTGCTGGATCGGACCCGGACTGTCGCCGGGCCGGGGTTCAACCGGTGGATGGTGCCGCCGGCGGCGCTCTGCGTGCATCTCAGCATCGGCGAGGTCTACGCCTTCTCGGTGTTCAACAAGCCACTGAGCCTGGCGATCGGCATCACCAAGGCGGCGCCCGGCGACTGGTCGATTCCGGCCCTGGGCTGGATCTTCAGCCTCGCCATTCTCGTCCTCGGCATCGCTGCCGCCTTCACCGGCACCTGGCTCGACCGGGTCGGGCCGCGCAAGGCGATGACCGTGGCGGCGCTCTGCTTCGGCGGCGGCTTCATCGTCTCGGCGGTCGGGGTGTGGGCGCACCAACTCTGGCTGGTTTATCTCGGCTACGGCGTGCTCGGCGGGACCGGCCTCGGGATCGGCTACATCTCCCCGGTCAAGACCTTGATCACCTGGTTCCCCGACCGCCCGGGCATGGCGACGGGACTGGCGATCATGGGCTTCGGCGGGGGTGCGCTGATCGCGGCGCCGCTGTCGGTCGCGCTGATGAAGCATTTCGCCGGGCCGACCAGCGTCGGTGTCGCACCGACGTTCTTCGTCCTCGGCCTGTTCTACCTCGTCTTCATGCTGATCGGTGCCGCGATCGTCCGGGTTCCGGCCGAGGGCTGGCGGCCGGCCGGCTTCGTGCCGCAGGCGCAGGCCAACCGCCTGATCACCGATCGCACCGTGCATGTCGACCAGGCGCTGCGCACGCCGCAATTCTACCTGCTCTGGGGTGTGCTGTGCCTGAACGTCACCGCCGGCATCGGCGTGCTCGGCCAGGCCTCGCTGATGGCGCAGGAAATGTTCCACGGCCGGATCACCCCGGCCGCGGCGGCCGGCTTCGTCGGGCTGCTCAGCCTGTTCAACATGGCGGGGCGGTTCGTGTGGGCGTCGATTTCCGACTATATCGGCCGGCGCAACACCTATTTCGTCTTCTTCGTGCTGGGTATCGTGCTGTACCTGCTAGTCCCGAGCACGGCCCGGATCGGCAGCATCGCGCTGTTCGTGCTCGGCTACGGGATCATCATCAGCATGTACGGCGGCGGCTTCGCCACCATCCCGGCCTATCTGCGCGACATCTTCGGGGTGCGCTACGTCGGCGCGATCCACGGCCGGCTGCTCACCGCCTGGTCGGCGGCCGGCGTGCTCGGGCCGGTCCTGATCAACTATATCCGTCAGTACCAGATCGATCACGGCGTCGCGAAGGCCGATGCCTATACCGTGACGATGTACGTGATGGCCGGGCTCTTGCTTCTCGGGCTGTTGTGCAACCTGGCGATGCACCCGGTGCGCGACCAACACTTCCTCGAACCGGGCGGAGCGCAGGCGTGAGCGGACGATCGGACGGGAGGCGGCAATGAGCGGTGCGTACGGTGCGGCGCGGCCGACAGCCCCATGGGCTCTGGTGCTGGCCTGGGCGCTCGTGGGCCTCCCCCTGCTCTGGGGCATCTCCCACACAATTCAAAACGCGCTGAAACTGTTTCAGTAAGGCCGGCGCGCCGCGGCGGACGCGCCGCCGGCGGGCGGGCGCGCACTTGGCGGTCTCAACCAGTGCGCGCATGATCTCTCCCGGCTTCGCGGACGGTGCGGGCGGGTGATAGTATTCGGTCCCGAGTCGCGCGGCGGCGGCGCGCCTCGTCCGGGTGCAATCCGCTGGAGACGGGGTAATGGAGACCGAGCGACCGTGCCTGCTGCTCGTTGACGACGACGCGCAGGTACGGGAGATCGCTGGCGCTTTGCTGCAAGAAGAAGGATATAGCGTCCGACTCTTCCCGGGCGCGGCGGCCGCCTGGGAGGCGCTGGACGCTGGTCTGGCTGCCGCGGCGCTGCTGGTCGACGTGGCCATGCCGGGGATGTCGGGCACCGATCTGGTCCGGCAGGTGCAGGCGCGATGGCCGCGCCTGCCGGTGATCTTCCTGACCGGCGATCCCGAGTCTGCCGCGCGCGGCGGGCAGGGGCCGGCCGACTCGGCAATTTTCGTCTTGCAAAAGCCGTACCGTTTGCAGGAACTGTTGGGTGTGGTGAGCCGGGCGATCCGGGCCGGCGAGGGAGGATAGCCTGGTTGAGGCGACCCAAGGGGGCCGGAAGGCACCCGTCGGGCGCATTCCGGGCAGGGTTGGCCTCAGGCGGCGCTGAACCCGGGCGTGTGCGGGGCGGGAAGGTTGGCAACTGACCGCGCCGACCCGCGTTGCTGCCAAGCCACACCGCGTCAGCGTGTTTCAGAATTTGCTCGACGTTTCCCCACACGTCGCGCAGTGTGATTTGCATTATATCGGATTTTAAATCGGGCACGCAAAAATCGTATATCTGCCATAACTTTCACTTTGCCGTGAGCGAACGATGGTCCATGATGACCAAACGCCCCGGACTCCGCCCGCAGAGGCCATGATCGGGAGCTTTTAGTGACTGCCGGATAGGAGGGGTTCCATGCCGCTCGACGCCGTTCTCTCCCGCTTCGCTCAGATGTATGAGCGTCAGCGCGAGGCGGAGATGTCGCTCTCCGCCTTCCTCGACCTTTGCCGCAGCGAGCCGGGAACCTTTGCCTCGGCCCCGGAACGCCTGCTGCGGGCGATCGGGGAGCCGGAAATCGTCGACACGGCGCGCGACCCCCGACTCGGGCGGATCTTCGGCAATCGGTCGGTTGCCCGCTATCCTGCCTTCTCCGAGTTTTTCGGCATGGAGGAGACGATCGAGCGGATCGTCGGCTTCCTGCGCCACGCCTCGCAGGGGTTGGAGGAGCGCAAGCAGATCCTCTATTTGCTGGGCCCGGTCGGCGGCGGCAAATCCTCGCTCGCCGAGCGGCTGAAGCAGCTCATGGAGCACGAGCCGATCTACGTGCTGAAGGCCGGCCGAGAGATCAGCCCGGTGCTGGAGAGCCCGCTCGGCCTGTTCGCCAATGAGGAGATGGCCCCGGTCGTCGCCGAGGAATACGGCATCCCGCTGCGCGCCATCCGCGGCCCGATCAGTCCCTGGGCGGCCAAGCGGCTTGACGAGTTCGGCGGCGATATCAGCCGCTTCTCGGTGGTCCGTATGCTGCCCTCGCGGATCCGGCAGATCGCCGTCAGCAAGACCGAGCCGGGCGACGAGAACAACCAGGACATCTCGACCCTGGTCGGCAAGGTCGACATCCGCAAGCTCGAGGCGTTCGCGCAGAACGACCCCGACGCCTACTCCTATTCCGGCGGCCTGAACCGGGCGACCCAGGGCATCCTCGAGTTCGTCGAGATGTTCAAGGCGCCGATCAAGATGCTGCACCCGCTGCTCACCGCGACGCAGGAGGGCAACTACGTCGGCACCGAGAATATCGGGGCGCTGCCGTTCCAGGGCGTGATCCTGGCGCACTCCAACGAGGCGGAGTGGGCGACGTTCAAGAACAACCGCAACAACGAGGCCTTCATCGACCGCATCTTCGTGGTCAAGGTCCCGTACTGCCTCCGCGCCTCGGAGGAGGAGAAGATCTACCGCAAGATGCTCGAGGCCTCCGAACTGGTCGGCGCCGCCTGCGCGCCGGGCACGGTCGAGATGCTGGCCCGGTTCTCGGTTCTGTCACGGCTGAAGGAGCATCCGAATTCCAACCTCTACTCCAAGATGCGCGTCTATGACGGTGAGAACATCAAGGAGCAGGACCCGCAGGCGCGTTCGGTGCAGGAATACCGCGATGCCGCGGGCGTCGATGAGGGGATGACCGGTATTTCCACCCGCTTCGCCTTCAAGGTGCTGAGCCAGACCTTCAACCACGATCCGTCCGAGATCGCGGCCGATCCGGTGCACCTGATGTTCGTGCTCGAGAAGTCATTGCGGCAGGAGCAGTTCCCGGAGGAGACCGAGCGCCGGCTGCTGACCACGCTCAAGTCGACGCTGGCGCCGCGCTACGCCGAGTTCATCGGCAAGGAAATCCAGAAGGCGTATCTCGAATCCTACAGCGACTATGGCCAGAACGTGTTCGAGCGCTACATCGCCATTGCCGATCGCTGGATCGAGGATCAGGACTTCAAGGATCCCGACACCGGCATCCTGATGAGCCGCGAGGAGCTGAACGCGGAGCTCACCAAGATCGAGAAATCGGCCGGGATCAGCAATCCGAAGGACTTCCGTAACGACGTGGTGAAGCATTGCCTGCGCATGCAGGCGAGCAATGGCGGACGGATGCCGCGCTGGACCGACTATGCGAAGATCCGTGAGGTGATCGAGAAGCGGATGTTCAGCCAGGTCGAGGACCTGCTGCCGGTGATAAGCTTCGGCGCCAAGAAGGACGCGGAGACCGAGCGCAAGCACACCGAGTTCGTCGAGCGCATGGCAACCCGCGGCTACACGGAGCGCCAGGTGCGTCGGGCGGTGGAGTGGTACATGCGCGTTCAAAAGGCCGGGTGAATCGGAGAGGCATAGTGGTAATCGTCGACCGGCGGGCCAATCCTCAGGGCAAGAGCCTGCCGAACCGACAGCGCTTCCTCGACCGGGCGCGCGAGCAGATCAAGAAGGCGGTCGCGGATGCGGTGGCGGACCGTCGCGTTTCGGACCTCGACTCCGGCGCCGGGGTGAAGGTCACCGCCGGCAGCACGGAGGAGCCGAGCTTCCGCCACACCGGCGAGGGCGATCACGATTATGTTCTGCCCGGCCCTGGCACGCTCAACCGCGGCGACGAGATCGAGAAGCCGCTCGGCGGTGAAGGCGAGGGCGGCAGCCGCGCCAGCAAGGGTGGCGGCGGCGAGGATGCGTTCGAGTTCGTGCTGACGCACGAGGAGTTCCTGAAATACTTCCTCGACGAGCTCCAGCTGCCGCATCTGCTGCGCACCAGCACCGCACAGATGGATCTGTCGCGCCCGCGTCGCGCCGGCGTGACGATCCACGGCCAGCCCAGCGCGCTCGACGTGCGCCGCACCATGCGCAACAGCCTGGCGCGGCGGATCGCGCTCGGCCGCCCGGATCGCGGGGCGATGGAGGCGTTGCAGACCGAAGTCGACGACGCGATCGATGCCGGCGACGAGGGGCGGGAGGCGGCGGCGCGCGAGGCTTTGGCGCTGGCACTGCGCCGCTCTGCCCGCATCCCCTTCGTCGATCCGGTCGACGTGCGCTACGCCCGGCACGAGCGGCAGCCGCAGCCGGCCACCGAGGCGGTGATGTTCTGCCTGATGGACGTCTCCGGCTCGATGACCGAGCACATGAAGGATCTGGCGAAGCGGTTCTTCATGCTGCTGCACCTCTTCCTCAAGCGCAAATACGAGCGGGTGGAGGTCGTCTTCATCCGCCACACCGACAATGCCGCTGAAGTGGATGAGGAGACGTTCTTCCGCTCACGCGAGACCGGCGGCACCGTCGTGTCCTCGGCGCTCCGCACCATGGCGGAGGTGCAGCAGGCCCGCTTCCCGGCGGAGCGGTTCAACATCTATGTGGCGCAGGCCTCGGACGGCGACAACTACACGCCGGATCGGGAGCAGGTGGCGAGCCTGATGCGCGGCCGCATCCTGCCATTCGTGCGCTACTTCGCTTATGTCGAGACCGGCGGCAGCCGCGCCGTTGGTCGCCATGCCGACCGCGTCATGGAGACCGAGCTGTGGTCCACCTACACGGCGCTCGCCGCCGCGGAGGGGGCACGCAACCTGGCGATGCGGCGCTTGACCGAGGTGAGGGACGTCTGGACCGTGCTCGCCGATCTGTTCGCCAAGACCAACCGCGTCGCGGCGTGACGCGGAGCGCATGATGGACCTGCTGTTCGATGGCGCCGAGTGGGACTTCCGCACGCTCGATGCGATCTACCGCGCCTGCGAGGAGATCGCGGTCGGCGAGTTCGGCCTGCAACCCTATCCGACGCAAATCGAGCTCATCACCTCCGAGCAGATGCTCGATGCCTATTCCTCCAACGGGCTGCCGCTGATCTACAGCCATTGGAGCTTCGGCAAGCACTTCGCCCGTGACGAGGCGCTGTACCGCCGCGGCTATCAGGGGCTCGCCTACGAGATCGTGATCAATTCCTCCCCCTGCATCGCCTACATCATGGAGGAGAATACCGCGACCCTGCAGGCGCTCGTGATCGCGCATGCCTGCTTCGGCCACAACCATTTCTTCCGCAACAACTACCTGTTCCGGCAATGGACGGATGCCGAGGGCATCCTCGACTATCTCGCCTATGCCAAGTCCTTCGTCATGCAGTGCGAGGAGCGGTACGGCATCGCCGCGGTCGAGCGCATCCTCGATGCGGCGCATGCGCTGCAGAACCAGGGCATCCATCGGTATCCGAAGCGCAAGTGGCGGCTCGCCGACGAGGAGAAGCGCGCCCGTGAGCGCTGGGAGCACGAGGAGGCGAGCTACAATCCGCTGATGCGGACCCTCCCCGATACTGCACCGGCGGCGCAGCCGCCGGCGGCGCGTGAGGTGGAGGAGCGCGAGGCCAAGGCGCGGCTGCGCCTCCCCGAAGAGAACCTGCTCTATTTCTGCGAGAAGCACTCGCCCCGCCTGCGCGGCTGGGAGCGCGAGCTGGTGCGGATCGTGCGCGTGCTGGCACAGTACTTTTATCCGCAGCGCCAGACCAAGGTGGCAAACGAGGGCTGCGCCACCTTCTGCCATTACGAGATCATGACGCGGCTGCACGAACAGGGTCGCATTCCGGACGGAGCGCTGCTGGAATTCCTGCACTCGCACAGTTCGGTGATCACCCAGCCCGACCTCACCAGCCGCCATTTCAGTGGCTGGAACCCGTATGCGCTGGGCTTTGCCATCATGCGCGACATCCAGCGCGCCTGCCTCGAGCCGGATGACGAGGATTACGAGTGGTTCCCCGCGTTCGCCGGCAACGGCGATCCCTGGGGCACGCTGCGCGACGTCTGGGCGAACTACCGCGACGAGGGGCTGATCCGGCAGTTTCTTGGCCCGAAGGTCATGCGGCGATTCCGCATGGTGCAGCTCGCCGACCGGGCGGCCGAGCCTGCCTATGTGGTCGAGGAGATCCATGACGAGCCGGGCTACCGGCGCATCGCCTCGCTTCTCGCCGATCAGTACGAGCCGGCCAGTCTGGCGCCGCTGATCGAGGTCGCGGACGTGGACCTGTTCGGCAGCCGCAAGGCGAAGCTGACGCACGAATCGCGCCATGGCGTGCGGCTCGATGCCCGCGCGGCGCAGAAGACGCTGCGCCACCTGCAGATCTTGTGGGGCTACGAGGTCTGCCTGCAGGAGCGCGAGGCGGAGAGCGATCGGCTGATCACGGAATACGTGCCGTCGTAGGGGCGCGGGCGGACGCGCCCGCGCGCCGGCGACACGTCACCCCGCCATGTCCGCCTTCGCCTGCCGCCGGCGCGCGTGCAGGATCCACTCCGTATAGCCGTTCGGCATCACCCGGCCCTGGAACACCAGGTCACAGGCGGCGAGGAAGGCCGGTCCGTCATAGCCGGGCGCCATCGGCCGGTAATTCGGATCGCCCGCATTCTGCTGATCCACCACCGTCGCCATCCGGCGCATCGTCGCAATCACCTGCTCACGCCGGACGATTCCCTGATGCAGCCAATTGGCAATGTGCTGGCTGGAAATGCGCAGCGTCGCCCGATCCTCCATCAGCGCCACGTCATGGATGTCCGGCACCTTGGAACAGCCGACGCCCTGGTCGATCCAGCGCACGACGTAGCCCAGAATGCCCTGGGCGTTGTTGTCGAGTTCCTGCTGCACATCCTCGGGCGCCCAGTTGCGTCGGTCGGCGACGGGAATCGTCAGCAGGTCGGACAGGGGTGCCGAAGTCGGGGCGCGTGTCAGCGCCGCCTGCTGCGCCGCCACGTCCACCGCATGATAATGCAGCGCATGCAGCGTCGCGGCGCTGGGCGAGGGAACCCAGGCCGTGCTGGCGCCGGCCCGAAGCTGCGCCCCCTTGGTCGTCAGCATTTCCGCCATGCGGTCGGGCGCCGCCCACATCCCCTTGCCGATCTGCGCCCGCCCGCGCAGGCCGCAGGCCAGGCCGATCGCGACGTTGCGCGCCTCGTAGGCGCGGATCCACGGGGTGTCCTTCATCGCCGCCTTGCGGATCATCGGGCCGGCATCCATGGAGGTGTGGATCTCGTCGCCTGTGCGGTCGAGGAAGCCGGTGTTGATGAACACGACGCGGGCGCGCGCGGCATGGATGCAGGACTTGAGATTGGCGCTGGTCCGCCGCTCCTCGTCCATGATCCCAATTTTGAGCGTATTGCGCGGCAAGGCCAGCACGTCCTCGACGCGCCCGAAAACGGCGTCGGCGAAGGCGATCTCCTCCGGCCCGTGCATCTTCGGCTTGACGATATAGATCGAGCCGCGGCGGGAATTGTGCACCGCCTGCCGGCCGCGCAGATCGTGTAGCGCGATCATCGCGGTGATTGCCGCGTCCAGGAAGTGCTCCGGGATTTCCTGGCCGGATTCGTCGAGCACCGCATCGGTGTACATGTGGAAACCGACATTGCGCACCAGCATCAGGCTGCGGCCGGGCAGAGTCAGGGTGCCACCATCCGGTCGCATGTAGGTTCGATCGGGATTCAGCCGCCGCTCGACGCTGCCGCCCCCCTTTTCGAAGCGCGCGGTGAGTGTGCCGGTCATCAATCCGAGCCAGTTGCGATAGACCGCAATCTTGTCCTCGGCATCGACCGCGGCGACGCTGTCCTCGCAATCCATGATTGTGGTGACCGCGGATTCGATGACCAGATCGGCGATGCCGGCGGCGTCGTCGCGGCCGATCCGGCTCGCCCGGTCGACCACCAGTTCGATATGCAGCCCGTGATGGCGCAGTAGCACCGTCCTGGGATCGGCCGCCTCGCCGGTATAGCCGGCGAAAGCGTCGGGGCGTCCCAGGCTTAGCCTGGCCTCGCCGGGGCCGGCAATCACCAGCCCGCCCTCGGCGACGGCAAGGCCATGGGCGTCGCGCCACGACCCGCCGGCAAGTGGCGCGCTCGCGTCGAGCAGCGCCCGCCCGCGCGCGATCACCAGGGCGCCGCGGCGCGGATTGTAGCCGCTGCCACGGGCGGCGTCCCCGCTCTCGGGGATAGCGTCGGTTCCGTACAGCGCGTCATACAGGCTGCCCCAGCGGGCATTCGCGGCGTTCAGCGCGTAGCGCGCGTTCATCACCGGCACGACGAGCTGCGGCCCGGCGATCTCGGCGATCTCGTCATCGACATTGGCGGTGGTGATGGTGAAGTCGGGCGGCTCGGGCAGCAGGTAGCCGATCTCGCGCAGGAATGCCTCGTACTCGCCGGCCGCGGGCGGCTTTCCGGCGCGTGCCCGATGCCAGGCATCGACCTGCTCCTGCAGCCGGTCGCGGGTCTGCAGCAGTGCGGCATTATGCGGCGCGAGGTCGCGCACCAGCGCGCCGAGGCCGTTCCAGAATTCCGGCGCGGTGGTGCCGGTGCCGGGCAGCGCTTCGCCGTTGATGAACTCGAACAGCGAGCGGGCGATCTTCAGTCCCGCGGTCTCGATGCGATCCATGCTGGTCTCTCTTCGCCTGACCGGTGCGTTGTTACCGCCGCGCGCGGCATTGTCGAGACCGCGCGGTGCCCGGGCGTGTGGCCGGCGCCACGCGAGGCGTCAGTCGCCGAAGCGCTCCCGCCGCCAGGTCTCATAGGCGGCGCGGGTCGCGGCATCCGGCGGATAGGTGCCCGGCAGGGCGGCGCCGTCGGCAATCTGCTGCAGCAGGTACTGCTCCAGCCGCTCCTGCTCCAGGGCGTCCCGGGACACCTCCTCGGCGAGATGGCGGGGGATGACCACGACGCCGTCGGCATCGCCCACGATCATGTCACCGGGATAGACGGCGACGCCGCCGCAGCCGATCGGCTCGTCGATCGCGACCGCATGATGGGCGACGAGGTTCAGCGGCGCGGCGGCGCCGGCGCAGAACACCGGCATGGCGAGCGCGGCGACCGGCCCGGCATCGCGGACCGGCCCGTCGGACACCATGCCGGCGACGCCACGGACCTGCAGCCGCGTCAGCAGGATCTCGCCGCCACAAGCGGCGCTAGTGTCGCCGCGGCAATCCTCGACGAGAACGTGGCCCGGGGGCGTGTGCTCGATTGCGCGGCGTTGCGGGTGGGACGGATCGGCGAAGGCCTCGAGCCGGTCGATATCCTCGCGGGACGGGATGTAGCGCAGCGTCGTGGCGGGCCCCACCATCGTCCCGTGCCCCGTGCCGAGCCGCCGCACCCCCTGCATGTAGACGTTGCGGAATCCCCGCTTGAACATCTGCGTGGTCAGCGTCGCCGTGGTGACGGCACGCAGACGGTCGATAATGTCCATGACGGGCTTCTCCATGCGGCGGAACGCCGGGTGCCGCACCGCGGCAGGGGCGGGCGGACCACGATTCTATCGCGGTGCGGCGTGCCTGCCCATGCCAGAGCGGGTCACGGGCGGCCCTTCTCGGCTCCCGGCGCGATGATCGCCGCCGGTCCGGTCGCCGCAGGGTCGATCCGCAGCTTCACGTGCATGCCTTCCAGCCCGTGGCCCGGCACGCCGCAGAACCACCAGTAGGTGCCGGGATCGGTCGCCTTGAAATCGAAACTGTCCTTCTGCCCCGGTGCCAGGCCGCTGTCCGGATCGTCGGTGTAGGCCTTGCTGATCGCCACCTGATTGACCCCGGCCTGCGGCGGGATCTTGGCCTTGGCATAGGCCTTGGTCACCAGCAGCGAGTGCGGCAGCATCCCGTCATGGTTGGTGAAGCTGACCTTCACGGTCCAGCCGACCGGAATCACGATGGTCAGGTCGCCGGCGTAGTAGCCGTTGAAGTTGAGCGCGCTGTTGTTCGGGTTCCAGCCGGCGACCATGTCGATCGTGGCAATCCGGTGTGCGGGATCGGCGTGAATCCAGCTCGGTAGGGCGGCTTGTGCGATGCCGGCGGGTGCGACGCAGGCGAGTGTTCCGAGAGCGATGAGCGCCCTCAGGCGGCTCGAATTCATGCAGGGGCTCCGGTTCGCGCCCGCGGGCGATGGCGGCGGTACCGGACCGGTCGTGCGGCGCGCGCGACCGGTCCGGTGGCTGCAGGGCTCAGAGCCCGAAGACGTAGACCGCGTCACCCAGCTTGTATTTGAGCTGGAAGTTCCCGCCGGCGGCGACGGCGATGTAGGGCTTGCCGTCGACCTCGAAGGCAACCGGCGCGGCATTCACGCCGGCGCCGGCCTGGAATTGCCACAGCACCTTGCCGGTCCGTGCGTCGTACGCCTTGAACTCCCCATTGCCCTCGCCGGCGAAGACCAGTCCGCCGGCGGTCGTCATCGCGCCGCCGATCATCGGGTTCTCGGTCTTCGCCGCCCAGTCGATCTTGCCGGTATGCGTGTTGACCGCGACCAGCCGGCCCCATTGCGCCTCGCCCGGGATCGAGGTGAAGGCACCGGCGAGCCACAATGCGCCCTTCTCCCAGGGCTCGGGCTTGACCTGATAGGTCATCGGCTGGTGCAGGTTCAGATAGTACACGTCGTGCGTCATCGGGTCATAGGCGCCCGGTGACCATTCGACGCCGCCATTGGCGCCCGGCAGCATGCGCACGCCGGCTTCGGTCGGCTGCGCGAACAGGTTCTCGTGCGGGATCATGTTCGGCGAGCGTCGCAGCAGCGCACCACTCGCCCGATCATGCACGTAGACCCAGCCTGTCTTGCCGCCGGTGATGACCACGTCGCGCATATGGCCGTGGCGATCTGGTGCGGTCGCCAGGATCGGCGGCGAGGTCGCATCGAGATCCCAGACGTCGTGCGGCACGTACTGGTAGCCCCAGATCATCTCGCCGGTATCGGCGTTCAGCGCCACCAGGCTGTCGGACCAACGGTTGTCGCCGGGGCGCACCGAGCCATCGAGATCGGGCGAGGGGTTGCCGAGAGACGCGAAAAGCATGCCGCGCTTGACGTCGATCGTGTCGGTCATCCAGTTGGACGCGCCGCCGTGCATCCAGGCATCCTTGTTCTTCGGGTCGGCGGCGGCCGCCTTCTCGGCCGCGATGTCGCGGTGCAGGTCGTTTACGCCATCGACCTTCTCGACGTAGTTGCCGATCCAACCCTTGGTCCCGTCCGGCTGCTCGTCATCCGGCGAGGGCACGGTGTACCAGCGCCAGGCCTGGCTGCCGTCCTTGACGTTGTAGGCGGTGATCATGCCGCGGATGCCGTATTCCGCGCCGCCCATGCCGACGATCACCTTGTCCTTGTAGATCACCGGCGCCATGGTCAGCGAGTAGCCCATCTCGGGATCGGCGACCTGCGTCTCCCAGAGTTTTTCGCCGGTTTTCTTGTTCAGCGCGACCAGCGAGGCGTCGAGCGTCGCCATGAACAGGGTGTCGCCGAGCAGGGCGACGCCCCGGCTGTTCGGCCCGCAGCACAGCGGCACGGCAGCGAGTTTCTGCTGATAGTGCCACAACTCCTTGCCGGTGCGGGCGTCCACGGCGAAGAGGTAGTTGTATGGCGTGGTGATATACATCACCCCGTCCTCGACGATCGGCGAGTTCTCGAACGAGCCGAGCACGCCGGTCTGGAACACCCATTTCACACGGAGCTGGCCGACATTGTGCGTGTTGATCGCGTGCGACGGCCAGTAACGCGTCTGGGCCAGGTTGCCGCCATAGGTCAGCCAGTTCTTCGCCTGCGACCCGGCATTAACGAGATCGTCCCAGCTTGCGGCCCGGGCCGCGCCGGCCGCGCCGAGCAGCAGGCCGGTCGTGAGCGCGGTTGCA
This sequence comes from Acetobacteraceae bacterium, assembly GCA_035504175.1. Classification (GTDB taxonomy): domain Bacteria; phylum Pseudomonadota; class Alphaproteobacteria; order Acetobacterales; family Acetobacteraceae; genus DATJSJ01. The sequence continues at coordinate 19,001 of DATJSJ010000258.1, forward strand.
AGCAACGTGCTGCGCTTCATGAGTCCCGTAACCTCCCCTGTGTGTGCCGCCGGCCCGCCAGACGGGCCGAAGGTCAAGCACGCTCATTCCGGCGTGATGCGGCAATCCAGCCGGCCGCACGGCAAGCCTATTCCATTGCGTCTCTGTTACGCTATCCCCCGTGCAGGGCCGCGGCGATCGCCGTCCCGAGGCGCCGCGTCTTGCGCTCGAGATAGCCGAGACGGTGGCAGAGCAGGGCGGCCTCGTCCTCGTTGTCGCCGAGCGAGCGACCCGCCCAGTATTTCGCGGTCGCGAGATCGCCCTTGGCCGTGGCGCTGGCGTTCACCGGGAGGGCCGCGATCGAGCCGTCGATCGCCCGGAGGTGCTCGGCCAGCAGGCGCGACCTCACCACCTTGTCGCCGATTCCTTGAATGAGGATGTCGCGCAACGCATTACTGCGTTCCACCACGCCCTGTAACACGAGCAGCATCGCCGCCTGACGATCCGCACCGGCCCCTGCGCCGAATGCCGTGATTCGGGCAATGCCGCTCTGGGGCGGATTCTCCGGTGCGCTGGCGAAATCGGCCACCGTCCGCGCCGGAGCGTCGTGCTGCCAGGCGCCCGCCGCGGGAAGCGGCGCAGGCAGCTTCGTGCCAAGCACCGATTCCGGCGTCAGCGGCCCCGCCTGGGGCGCCGGGCAGGGCCAGTCCGGCAACGGGCCGGTGGGCGGTGGAGGTGGCGCGGCAAGCGCTGCCGGTGCGGCGAGCAGCAGCAGGGCGGCGGCATGACGGACCGGCACGTGCGTCCCTCCCCGGAAAGACACGGCGCCATCGGGGTTTTCCCCCTGTCGGCGCCGCACTGTTCCGGGCAACGAAGAGTTCGTCAACCCGTCATGCAACAGCCCGAGCTACACTTTCTGCGTCGACGCCCGATAGATCTGGTCGATCGACCGCGCCAGCCCGGCGTCGAACTCGGCATCGCTCATCGAGACCTTCAGGTCCTCCACCAGCGCCCGGGAGAAGCTGGCGATCATTCCATGATTCTTGGTCAGCCGCGCGCACGCATCGTCACGCGTGTATCCGCCAGAGAGCGCCACGACCCGCAGCACCCGCGGATGCTGCATCAGCGGCAGGTAGAGATCGGGCTTGTCCGGGATCGTCAGTTTCAGCATCACCCGCCGGCTCTCGGGCAGGGCATCGACGTGGCGGGTCAGCTCCTCGAACAGGATGGCCTCAGCGCCCGCCTTGTCAGGGCTGTTGATCGAGACTTCCGGCTCGATGATCGGCATCAGCCCGTGTTCGGCGATCTGCGCCGCGATCTGGAACTGCTGGTCGGCGATCGCCCGGATACCTTCGCGCGAGGCCCGGTTGATCACCGATCGCATCTTGGTGCCGAACACGCCGAGCTTCACCGCCCGGGCGAGCAGCATATGCAGCTCCGGCATCGGCTGCATCAGCCGCACGCCGTCCTTTTCGGCATCCAGCCCCTTGTCGACCTTGACGATGGGGACGACGCCCCGCTGCTCCCACAGGAAGCTCGGCACCGGCCGGCCCTGCGCCTCGCCATCCATCGTCGCCTCGAACAGGATGGCGGCGATCACCCTGGCGCCGGTGAAGGACGGGGCGGAGACGATTCGCACGCGCATTTCGTGCACCAGACGGAACATCTCCGCCTCGCCGCTGTAGGCGCTGTCCGGGATGCCGTAATGGCGCAGCGCGCCGGGGGTCGACCCGCCGCTCTGGTCCAGCGCGGCAATGAAGCCGGGCTTCTCGCCCATTTGCGCCAACATCTTGTCGTTGCTCATGATCTCCCTCCGGGCTGACACCGCGCTGCGCAGAGATACCTTCAGGCCTTGATGGATCGTGCCTGCGGCGGCGAAAGTATAGGGGCGGTGCCCGACACCCACGCAAACGTGCCCCTGCGGTGGCGGACGTGACGCCCCGCATCGGCCGATCTCCCAACCCCGGGGCCGCCCATGCCCGGCCCGCACCCCGCCCGGGCCGCGGCACCCGACCTGCCCACGGAGGGCCGCATGGCCATCGAAGCCCACAAGCTGCCCATGAACAGCCCGGCCGACGTCTCGGCCCTCGCCGCCCTGATCGAGTCGGGCGAGGTCGATCCCGGGCGGATCGTCGCGTTGATCGGTAAGACCGAGGGCAATGGCGGCGCCAACGACTTCACCCGCGGCTTCGCGACCCTGTCTTACTCCCTGCTGCTCGCCCGACATCTTCGCGCCACGCCGGACGAGGTTGCCCGGCGCGTCGCGTTCGTCTGGTCGGGCGGCACCGAGGGCGTGCTGAGCCCGCATGCCACGGTTTTCGTTCGCCTCGCCGACGCGGCCTCAGCGGAGGAGCCACGCCTTGCCCTGGGAATCGCGCTCACCCGCGCCTTCCTGCCCGAGGAGGTGGGCACCATGGTGCAGGTACGCGAGGTCGCTGCCGCAGTGCGGCAGGCCCGGGAGGAGGCCGGAGTCACCAGCGCCGCCGATGTGCACTATGTCCAGGTCAAGGGGCCGCTGCTCACCCCGGCCATGGTCGCGGATGCCACGCGCCGTGGCGCGCGGCTGGTGACGCAAGACCCGAACGGCTCGAAGGTTTACGCGCGCGGCGCCACTGGCCTGGGTGTGGCGCTGGGGCTCGGCGAGCTGGCGGAATCGGCGGTGGAGGATGCCGCGATCGGGCGCAAGCTCGAGCTCTATTCCTCCGTCGCCCACACCTCGGCCGGCGGCGAGTTGCAGCATTGCGAGATCCTGCTATTCGGCAACGCGCCGGAGGCTGGCGGCACGCTGCGCATCGGCCATGGCGTGCTGCGCGACGTGATCGACGCCGAAGGCGTGCGCGCCGCGCTGCGCGCCGCCGGGCTTGCCGAGCCCGATCCGACGCGGATCGTGGCGCTGTTCGCCAAGGCCGAGGCACCGCCCGGCGGCATGCTGCGCGGCCGGCGTACCACCATGCTCTCCGATGCCGACATCAACTACGAGCGGCATGCGCGCGCCGCGCTCGGCGCCGTCATCGCCTCCGTCACCGGCGATGCCGCGATCTTCGTCTCCGGCGGCACCGAGCACCAATGTGCGCCAGGCGAGGCACCGATCGCGGCAATCGTCCGGGCCTGATCGGCGCCACGGCATGGCATGGGTTTTGCTGCGCCGTGAGCCGCCGACCCGTCCGGTTTCGGGACGCAATGCACGCAGTCACATGAGGGGGATGATCGTGACCACGAACAAGCCGCGCCGGGGCCGCCTGGCCCTGCTCGCCGCGACGCTGCTGGCGCTGGCACCGGCCGGCGCCGCCACGGCGCAGACGAAGGACAAGGCCGCCATCCTGCTGCCCGGCAGCATCAACGACCAGAGCTGGAACGCGCTCGGCTACCAGATCCTGCAAAGCCTGAAGTCGCACGGCTTCGACACCGCCTACACCGAGAACGTCGCCGATGCCGACGAGGCCGAGGCGCTGCGCGACTACGCCAGCCGCGGCTTCCTGATCGTCATGGGCCATTCCGGCCGCTTCGTCTCGGCGATGGAGCAGGTGGCCCCCGATTTTCCCAAGACTCAGTTCATCGCCGTCAGCGGCAACGAAGGCATGCCGCCGAACGTCATGTCGATCGACTGGAACAATGCCCAGTTCGGCTGCCAGTTGGGCACGCTTGCCGCGCGAATGAGCAAGACGCACAAGGTTGCGGGCGTGTACGGTTTGCAGGGCGTGCCGAACATCACGGCACAGGCGGGCGGCTTCCGCATCTGCGCCACCAAGGCCGGCGCCCAGGTTACCATCGTCTACGTCAAGGACATGGAAGATGCGGCGGCGGCGAAGGAAGCGGCACTGTCGCTGATCGCCAACGGCGCCGACGTGCTGACCGGCAAACTCAACGCCGCGGAGGCGGGGCTGGTGGAGGCGGCGAAGGAGAAGCACGTCTACGTCACCGGCCGCGGTGTCGACCAGACCAAGATGGCGCCAGAGCAAGTCCTGACCAACATCATCGAGGACTGGCCGGCCATGTTCGGTTCCACCGCGGATCAGGTGAAGCAGGGCAAGCTGTTCGGTACGTTCGTGATGTATGGCTACAACACCGCGCCGGTGACGGGGGCGAAGCTGGAGTACGAGCCGGGGAAGCAGTTCAACCCGGTGGTGCCGGCCGCCGTGGTCACGGAGCTCGATGACATGGCGAAGAAGTTTGCCAGTGGGGCGCTGAAGATCACGCCGACGGAGAAGGATGCGCGGCCGGGGACGTGAGGAAGGAAGGCCAGGGGGCTCTGCCCCCTGGACCCCCGCTGGGGGCAGGCGCCCCCAGACCCGCATTACTTAAAGTCAAGGGGTCCGGGGCCGTACGGCCCCAGCGGGGATCGGGCCGCGAAGCGGCCCGATGGGCGGAGCCCCTGGCCTTCCCTTGACTTCGTTACTCCAAATGCGCGGCATCGTCCGCAGCTTCGGCGCGCTGCGCGCAAACGACGGCATCGACCTCGACGTCGGCGCCGGCCAGATCGTCGGCCTGCTCGGCGAGAACGGCTCCGGCAAAACGACGCTGATGAAGATCCTGTTCGGCATGCTGCCTCCCGACGCCGGCGGCATCGTCTTCCGCGGCCACGAACTCTCCGGCCACCATCCCGGCGACGCGATGCAGGCCGGCCTCGCGATGATCCACCAGCATTTCATGCTCGTGGAGGCGATGACCGTCGCAGAGAACGTCATGCTCGGCTGGCCTGAAGCCGGCCGCGTGCTGCGCCGCGCGGCGATCGCGACCCGCATCCGCGAGGCCAGTCATCGCTTCGGCCTCGATCTCGATCCGGCGGCGCGCATCGCGGATCTGCCGCTGGGACGGCGGCAGCGGGTGGAGATCCTCAAGGCGATCCTGCGCGATGCCGAGCTGCTGATCCTGGACGAGCCGACCTCCAACCTGGCGCCGACCGAGGTCGCGGGGCTGCTCGACGTGCTCCGCCGGCTGCGTGCGGAGGGGAAGGGCATCGTGTTCATCACCCACAAGCTGGGCGAGGTGCTGGAAGTCTGCGACGAGGTCGTGGTGCTGCGGGCCGGGCGCGTCACCGGACGCATGCCGGTCGCCGGCGCCAGCCGCGGGCAGCTCGCCGCGATGATGGTGGGTCGTGACGTCGTGCCGGTCCACACGCCCGATCCGCGCCCGCCCGGCCCGATGCGGCTCGGGCTGCGCGACCTGCGCGGCCCCGGGCTCGGCGGCATCGATCTCGAGCTGCGGGGCGGCGAGATCCTTGGCGTCGCCGGCGTCGACGGCAACGGACAGATCGAGCTGGCGGAGACGCTGGCCGGGCTGCGCCGCGCGACCGGCGGTGCCATCCTGCTCGACGGGCGTGACGTGACGCGCGCCGGAGTTGCGGCGCGGATGCGGGCCGGGCTCGCCTATCTGCCCGCGGATCGCGCGCACACCGCGCTGGTGCGATCGATGACGATTGCCGAGAACCTGATGCTGCGCGACACGCACCGCGCGCCCTATGCGCGGCACGGGCTGCTGTCGCGGGCCGGGGGCTGGGCGCAGGCGCGGCGGCTGATCGCCGCCTACGACATTCGCACGCCGGGGCCGGGCGCGATCGCGGCGCGGCTCTCCGGCGGCAATCAGCAGAAGATCGTGGTGGCGCGCGAGCTGGACCGGGCACCGGCGGTGGTGCTGGCGCACCAGGCGACCTGGGGCCTCGATCCCGGGGCGACGCGCTTCGTGCTGGACAGCCTGGTGGCGCTGCGCAATGGCGGGGCGGCGGTGCTGATGATCGCGTCCGAACTCGACGAGGTGCTGGCGATCAGCGATCGGGTGGCGGTGATGTCGGGCGGCCGCTTCGCCGGGCTGGTGACGCGGGCCGAGGCCGATCTCGGCCGCATCGGGTTGTGGATGGCGGGACAGGCGGCGTGAGCGACGGCTCCGCTCCGCTGGCGCCGGACGCCACCGCGCCGTCGATGGCTGCGCCGGCAGAGGGCACGCGCCGGCTGGTCCTCGCCACGAGCGGGCTGCCACGGCGGATCCTGATCGCGGTGCTGCTGTCGCTGCTCGCCGCGGCGGGCCTGATCGCGTTGTCGGGGCACAACCCCGTGGCGGCGCTGGCGGCGATCGCGGCCGGAGCGGCGGGCTCGCCGCACCAGATCGGCGTCGCGCTGAACAAGACGACGCCGTACCTGTTGAGCGGCGCAGGCGTCGCACTCTGCTTCCGCGCCGGGATCATCAATATCGGCGCCGAGGGGCAGATCGCGGTCGGCGGCATGGGGACGGCGGCGGTGGCGCTGGCCTGGCCGATCGCCGACCCGGTGCTCGCGGTCGTGGCGGCGCTGCTGGGCGGGGCGCTGGCCGGGGCGGCGTGGGCGGGGGTCGCGACCGCAATCCATCTCGGCCGGCGGGTGCACGAGGTGCTGGCGACGCTGCTGCTCAATTTCGTCGCATGGCTGCTGGTGGAGCAGGCACTGGCGGGGCCGCTCGGCCAGTTCGGCGCCGGGTTCCTGCAATCGAAGTTGATGCCGCGCCCGACCTGGCTGCCGCGGCTGCCGGGGGTGGACGCGCATCCCGGCTGCCTGATCGCGCTCGCCGCCGCGGCGCTGTTGTCGTTCCTGCTCTGGCGCACGCGCTTCGGGTTCGCGCTGCGGGTCGCGGGCTCCAGCCGGCCGGCCGCCGCCTATGCCGGATTCTCGCTGGCGCGCCTGACCTGGGGCGCGATGCTGCTCGCCGGGGCGCTGGCGGGGCTCGCCGGCGGGATCGAGGTGCTGGGAGTGCAGCGGCGGCTGATCGACGGGTTCTCGCTCGGCTTCGGCTTCAAGGCGGTGACCGTCGCGCTGCTCGGCGCGCTGGAGCCGCTGGCGGTGGTCCCGGCGGCGCTGTTCGTGGGTTTCCTGGAGGCGGGGGCTTTGTCGATGCAGCGGCAGATCGGCGTGCCGTCGGCGCTGGTGTCGGTGATCGAGGGGTTGACCATGCTGTTCGTGCTGGCGGCGACGGTGCGGCGGCGGCCGTGACCGATTTCCTCGCCGCCGCGATCCGGATCGCCACACCGCTGCTGCTGGCGGCGCTCGGCGGGATCCTCTCCGAGCGGGCGGGCGTGTTCGCGGTCGGGCTGGAGGGGATGATGCTCGCCGGCGCCTTTGCCGCCACCGCCGGCGCCTGGCTCGCCGGCAGCCAGGCGGTGGGCGTGCTGGCGGCGCTGCTGGGCGGGGCGCTGATCGCGGCGGCGGTCGCGGTGGTGGCAGTGCGTTACCGTGCCGACAACATGGTGACGGGGCTGGCCGCCAATATTCTGGCGCTCGGCCTGACCAGCTACCTGCTGCGCATTGCCGGCGGCGGGCGGCCAGCGGCGATCCATCTGAACCCGCTGCCGGCCTGGCCGGTCCCCGGCCTGTCGCAGCTGCCGGTGCTGGGCCCGCTGCTGTTCGACCATCCGCCGCTGACCTATCTCGCGGTGTTGCTGTGCGTGGTGCTGAGCTGGTTTCTCGCCCGCACGCAGGCGGGACTGACGTTGCGGGCGACGGGGGAGAATCCGGAGGCGGTGTTTGCCGCCGGCGCCGATCCGCTGCGAGTGCGGATGCTGGCGGTGGTGGCGGGCGGGGCGATTGCCGGGCTGGGCGGGGCGGTGCTGTCGCTGCAGCAGGTGGGCACGTTCACGGACGGGATGACCGGCGGCCGGGGCTATCTGGCGCTGGCCTCGCTGATCGTCGGGCGCTGGACGCCGTGGGGAGCGGCGGCGGCGTGCCTGGTGTTCGGGGCGGCGGAGGCACTGGAGTTGCGGCTGCAGGAGGCGAGTGTGCCGCTCAGCTCCTACGTGCTGCAGATGGCGCCCTATGTGATTGCGCTGGCGGTGCTGGCGGGGATGGGTCGGTCGGCGCGGCTGCCGGCAGCGATCGGGCAGGCGTTGGAGGGGTAGGGGTAGGCGGCAAATGGCGCCGACCACCCAAACGGGGGCACGGAAGGCGGTGCATCGCGGCGGCGAGGGCTCAGCTCGCTGATCAGGTCGCAGGGCGCCGGCTCAGGGCAAGGCCGACGCCAAGCGCGATCATGCCCGCCCCAGACGCTTCGCGCAGTCGGCGCACGACACCGGGACGCGCCGTCACGCCGCGGCTGACGGCGCTCGCGGCGAGTGCCACCGCCGCATCGGCGAGCGTGTTGAGCGTGACCGAGACGAGGCCCAGCAGGACGAATTGCACGGCCACATGGCCGGCGGCCGGATCCACGAATTGCGGGATGAATGCCAGAAAGAAGGCGGCCGTTTTCGGGTTCAACGCCTCGACGAACACGCCGTCACGGAACGCCCTGCGTGCCCCGACCGGTGGCGCGGCCGTCGGTGCCGCCAGGGCCGCCAAGGCATCGCGGCGCGCTGCCTGCACGGTGCGAATGCCAAGCCAGACCAGATACGTTGCGCCGAGCAGCTTCAGCGCGGTGAACAATTCCGCGCTCGCCAGAACGATGGCCGAGACGCCGAGGCTGCCGGCGAAGACATGGACCATGCCGCCGATGCCCGTGCCGCAGCTGGACGCGAGGCCTGCCGCGCGACCGCCGGAGAGAGTGCGAGCCGCGACGTAGAAGATCCCGGGCCCCGGTGTGATCGCGAGCAGGAAAGCCGCGGCGAAGAACACGGTCAGTTGGGTGGTGTGGAGCATGGCTCGATGATAGCCCGTTCGGGGAAATGCGCGAAGCTGTTCTGCCGACCGCGGGTTGCTTGTGGCGCAACCCGTCGCCCAGGCGCAGCAGCTCTCGCGCCTTCCTGGCGACGGTGTCGCGGTCTCTCCCGGGGCTGCCGGGCATTTCAGTGCCGGGCCGCGGTGATCCTGTACGAAGCAGAAATTCGCGCGGGTGAAACAGCCGGTTCCAATGCTCCGATCACGGACGTGCCGGACTGCCGACAAGCGATTCTTTCGCCTCAGGGGCCCGTTTCGCCAGCAGATAGAACGCTGCGACGTGTGTGATCATCAGCAGCGGCACGTAGATGATCGGGATCGCGTATGCAGCACCGAGTTCCCCTGCCACCGCCGGAAGGCCGACTTGAACACCGTGAAAGTAATCGACGGCGATATCGATCGTGCCGACGATGTTGAAGGCGCCGACAAGGAGCCAGAACATCGGACGGACCCCCACCGCGAGTAGCGCCAGCATCGCCAGCAGGCCGGTTGCGAAGTCACCGTAGGCGGCGAGAACGGCGAAGCCGGACGGCAGGTGGGGGCCGACGACGCCTGGAAGAATGAAAACCAGGCCGAAGAAGCGGAAGCTGTGCAGCGTGGCGATGGCGCGGTGCGCCTCGACCCGGTGCATTGATTTGAGTCTCGGCCAGAGATACGTCCGGAAGCAGAGAAGCCATGGAACGTAGCCCAGGAGGAGTTGCGTCTGAAAGATGATTGCCGGAGACATGCTCTTCCTACCGGGCTATCGCTTCGAATACGCCGGTCATGACGCCGAGCCGGTCTTCGAGGAGATTTCGCGCGAGGTTGCCGGCGAGCTGCGCGAACTCCGCCCCCATCACCACGCCGAGATTTGGCGGAGGCGGCGGCCCCGATAGGCGCAGTTGCTCGGCCCACGCCTTGGCGGCCCCGGTGTCGTCTTGCCATGTCAGGACGTGAAAGCCGGCCAGTTCGATGGCTGCGCGCGTCGCGGCTCCGGTCAACAGAAAGCTCGTGGCAGGCGTTCGCGCCCAGGGCAGGGGATAGTCGGGCTCGCCGCCTCGCAGCACGACATCGAATGTCGCCAGTCTGCCGCCGGACCGCAGCACACGTCGCACTTCGCCGTAGAGACGATTGCGGTCAGCGATGTTCATTGCCACGTGCTGCAGGAAAACGAGATTGAAACGGCCGCCGTCGAACGGCAGGTCCAGGGCGCTGGCAGCCTGGAACGACACATGCTCGCTTTGTCCCGTGCGCCAGGTCAGGTAGCGTGCGGCGTCCACGAACGGCTCACTGAGGTCGATCCCGACCACGCGGCAGCCATACTTTGCCGCGAGAAAGCGGGCCGGCCCGCCGATGCCCGCCCCGACATCCAGAACCGACGTGTCGGCGGTGATCCCGGCGAGCCCGGCAAGCTCGGCGGTCGCCGCGAGACCGCGGGTGTGGAACTGATCGAGTGTCGCCAGTTGTTCGGGCGCGAGAAGGTGATCCTCCGGCCCGAACACGGCGAGCGCGGTCTTCAGCCGCTCCGCCAGGCCGGTCGCGCGATAGTGGTCGCGCACGCCATCAAGAGTGTCGGTCATTGCAAGGTCGCTCCCGCTTCGCGAAGGAAACTGGGCTCGATTGCGACGGACGACTATTCGCGATAATGCCGACAGGCCATGAAGCAGAACTTCACAGTCAGGCAAGGCGCGCTCGACGGCGTGGAGGCGTTCCTGAGCGTCGCGCGGCACCGCAGCTTTCGCAAAGCGGCCGCGGAGCTCGGCGTGACCCCGTCGGCGATCAGCCAGGCGGTGCGCATTCTGGAGGGGCGCGTTGCCGCGGCGCTGTTCACCCGCACCACCCGCAGCGTCGGCCTCACCGAGGCCGGCGAGCGGTTCCTCTCGCGTGCCAGACCGGCCTTCGAGGAGCTGGTCGCCGCGGGCGAGGCGGCGCGCGGGATGGGGGAGCGGCCGACCGGGTTGTTGCGCCTGTCGGTGCCGCCCGCGGTGATGCCGATCCTGCTGGAGCCGCTGATCGCATCCTTCTGCCGGGCCTATCCCGAGGTCGAGGTCGAGATCGTCGCGAGCGGGGAACTGGTCGACCTGGCGGCTGAAGGGTTTGATGCCGGCATCCGGCTGGGGCAGTTCATCGCTGCCGACATGGTCGCGGTGCGGCTGACCCCGCCGTTCCCTCTCGTCGTGGTCGCCAGTCCCGCCTATCTGCACGAACGCAAGCGCCCCGAGCACATCGAGGATCTGCGAGGCCATGCCTGCCTGCGTCTGCGGCGCTCGAACGGCTCGATCGCGCCCTGGCTGTTTGTCGACGGCAACAAGCAGGTGGAGGCGATCGTGTCGGGTCCGCTCATCGCGCAGGACTATCCGACGCTGCTCGGCGCGGCGGTGCGCGGCGTCGGGCTGGCGCAGGTGCCGGCTCCGATCGCCGCGGGCGCGCTGTCCGAGGGCCGACTCGAAGGGCTGCTGTCGCGGTTTGCCGTCACGATGCCGGGTGTGTTTCTGTACCATCCCGGCCGGCGTCAGGTGTTGCCGAAGTTGCGCGCCTTCATCGAGCACGTAAGGACCAAAGGCGCTGACGCGTCGCGCGCCGGGCCTGGTTCGTAGGCAGGGCTACGATTTGTCGGCGCGGGCTGCTCGGAATCGCGAACCGCGCGGCGCGCGCAGGGGCGGCGCCCGGCCTATCGCGCGTGCAGGAGAGGGCGACCGATGGCAGAGCTCGGGCGCCACAACGTCACGGCGCTGGTCCGCTTCGCCGTGACCGCGCCCGCTCACTTCGCCAGCCGATAGCGCTGCAGGAACATTCCGACCGCCTCGTCGATGATCTGCTCAGCGGAGGCGGGAAGGCTGTCCCGGCCCATCAGCCATGGCCACAGCACGAACTCATTCAGCAGGCCCGTAAACTGGTGGGCCGCCAGCATGGGATCGTCACAGTCCAGGACGCCGAGGGCAGTCAGATGGGCCAGGTAGCGCGCCAGGCGCTCCATGCGCGCGTTCATCACGGCGGCGAAGGCCTCGGCGATCCACGGGAAGTGGCGGGAGTCGGCCACCACCATCCTGAAGAACCCGAGATAGTCCGGCTGCCGGTGCAGATCGAGGATCCGCCGGGCGATCAGCCGGAGTACCGCCTCGACGTCACCCTCCGTCTCGATGCCCGGGGGCAAGGCGTCCTCGAGCTGGGCCGAGAGGAGGCCGAGCATTTCCCGGAAGATCTCCTCCTTGCTCGCGAACTGATTGTAGAGCGTCCGCCTGGCCACGCCGGCGGCCTCGGCCAGGTTGTCCATGCTCACGGCGCCGAAGCCGCGCTCCAGGAACAGGCCCCGCGCCGCCTGCACGATCGCCGCCCGCGATCCGCGATGCCGGGATTTCGGGAGGCTGCTCTGCGTCTCGTTGCGATCGTCCATGCCAAATTCGCCTTGCACTAGTGAGTGCATATATATAGATTGCACTGAGTAGTGTAAATCCCCCTCGGGCGCGGACCCTGCCGCGCGGAGGGAGCACGGCCGACCGCATCCAGATCAATGACCGCAGCCGCCAGACGTGAGCAGAACGCGGCGCGTCGCAACTCGAAAGGCAGTGCTCATGTCGAGGTTCGCGATCGTTGCAGCCGCCCTGGTTGCAGTACCGCTGGTTGCCTGCAACAAGCCGGCACCGACCGCGACGCCGATCCGTCCGGTGCGTGCGATCACGGTCGAGCGAAGCGCCACGGGCGAGACGATCTCGCTGACCGGCCAGGTGCGCGCCAAGGACGAGGAGAGTCTCGCCTTTCGCATTGGCGGTCGCCTGCTTGAGCGGCCCGTGCATGTGGGCGACCTACTGAAGGCGGGCCAGCTCGTGGGCCGGCTCGATCCCCGCGATGAGCAGAATGCCGTCCGCATGGCCGAGGCGAAGCTCGCGGGCGACAATGCGCGGCTGCTGGAGGCGGGCAAGACCTACTGGCGGCAGCAGGAACTCCTGAAGAACGGCTGGACGCCACAGGCCCGGTTTGACCAGGCCGAGCAGGCGCTGCGGTCGGCCCAGGCGATGGTCGACTCCGATCGGGCGGCGCTGCGGGTGGCGCAGGATCTGCTCGGCTACACCGTGCTGTTCGCCGATGCGCCGGGCGCGGTTGCCGCAACCGGAGGCGAGCCGGGTGAAGTGGTCACGGCCGGGCAGATGATCGCCAAGGTCGCCCGTCAGGGCGGCCGCGATGCCGTGTTCGACGTGCCCGAGCAGCTCATCCTGACCGGCCCGCGCGACCCGGTCGTGCAAGTCGCGCTCACCAACGATTCGGGCGTGACGGCTACCGGCCGCGTTCGCGAGGTGGCGCCGCAGGCGGATAGCGCGACACGCACCTTCGAGGTGAAGGTCGGGCTGATCGATCCGCCCGGTGCCATGCGGCTGGGCTCCACGGTCACCGGTCGCATCAACCTGGCGCCGCCGCCCGGTGTCGAGATTCCAGCCACCGCGCTCACGGAGTCGAACGGACGGCCCGCGGTATGGATAGTCGATCCGCGCATTCACACCGTGTCGCTGCGCACCGTCGACGTCCTGCGTTACGACGCGACCAGCGTCGTGATCGGGCAGGGTCTGAAGAAAGGTGACGTCGTCGTCACCGCCGGCGTGCAGGTGCTGCGCCCCGGCCAGCAGGTCCGCCTGCTGGGAGCCGCGTGATGACCGGCTTCAACCTGTCCGGCTGGGCGCTCCGGCACCGCTCGCTCGTCGCCTATTTCATGCTCGTCATCGCGGCCGCGGGCATCGGCTCGTACCTTCAGCTCGGGCGCAGCGAAGACCCGAACTTCACCGTCAAGACCATGGTCGTTCAAGCCGCCTGGCCAGGTGCCACGCTCAACGACACGCTCGAGCAGGTGACGGACCGTCTGGCGCGCAAGCTCCAGGAAACACCGAACCTCGACTACCTCAAGAGCTATACGACCGCGGGCAAGGCGACGATCTTCGTGTATCTGAAGGACTCGACGCCGCCGATCCAGGTCCCGGACATCTGGTACCAGGTCCGCAAGAAAGTACGCGACATCCGCGCCACGCTGCCGCAAGGCATCGTCGGCCCCTCTTTCAACGACGAATTCGGCGACACCTACGGCATCGTCTACGGCTTCACGGCGGACGGATTCACCCTCCGGGAGCTGCGCGACTACGTCGACCGCGTCCGTCAGGATGTGCTCCAGGTGCCGGACATCTCCAAGATCGACGTGCTTGGGGCGCAGGACGAGCGCGTCTACGTGGAGTTCTCGGCCAGACAGCTCGCGGGGCTCGGCATCGATCGTTCCGCACTGATCGCGGCGCTGCAGGCGCAGAACGCCGTCACCCCCGCGGGTGTGGTGCAGACCAGCGACGAGAAAATTCTCGTTCGGGTCTCCGGCGCGTTCGGCTCGGTGAGGGACATCCTCGACGTCAACTTCGTGGCACACGGCCGGATCATCCGTCTGGGCGACATCGCGCATGTCACGCGTGGCCCGGCGGACCCAGCGCAGCCGATGTTCCGGGTCAATGGCCGGGACGCGATCGGCCTCGCCATTGCCATGCGCCAGGGCGGCGACGTCCTGGCCCTCGGGCGCCATGTCGAACACGCCATGGCGGAGATTGCCGCCGACCTGCCGGTCGGGATCGAGCCGACGCTGATCGCTGACCAGCCGGCGACCGTCGAGCACGCCGTGGACGAGTTCATGGAAGCGCTGTGGGAAGCGGTCGCGATTGTCCTCGGCGTCAGCCTGGTCAGTCTCGGCCTGCGCGCAGGCGCCGTGGTCGCCGTCGCGATTCCGCTGGTGCTCGCGGCGGTGTTTGTCGCGATGAGTCTCGCCGGGATCGACCTGCAGCGCATCTCGCTCGGCGCCCTGATCATCGCCCTCGGCCTGCTGGTCGACGACGCCATGATCACGGTCGAGTCGATGGTCACGCGGCTGGAGGCCGGCGACGACAGGGAACACGCGGCAACCTTCGCCTATACCTCGACCGCCTTTCCGATGCTGACCGGGACGCTGGTCACGGTCGCGGGCTTCGTGCCGATCGGCTTCGCACACAGCGCCGCGGGCGAATACACCTTCTCGATCTTCGCCGTCGTTGCCATCGCGCTGCTCGCATCCTGGGTGGTCGCGGTCCTGTTCGCGCCGCTGCTCGGCGTCTGGATCCTGAAGAGGCCCAGGGTGGCGCATTCGGAGGAGCCAGGCCCGATCATGCGCGGCTTTCGTCGCGTGCTCGGGCTGGCGATGCGAGCGCGATGGGTGACGGTGCTCGCGACACTTGCCCTGTTCGGGGCGGCACTGTACGGCATGCGCTTCGTCCCGCAGCAATTCTTCCCATCCTCCGATCGGCCGGAACTGCTCGTCGACCTGCAATTGCCGGAGAACGCGTCGATCTACGCCACCCGGCACGTCGCCGCCCGCTTCGACAGTCTCCTCATGGGTGATCCGGATGTGGATCACTGGAGCACCTATGTCGGGCAGGGTGCGGTTCGCTTCTACCTGCCGCTCAACGTCCAGCTCCCCAACGATTTCTTTGCCCAGGCGGTGGTCGTCACCAAGGGACTGAAGCAGCGTGAGCGGGTGAAGCAGAAGCTGGAGCAGGCGCTGGCGGAGGAATTTCCGGGCGTCGTCGCACGGGTCTATCCGCTGGAACTCGGTCCGCCGGTGGGATGGCCGCTGCAATACAGGGTGAGCGGGCCGGACCCGGAGAAGGTGCGAGCGATCGCCTTCAAGGTCGCGCAAACCGTCGCGGGCGACCCCCGGGCGCGCAACCTCAATTACAACTGGTTGGAGCCGGCTCGCACGGTGGAAATCCGGGTCGACCAGGACGAGGCCCGCCTGCTGGGCCTGAGCTCGGAGGATTTGGCGCAGGCCCTGAACACGGTCGTCTCCGGCGTCACCGCGACCCAGGTGCGGAGCGGGATCTATCTCGTCGACGTCGTCGTGCGTGCCTCTGCCGACCAGCGCATGTCGCTGGCAACGATCCGAACGCTGCAAGTGCCGCTGCCGAACGGGCGGACCGTGCCCCTGAGTCAGATCGCCTCGATCGACTACGGTCAGGAATACCCCATCGTCTGGCGGCGGAACCGCATACCGACGGTGACCGTGCAGGCCGACACCCTGCCGGGCACGCAGGCCGCGACGATCGTCGAAGCGCTCGCGCCCCGACTGCAGGCGCTGAGCGCCGGCCTGCCGAGCGGCTACCGGATTGCGGTCGGCGGCACGGTCGAGGAAAGCGCAAAGGCGCAACGCTCGGTCATCGCCGAGGTACCGCTGATGCTGCTCCTGACGCTCACGGTGCTGATGTTCCAGTTGCAGAGCTTCAACCGGCTGTTCCTGGTGCTCAGCGTCGCCCCGCTCGGCCTGATCGGCGTCGTCGCGGCGCTGCTGATCTCCGACAAGCCGCTGGGCTTCGTCGCGTTGCTGGGTGTGCTCGCCCTGACCGGCATGATCGCCCGTAATTCGGTGATCCTGATCGACCAGGTCGAGAAGGAAAAGGCGCGGGGGCGAGATCCATGGGATGCGGTGGTCGAGGCGACCGCGCACCGCTTCCGTCCCATTCTTCTCACGGCGTCGGCCGCGATTCTCGGCATGGTTCCGATCGCGCCGACGATCTTCTGGGGGCCGATGGCCTACGCGATCATGGGAGGTCTTGCTGTCGCGACGGTACTGACGCTGATCTTCCTGCCGGCGCTCTACGTGACGTGGTTCCGAATCAAGGGACCGCAACCGGAGCCTCGCGAGCACGGCAAGGTTCTCGGCCGAATGGCTCCGTCAGTCTCTTGAGCCGCGCCGGGCGTACGCGATCGGTGTATCCGGTGGATCTGCTTCAATTCTTCGGCGCCCGGGTCGCGTCGCATGGCCCTGACAGCGCTGTCCCCCGCAGGAGGCCATGCTCCGTCTGCGCGGCGATCGCGCGGTGCAGGGGGAGGACATGAACGCAGCATATCTCTCGGCCGCCTCCGCCCTGGCCGGATCGATCGTCGGCGGCCTGACCTCGCTTGCGGCGTCCTGGCTGTCTCAGCAGGTGCAGGCCAAGGCGCAGCTCCGGACGATGAACAAGACCATCCGACAGGAGCTCTATCGTGACTTCATCAATGAGGCATCCCGACTTGCGGCCGATTCCTTCACGCACAACAAGGCGGAAGTGAAGGATTTCGTCGGGCTGTACGCCATGATCAGCCGCATGCGCGCACTATCCTCGAGCCAGGTCGTCACGACCGCCGAGCAGGTTGTCCAGAGAGTCATCGACCAATATCTCGCGCCGAACCTGAGCCTCGCGGACCTGAACGAGATGATCCGGCGCGACGAGAACCTCGATCCATTGCGACAGTTCGCGGAAGCCTGCCGGACCGACCTGGACAACGTCCGCTGAAGCTCGCACGAGCCGATCGCGTCCGGGCTGCGCGAGATGCGGTGGTTCGCGGGGCGTGAACCCCGACCGGGCCTTCCCGGGGCCTCCGGCGCTCGAAGCGCTCGAAGCGCTCGAAGCGCTCGAAGCGCTCGCGGCGCTGGCGCGGTCGTGACGCGCTTGACGACCTGCTCTCCCCCCCGGGAACGCGAAGCCGGCCCGGCCTTGACCCGGCCCACCCGTCCGGACGCACCATTGCCAGTCAACAGGGTCGGCACCGGCGCGCTGCGCCGTGCACCAGGGGAGAGAGCCATGACCGACGCGTGGCGCCACGACATCACCGCGCTGGCCCGGGCGCTCGGCCGCGGCGCGCTGACCGCGACCGCGCTGCTCGACACCTGCCTCGACCGCATCGCCCGCCTCGACCCCGCGCTCAACAGCTTCGTGGCCCTCGATGCCCGGGGGGCGCGCGCGGCGGCCGCCGATAGCGACCGGCGCCTCGCCGCCGGGGAGGCGCGCTCGGCGCTGGAGGGCATCCCGCTCTCGATCAAGGACAACATCCTGGTCGCCGGCCTGGCCGCGACCTGGGGCAGCCGCGCGCTCGCGGATTTCGTGCCGGAGCGGGACGAGCTGCCGGTCGCGCGCCTGCGCGAAGCGGGTGCCGTGATCCTGGGCAAGACCAACGTCCCGGAGCTGACGCTCGAGGGCTACACGCGCAACGACCTGTTCGGCGTGACGCGCAATCCCTGGGACGCGCGCCTGACCCCGGGCGGCTCCTCCGGCGGCGCCGCTTCCTCGGTCGCGGCCGGGCTGGTGCCGGCGGCGATCGGCACCGACGGGGGCGGCTCGATCCGCCGCCCGGCCTGTCACACCGGGCTCGTCGGGTACAAGCCGTCCACCGGCCGCATCGCCCGGATCGACGGCTTCCCCGCGATCCTGACAGATTTCGAGGTCGTCGGCACGCTGACGCGCAGCGTCCCCGACGCGGCGCTGCTCGACGGCGTGCTGGCCGGGCCGGACCCGCGCGACCGGCGCTCGCTCTATTCGGCGGCGCCACCCTGGCCGGGCAAGCAGCGCCGTATCCTGCACATCCCCCGCTTCGGCGAGGCGCCGGTCGATCCGGAGGTCGCCGCCGCGACCAAGGCGGTGGCGGCGCGGCTCGCTTCGGACGGGCACGCGGTGCGCGAGGGTGGCGTGTTCTTCGATCTCGAGGAGGCGGCGCGCATCTGGCACGTGATCTCGCGCGCCGGCGTCGCCTGGCTGATGCGCTGGCAGGACGGGCAGCTCGCCGCCTCGCCCGGCGCCTCGGTCCGCGCCATGGCGGAGGATGGCGCAAAACTCTCCGGCGCCGACTACCTCGACGCGCTGGAACGTGTCGCCGCCCTGCGCCGGCGCTGCGCCGAGCTGTTCGAGGACACCGACCTGATCCTGACGCCGACCGCGGCGGCGCTCCCGTGGCCGGCCGAGGAGCCGTATCCGCGGGTCATCGACGGCCGTCCGGCCGGCCCGCGCGATCACGCGATCTTCACCGGCTGGGTCAACATCGCCGGGCTGCCGGCGATCAGCCTGCCGGTCGCGCGCTCGGCCGCCGGCCTGCCGATCGGGGTGCAGCTCGTTGCCGGGTTCGGCCGCGATCCGGCATTGCTCGCCTTCGCGGAGGCGCTGGCCGAAACCTGGCCGGCGCCGTCGCTGCCCTCGCTGTGACGCTCGCACCCGGACCCTGAGCCATGAATGCCCGCCCGATGAACCCGCGTCAGACCAACGCCCGCCAGCCCGGCCGCCCCTTCCTGCAGATCCCCGGGCCGACCAACGTGCCCGACCGCGTGCTGCATGCGATCGCCGAGCCGACGATCGACCATCGCGGCCCGGCCTTCGCCGCCATGGCGCGCCAGGTCCTCGGCGGCGTGCGGCGCGTCTTCCGCACCGACGGGCCGGTGGTGATCTATCCCGCCTCCGGCACCGGCGCGTGGGAGGCGGCGCTGGTCAACACGCTCTCGCCCGGCGACGCGGTGCTGATGGTCCGGACCGGGTGGTTCGCGACGCTGTGGCACGAGCTCGCGACCCGGCTCGGGCTGCGCCCGGTGCTGCTCGAGACCGACTGGCGCCGCGGCGCCGATCCGGACGCGGTCGCCGCGGCGCTGCGTGACGATCCGGAGCACCGCATCCGCGCCGTCTGCGTCGTGCACAACGAGACCTCGACCGGCTGCGTGAGCCCGATCGCCGCGATCCGCGCCGCGATCGACGCCGCCTTCCATCCGGCGCTGCTGCTGGTCGACACGATCTCCTCGCTCGCCTCGATCGACTACCGGCACGACGAATGGGGCGTCGACGTCACCGTCGCCGGCAGCCAGAAGGGGCTGATGCTGCCGCCGGGCCTGTCCTTCAACGCGGTCAGCGCGAAGGCGCTGGCGGCGGCCGAGACCGCGCGCCTGCCGCGCAGCTATTGGGACTGGCGGCCGATGCTGGCTGCCAATGCGGACGGGTGGTTTCCCTTCACCCCGGCGACCAACCTGCTGCGCGGCCTGCAGGAGGCGCTCGCGATGCTGGAGGTGGAGGGGCTGGAGAACGTCTTCGCCCGCCATGCAAGGCATGGCGCGGCGACGCGCGCCGCCGTCGCCGCCTGGGGGCTGGAGACGCAATGTGCGGCACCAGCCGACCACTCCGCCTCGCTGACCGCCGTGCGACTGCCGGAGGGGCACAGCGCCGACGCGCTGCGGGCGCTGATTCTGGAGCGCTTCGGCATGAGCCTCGGCAACGGGCTCGGCCGGCTCAAGGACCGCGTGTTCCGTATCGGCCATCTCGGCGATTTCTCCGACCTGCAACTGATTGGCACGCTGGGCGGGGTGGAGCTGGGCCTGGCCGCGTTCGGCGCGCCGTACCGCCCGGGCGGGGTGCAGGCGGCGCTCGCCGTGCTGGCGGCGGCGGAAGCGCCCCGCGCGGCCTGAGCCGCGCCGCCCGGTGACACGGGCGGCGCAGGCCGGCGCGGCACCGGTCGCGGGCGGCAACGTTGACAGGCGCGCGGCCTGCCTGGACGGTGCGGCCGCGCGAGCGGACCCGCGCCGCCGGCACGGCACGTGCCGTGCAGCCGGATGGCCCGCCGCCGCGGGCAGAGAGGAAGAGCGGGCAGGCGTTTGTCATGAAGGCCGTTTCGATCATCGCCGTGCTGCTCATCGCGGTCGCGAGCGCGCTGACGCTGGCGCCGCAGACGCGGCTCTATCAGCTCCAGCTCACGGGCGGGACGCTGGTGCTCGCCCTGATCGCGCTGGTGGCGATCCTGATGCGGCGCGACGCGCGGCGCGACCGCGCGGTCGCCGAGCCGGCCCGGCCGGCGCCCGTTCCGGTCGCGGCCAACCAGGCGGAGGCGGAGGTCGCGAGCTTCCTTGCCCTGCTGCAGGAGAAGGGGCGGCTGGTCGATTTCCTGATGGAC
>DATJSJ010000259.1:0-8332 GCA_035504175.1 Acetobacteraceae bacterium
TGCATGTCGAATGCGGCGGAATGTGTCAAGCGTACCGGCATGCAGGTCGCCCATATCGGCGCGCGGTCGCAACTCGGGCAATATCGGATCGGCAACGTGTTCTGAGCAGCCTGCCCAGCAGGGGAGGGCGGCCGTGCCGCACCAGGATAGAATATATTGGCCCGGCTTCGATAAGCGCCGCCTCGCCGCGTGCGGGATAGGGAACCCTCAGCCAGCGCGGCAGAGCAGCGGCAGCCCGTGCCACAGGCTCTCGGGCGCGGGCGCCCCGGCCGGCTCCGGCGCCGCCTCCGTCTCCTCCTCCAGCCAGATGGCCACGCCGGAGCGCAGGAAGGCGATCTCGCTCAGCAACACGTCGCGCAGGAGCTTCATGACAGCCTCCTTTCGGATCGGCGGCGAGGCCGCGACTCGGCCGATCTGCCACCGTTCCGCCACAATATGGCCATCGCACCGCCCCAGGTCCAGCCGGCGCGCCCAAACGTGAGCGAACCTTCCACCCGCCGGCCCCAGACCGGCCGATCCCCCGACGGCCCGGTGCCGGGACGCCGACCGCACGGTCAATTCATTGCGGAATGATTGGCACGTAGATTGCAAATCACGGGGTTCCGCGTCACGTTTGGTCACCAAGCCCGGATTGACCCCCTCCAGCGGGGGTGCGCATAGAGGCCGGCGCCGCCCGGCGGCCGGTCCGGGCGAGTCCCTGGAGCAGCACGTGCCGCACGACATGACGATAGCGATGGCCCGCCCCGCCAGCGATCTCGACGCCGCCCGCGCGGTGCTGGCGACCGAGGCCGCCGGACTCAGGGCGCTCGCCGCCTCGCTCGACGACGCCTTCGAGCAGGCGGTCGAGCGGCTCGCAGGCATCGCCGGCCGCGTCGTCGTCTCCGGCATCGGCAAGTCCGGCCATGTCGGGCGCAAGATCGCCGCCACCCTGGCCTCGACCGGCACGCCGGCGCTGTTCGTCCACCCGGCCGAGGCCTCGCACGGCGATCTCGGCATGGTGGTCGCCGGCGACGCCGTGCTCGCCCTGTCCAACTCCGGCGAGACCGCCGAGCTCGCCGACCTGATCGCCCATGCGCGGCGCTTCGGCCTGCCGCTGGTCGCGATCACCGGCCGCGCCGCCTCCACCCTCGCCCGCGCCGCCGATATCGCGCTGATCCTGCCGGCCGCCCCCGAAGCCTGCCCGATGGGCCTGGCGCCGACCACCAGCACGACGATGCAGATGGCGCTCGGCGACGCCCTCGCCGTCGCCCTGCTGACGCGCCGCGGCTTCACCGCGACGGATTTCCGCGACATCCACCCCGGCGGCCGGCTCGGCGCACGGCTGCAGCGGGTGCGCGAGCTGATGCATACCGGCGAGGCGCTGCCGCTCGCCGCCCCCGAGCTGCCGATGCACCGCGCCCTGCTGCTGATGACCGGCAAGGGGTTCGGCTGTCTCGGCGTCCTCGATGCCGAGGGACGGCTTGCCGGCATCGTCACCGACGGCGACCTGCGGCGCGCCATGGGCCCGGATCTGCTGTCGCGCACGGTGGGCGAGATCATGACCCGGGCGCCGCGCAGCATCGGCCCGGAGGCGCTGGCGGCAGAGGCGCTGCACGCGATGAACGCGCGCGGCCGGCCGATCACCAGCCTGTTCGTGCTCGACGAGGCCGGGCGGCCGCTCGGCCTGCTGCACGTCCACGACCTGCTGCGCGCCGGGCTGGCCTGAGCGGCGATGGCAACCGTCCCCTTGCACCTCGATCGTCCGCCGGGCGGCCGCCCGTCCACGCCGCCGCGCAACGCCCGCCTGGTCGGCAGCGAGCCGACGCGTCGGCGCGGCGTGCCCTCGCCCGCCTCCATGGCGCGGCGACGCTGGCTGATCCGGTGGACCAAGCGCCTGCTGCCGGTGCTGGCGCTCGCCATCCTCACCTCGGTCGCGATGTGGCCGGAACTCGATCGCGAACAGGAGCAGGGACGCGTCGCGTTCCGACGGATGGCGACCGGCGATACGGGCGCGGCGCGCCTGATCGACGCGCGCTATCGCGGCGTCGATGAGCGCGGCCGGCCCTACACGCTGACCGCCGACACCGCCGAGCAGGCCGGGCCGGAACGCGTCAACCTGAGCAATCCCAAAGGCGATGCGATCCTGCAGAACGGCAGCTGGATCATGGTGCAGGCACGCCATGGCGTGTATATGCAGCATGTGAGCCAGCTCGACCTCGCGGGTGACGTGACGCTCTACCGGCAGGACGGGACCACGGTGGTCAGCAACACCGCCACCATGGACCTCAAGGCGGGTGCCGGGGCCAGTGACCAGCAGACGCATGCGGAAGGGCCGTTCGGCACCCTGGACGCCCAGGGCTATGCGCTGGTCGACAAGGGCGCGGTGATCCAGTTCACCGGCCCGGCGCGGCTGGTGCTGAACGGCGGCCAGCATTGACCGCGTGGCGTCGTGTCGCGCCCGTGCCGGCCGCGCTGCTCGCCCTGCTGTTCCTCGGAGCCGGCACCGCGGCGCGGGCGCAGCCGATCGACCTCTCGCATGGCGGGCCAGTCGAGATCACCGCGGCCGGCGACATCGAATGGCATCAGAACGACCAGACGGTGATCGCCCGCGGCGATGCGCGCGCCGTGCGCGACAACGTCACCGTGACCGCGGACGTGCTGACCGCACATTATCGCAAGAAGGGCTGCGGCCCGGCGGCGGCCGGCGCGACGGCCGCCGCTGCGGCCCCGCATGGCACGCCCGCCGTCGCCGCCGCCACCCCGCCCGCGGCGACACGGGTCGCGGCCCATCCCGGCGCCCCGCCCGCCGCCTGCACGCCCGGCGTCACCCCGGGCGCCACGTCGGGCGCCACCCAGCCGGGCGGGACGCCGCAGAATCCCGCCGATGACACCGGCGGCAACGAGATCTACCGCCTGGATGCGGACGGCCACGTCAACATCTACACCCAGACCGACCATGCGATCGCCGACCACGCGGTCTACGACATCGACCAGGCGGTGCTGGTGCTGACCGGGCACAACCTGAAGCTGACCACGCCGCAGGACGTCATGACGGCGAAGGACTCGATGGAATACTGGTCGCAGAAGCATCTTGCGATCGGGCGCGGCGATGCGGTCGTGGTCACCAATGACGGCCGCCGCGTCTCCGCCGACGTGCTGGTCGGCTACACGGTCGACAACAGCGCCCCGGGTAACGGCGCGGGTAACGGCTCGGGCAACGGCACGGCGGGCAAGACGGCGCCCGCCAAGCCGCCGCCGCCTCCGGCCAAGCCCGGCACCGACCCGCTGATCTCCTCGAGCAAGCTGCAGAAGGTCGATGCGTTCGGCCATGTCGAGGTGCGTACCGCGACCGAGATCGTCACCGGCGATCGCGGCGTCTACGTGCCCGACACCGGCATCGCGGTGCTGGAAGGACACGTGCACATCACCCGCGGCGACAACCAGCTCAACGGCAACCGGGCGCTGGTCAACCTCAAGACCGGTATCTCGCGGCTGCTGTCCGATCCCGGGCGGCGGGTCGAGGGGCTGGTGGTGCCGCAGGAGAGCGGGCAGCAGCAGGATGGGCAGGCCAAGCCGGCGCCCGCGGGAGCGAAGACGCGATGAGCGAGCGGCTGCGTGTGGTGGAAGGCGGCGGCCAGGCGGTGCTGGCGGCGGCGCCGCTGGCCGCGACGGGTGGGCTCGCGGCGCGCGGCGTCGGCAAGACCTACAAGAAGCGGCCGGTGGTGCGGAACGTCTCGATCTCGGTGCGGCGGGGCGAGGCGGTGGGGCTGCTCGGCCCGAACGGCGCCGGCAAGACCACCACCTTCTACATGATCGTGGGCCTGGTGCGGCCGGAGACGGGCGCGATCAGCCTCGACGGCAGCGACATCACCAGCCTGCCGATGTATCGTCGGGCGCGACTTGGCATCGGCTACCTGCCGCAGGAGGCGAGCGTGTTCCGCGGCTTGAACGTGGAGCAGAACATCATGGCGGCGCTGGAAGTGGTGGAGCCGGATCCGGACCGCCGCGACCAGATCCTCGACGAGCTGCTGGCCGAGTTCGGCATCGGCCATCTGCGGCGCACCCCGGCGCTGGCGCTGTCCGGCGGCGAGCGGCGGCGCGTCGAGATCGCCCGGGCGCTGGCGACGCAGCCGGGCTATATCCTGCTCGACGAACCGTTGGCCGGCATCGACCCGATCGCGGTCGGCGAGATCCGCGACCTGGTCGGCCATCTCAAGGATCGCGGCATCGGCGTGCTGATCACCGACCACAATGTGCGCGAGACGCTGGAGATCATCGACCGCGCCTACATCATGCATGACGGCCAGGTGCTGATGGAGGGCGGGCCCCACGAGGTGGTGGCGCACGAGGACGTGCGCCGCGTCTACCTCGGCGAAAGATTCAGCCTCTAGGCTTCCGGGGATCATGCCCGACGCGGCTGCCCTCGCCTCTCGCCTCCGGCCCGCCGGCCGCCCGTCGCGCGCCGCCCGGGCGACGAACGTCCGAAACTGACTGCGCCCATGGCAATCGGCCCGCGCCTGGAGGTCCGGCAGTCCCAAGCGCTTGTCATGACGCCGCAGCTGCGGCAGGCGATCAAGCTGCTGCAGTTTTCCAACCTGGAGGTTTGCGCCTTCGTCGAGGAGGAGCTGGAGCGCAATCCGCTGCTGGAGCGTGACGAGCGGCTGGACGCGACCGTGGAGCGGCCGGCGCCGGATCAGCTTCCCCTCCCCGCGCCCGCCGAGGCGGATGCCGCGACGCTGGTGCGCACCGAGACGCTCGGCGAGGCGCCGCTCGATGCCGACTACTCCAACACCTTCGACGCCGACGCGGCGCCGGCCGGGCGGGGCGGATCGGCCGATTTCGACCCCGACGCGCGCGGCGTCGAGGAGCTGGTGGAAAGCCCGCGCTCGCTGCGCGAGCATTTGCAGGAACAGCTCCGGCTCAGCTTCGCCGATCCGGCCGACCGGCTGATCGGCGGCCAGCTGATCGCCCTTCTGGACGGCGCCGGCCGGGTGCCGGTCGCGACCGAGGCAATCGCCGCCGCCCTCGGCACCGATCCGGCGCGGGTCGCCTCCGTGCGCGAGCGGATGATGCGCTTCGACCCGACCGGCCTGTTCGCCCGCGACCTGCGCGAGTGCCTCGCCGTGCAGCTCGCCGAGCGCAACCGGCTCGACCCGGCGATGCAGGCGCTGCTCGACAATCTCGAGCTGCTGGCGCGGCGCGAATTGCGGGCGCTGATGCAGGTCTGCGGCGTCGATGCCGAGGACCTGGCCGAGATGGTGGCGGAGATCCGCGCCCTCGACCCCAAGCCCGGCGCCGGGTTCGAGGCGACGCCGCTGCAGCCGGTGATCCCGGACGTGCTGATGCGCCCCGCCCCCGGCGGCGGCTGGGCGCTGGAACTCAACCCCGACACCTTGCCGCGGGTGCTGGTCAACCAGGGCTTCCATGCCCGCATCCTGGCCGCGCCGGACCGCGGGCGGGAGGAGCGGGCCTACCTCACCGAGCGGCTGGCCAGCGCCAACTGGCTGGTCAAGTCGCTGCAGCAGCGGGCGCAGACCATCCTCAAGGTCGCGGCCGAGATCGTCCGCCGCCAGGAGGGGTTCTTCCAGCGCGGCGTCGGCCATCTGCGGCCGCTGATCCTGCGCGACGTCGCCGAGGGGGTCGAGCTGCACGAGAGCACGGTGAGCCGCGTCACCGCCAACAAATACATCGCCACGCCCCGCGGCGTGTTCGAGCTGAAATACTTCTTCACCACCGCCATTGCCGGCACGGACGGGGAAAGTCACTCCGCCGAGGCGGTGCGCACCCGTATTCGCGCGCTGGTGGACGCGGAACAGCCGGACGGCATACTATCGGATGACGCGATCGTTGCGACACTGCGTCGCGAGGGCGTGGACATTGCCCGTCGGACCGTGGCCAAATACCGCGATGCGCTGCGCATCCCGAGTTCGCTGCAGCGCAGACGGGAGAAGGCAGTGCCGGCCTGACGCAGGATGGACCGGCGGAGGATGGTGGCCGGCCGACAGAAGCCAGGCCCTGCCGCCGGCACGCTTCCCGACCCCTCATGACATGGTGTGAGGCGATGCAGATCACCGTTTCAGGCAAGCAGATCGACCTGTCGGACGCATTGCGTATCCGCGTGGCCGAGCAGATGGAGCAGATTGCCGGCAAATATTTCGATCACGCCCTGGAAGCCCAGGTCACGTTCAGCCGGGCCCGCAGCTTCTTCACCTGCGACATCAACCTGCACGCCGGGCGCGGGCTCAGTCTGCGCGGCGAGGGCGAGGCGCAGGACGCGCATTCCGCCTTCGACGATGCGGCGGAGCACATCGCCAAGCGGCTGCGGCGCTACCGGCGCCGGGTCAACGAGCATGCCCGCGATCTCGCCAACCGGCAGCGGCCGGAGGCGGCGCGGCAATACGTCCTGCGTCAGGAGGAGGGCGAGGTGCCGCCCAACGGCCATGACGACAGCGCGTTTGCCACCGTCATTGCCGAGGCGGCGACCGATATCAGCCGGCTCTCGGTCGGCGAGGCGGTGATGCGCATGGATCTGGCCGACCAGACGGTGCTGATGTTCCGCAACAGCGCGACCGGCGAGCTGAACGTGATCTACCGCCGCAGCGACGGGAATATCGGCTGGATCGACCCGAGCCGCGGCGGCTGAGCCGGGGGGCCTGCCGCGTGCGGCAGGCCGCGTTCAGGCCCGCTGCCGCTTCCGGCGCTGCCCGGGCTGGTCGCGCCCGGGCCGCGTCTCTCAGTGCACCAGCGCCGGCGCCATGTCGTGCTGGATGATCGCCGCGAAGGCGAGGTCGCGATCGGCGGCGAGCGCCATCGGCGTGCCGTCGGCGCCGTGGATGGCGAACACCTGGGCGCCATTGACCACCACCGGCTTGACATAGGCGATCTGCGACAGGCCGAGCCGCTGCAGCTCACTCGCGGAGAGGTGACGGATATCGACCGTCGCGACTTCGGGAGTGGCATTGATGGCGGACGGATCCCGACCGCCGGGTGCATTGATGTCCATGGTCTCGACTCCCTGGGCGGCCCGGCTCACCTGGCCGGCACCCCCGTCTGCGTCCGGGTCCGACGATCGGCCCCCGGGTCAGCCTCGAATGGTCTCAGCCCGACTTGGCTTCGCTCTCCTCCCGAGCCTCGCTGTCGATCACCGGCTCGCTTTCGATCCGGGTCGTGCCCGACACGCGGCTCGTCGCGCCCGGCGCCTTGGCCCCGGCCGGCCGGTTGATCGCGATCGTCCGCACCCGCGATTCCGGCTGCGGGCGCACCAGGTCGACATGCAGCAGGCCGTTGTCGAGCCACGCCCCCTTCACCTCGATGCCCTCGGCGAGCACGAAGGCGCGCTGGAACTGCCGGGCGGCGATGCCGCGATGCAGGAACACGCGTCCCTGCCCGTCATCGGTCTGCCGGCCGCGGATCACCAGCTGGTTGTCCTCCTGGGTGATCTGCAGCTCGTCCATCGTGAAGCCGGCGACGGCCAGGGTGATGCGCAACGCGGTCGGGCCGGTCTGCTCGATATTGTAGGGCGGATAGCCGTCGGACGAAGTCTTCGATGCCCGCTCCAGCAACTGCTCGAGATGGTCGAACCCCAGGAACATCGGGGACGCGAACATGCGCGCGGTCATCGGGCCTCCTCCTCAGAGCGAAGCGGTCTCGGGACCCTGGCAGGCATCCCGATGCGGGCGATGTTGTCAGCGCGGCGCCGGATTGCAAGGGGGCTCGCGCAACCGGGCGTTGATCGTTGGTCATGGCGAGGCTACATGGCCGGTTGCTCATGTCCGACACCCTGCCGATCCTGATCGTGCCGCATCCGGCCCTGCGCACGCGGGCGCGGCTCGTCACGCCGGGCGACGCTGCCCTGCTGCGGACGCTGGTGCCGAAGATGCTGGCGACGATGTACGCGGCGCCGGGCATCGGGCTGGCGGCACCGCAGATCGGCGTCGGACTGCGGCTGACCGTGGTCGACCTGATGCCGGAGGACCGGCCGTCGCCGATCGTGCTGGTCAATCCCGAGGTCGCGGCATCGAGCGTCGAGACCGAGACGCGCGAGGAGGGCTGCCTGTCCCTGCCCGGCCAGTATGCCGAGGTGACGCGCCCGGCCCGGGTCACCGTGCGCTACCAGGACGCCGAGGGACATCGGCAGGAGATCGAGGCGGACGGGCTGTTCGCCGCCTGCCTGCAGCACGAGATCGACCATCTCAACGGCGTGCTGTTCGTCGATCACCTGTCGGCGCTGAAGCGCAACATGCTGCTGCGCCGGCTGGCCAAGGAGCAGAAGCAGAAGGCCGCGTCGGTGTGAGCGCGGCGCGGCTGCGCCTGGCCTTCCTCGGCAGCCCGGATTTCGCGGTGCCGGCGCTGC
>DATJSJ010000260.1:0-55137 GCA_035504175.1 Acetobacteraceae bacterium
TGGGGCCTGAGGCCCCAGACCCCCATTCCTTAAGTGAAGGATTGCAAAGGCTGCGCCTTTGCCGGGGTCCAGGGGCAGAGCCCCTGGCCTTCCTTCGTCGCGCTTCGAATGGATTGGCATGCTCCAGCTAAGCCGCCATGCCGACGAATTCCGCGATCAGTGCCGGATCGCCCACCGCCTCCGGCGCCACCTCTTGCGTAATCTGACCCTTCTGAATGATCAGGACCCGCTGCGACAGCGCCGCGATGAAGTTGAGATTCTGCTCGACCAGCACCAGGGTCAGATTGCGCTTGGCACGCAGCGCATGCAGCGTCTCGATGATCTCCTCGATGATCGAAGGCTGGATGCCCTCGGTCGGCTCGTCGAGCAGGATGAGGCGCGGATCGCCGCACAGGCAGCGGGCGAGGGCCAGCAATTGCTGCTCGCCGCCGGAGAGCGCGCCGCCCGGCCGGTCGAGCAGGCGCACGAGGCGCGGAAAGCTCTCCAGCACCTGCGCGATCGTCGCCGCCTCCGGCCCGCGCCCGAGCAGCGCCCCCATGCGCAGATTGTCGCGGACCGAGAGGTTCGGGAAGATCTCGCGCCCCTGCGGCACATAGCCGATGCCGGCGCGCGCCCGCAGCGCCGGCGGCAGACGGGTGATGTCGCGCCCCTCGAATCCGATGCTGCCGCCGGTCGCCGGCAGATGCCCGATCAGCGTCTTGAGCAGCGTCGTCTTGCCCATGCCGTTATGGCCGAGAATGCCGACGAACTCGCCTTCCGCCACGGCGAAGCTGACCCCGGCCAGGATCGGGATGCGCCCGTAGCCCGCATGCAGGCTATCCACGGTCAGCATCATGCCGCCTGCTTGCCGAGATAGACGTCGCGCACCCGCTGATCGGCGAGCACGCGATCGACGTGATCCTCGACCAGGATGCGGCCCTGGTTGAACACGGTCACCGTCTTCGCGATCATGCGGATGAACTGCATGTCGTGCTCGACCACGATCAGCGCATGCGTGCGGTTGATCTCGCGGATCAGCGCCGAGGTGCGCACCACTTCCTCATGCGTCATGCCGGCGGCCGGTTCGTCGAGCAGGATCAGCTCCGGGTCCTGCGCCAGCACGGTGCCGATCTCGACCCATTGCCGCTGCCCATGCGCGAGCTGGCCGACCAGGCGGTGCGCAATCGGGCCGAGCCCGAGCCGGTCCATCGCGGCCTCGGCGAGCTGCCGGGCGCGGCGCATCGAGCCCATGCGGGAGGCGGCGATGAACACGTTCTCGCGCACCGACAGGCCGTTGAACACGTTCGGCACCTGGGTCTTGATGCCGACCCCGAGCCGCGCGATCCGGTGCGTCTTGGCGCCGGTGATGTCCTGGCCGCGGAAGCGGATTTCGCCGGCGCTCGGCTGCAACTGGCCGGTCAGCATCTTGAAGAAGGTGCTCTTGCCCGCGCCGTTCGGGCCGATCAGACAACGCAGTTCGACTTCGCCCAATGTCAGGTCGACCGCATCGACTGCGGTGACGCCGCCGAAGCGCATCGTCAGCCCGCGCGCGGTCAGCAGCGGCACCACGGTCATGCGCGGCGCTCCGCCGCCTCGGTCACGCGCACGCCGCGGCCCCGGTCCAGCAGGCCGCGCAGCAGCACCCTGGCCGCCGGCACGACGCCCTGCGGCACCAGCAGCACGAAGCCCATCAGGATCACGCCGAGCAACAGATTGGCGTTGAGGGTCTGCTGCGTGCCGATCGCGTTGATCAGATATTGCACCGCGACGGCGCCGATGATCGGCCCGAGCAGCGTGCCAAGCCCGCCGAGCAGCGCGAAGATGATGATCTGGGCCGACTGCGCCAGGCCGAACACCGGCGGACTGATGAAGCCGCTCCAGTTGACGTAGAGGCAGCCGGCAATGCCGGCGACCGCGCCGCCAATCGTGAAGGTGAGGAGCTTGTACAGCCGCGGATCGTAGCCGAGCAGCATTGCCCGTGTCTCGTTCTCGCGGATTGCCACCACGACCCGGCCGTAACGGCTGGCCAGGATGCCGCGCAGCAGGGCGTAGACGAGGATCAGCACCCCGGCCGCGAAATACCAGATCTGCTGCGGATCGAGCGCCGCCGACGGATCGCCCGGCCAGTTCAGCGGCGGCACGGACGGGATGCCGTTGAAGCCGCCGAGTTGCGCCGCGCCGATATGATAGGCGTCGCCGGCCGTCGAGTTCATCACGTTGAACAGGATGACGGTGACGGTCAGGGTGATCACGCCGACATAAGCGTCGCTGATGCGGCCGTAGAACATGAAGTAGCCGAGCAGCGCGGCGAAGGCGGCCGGGATCGCGATGGTGAGCAGCACCGGGAGCGTGCTGTCGCCGAGATTGATCGTGGCCACGGCGTAGGTGTAGGCGCCGAGGCCGAAGAAGGCCGACTGGCCGAACGACATGATGCCGCCATAGCCCCAGATGAAGCCCTGGCTCAGGGCCAGCACCGCCATGGCGACGAACAGCGTCGCCTGCACCAGGCCGAACAGGTCGGTGACCATCGGCAGGCCGACCAGCAGCAGCACCCCCGCCGCAATCATCGCGGCAAAGCCGGCCCATCCGGCGCGGGCGCCGGTCATGCCGGTGCTCGCCGGTGCCGGTCCGCGATGCGTCGCGCGAGCGCCGGCACGATCGTGACCCTGCACTCCGCCACCGCACCGACCCTGCGCACCACGCCGTCGCTTTCCTGGCACGACGGCATCACAACCCCCTGCGGAAGAAGCGGCCGGTGATGCCTTGCGGCAGGATGCGGATCATGACGATCGCGGCGACCAGCAATGCCACCTCGCCGAACACCGGCGTCGTCGCGAAGGCGGCGATCTGGTTGATGAAGCCGAACAGCACGGAGGCGAGGCCGGTGCCGGTGACGATCGCGCCGCCGCCGCCGATCACGGTGATGAACGCCTTGGCGACATAGGCGCCACCCATCACCGGCGAGACGCCGGAGATCGGCGCCAGCACGCCGCCGGCGAGCCCGGTCAGCGCCGCGCCGATGCCGAACGTCGCCATGTAGACGCGCGGCGGCGAGACGCCGAGGGCGGCCGCCATCGCCGGGTTCTGCATCGTCGCGCGCACAACGAGGCCGAAGCGCGTATAGCGCAGCCCGAGCCACACGGCCGCGACGCTCGCCAGCGCGATCGCGATGGTGACGGCGCCGTAGAGGCTGGTGTGGTAGCGCCCGATATCGAAGCCGCCGAGCGGGGCGGAGACGCCCTTCACCGTGTTGCCGAAGATCGTCGTGGTCAGGCCGATCAGGAACAGGCTCAGCCCCCAGGTCGCCAGCATGGTGTCGATCATCCGGCCGTAGAAGAAGCGGATGAAGCCGCGCTCGACGATCAGCCCGACCGCACCGACGAACAGCGGCGACACGACGAGCATGGCGATCCAGATGTTGAGCCCGGCATTGGCACTCAGCACCGTCGCATAGGCGCCCAGCATCAGGAACTCGCCATGCGCCAGGTTGATGATCTTCATGAGTCCGAAGATCACGCCGAGACCGAGGCTCAACAGCAGCAGCGAGGCGATGCTGCCGAGCACGTTGAAGCCGATCAGGGCAACGAGATCCATCCACGGCACTCCCTCGTCATCGACGCGCGCCGCCGGCGCCGGCCCGGCCGGCACGCAGATCGGGCGGCACGCGGATCGCGCGGCACGCGGATCGGGACACCTCACCTCCCCCGACCCGGCGCCCCGCTCCGGCGCGGCGACGCCTCAGCTCTTCACGTCGACGACGAACTGCTTGTTGGTGTTCGGACGCTTGATCAGGTTGCAGACCGCGGCGGTGTCGGCCGGGAACTGATCCGGATAGCTCGCGATCACCTTCCACGCCTTGTTCTGCGCCACGCCGAGATAGGCGTTGCGGATGGTGTGATGCGTCGCCGGGTCGATCGTGACCTTGCCGCTCGGCCCGTCGATGCTGATCCCTTTCTCGAGCGCCTTGATCACCGCCATGCGCTCGAGCGAGCCCGCCATCGCCACCGCCTTGGCCCAGAGGTGATAGCCCTCGTAGTTCGTCGCGGTCAGCTCGCCCATATACGGCACGTTCGGTCCGAACCGGTCCTTGACCTTCTTGACGAAAACGCGGTTCGCCGGCGTGTCGAGCTCCTCGAAATAGCCGTACGCCGTGACGATCCCGTCGCTCTCCTTCGCCTCCATCGTCGCGAGCTCGTTGACCAGGCCGAAGGTGGTCGAGGCGATCGGGATCTTGCCCTTCAGCCCCGCCGCCGCCCATTGCCGGTAGAACGCGGTGTGGTTCGAGCCGACCAGGGCGGAGAGCAGCACGTCCGGCTTGGCTTCCTGGATCTTGCTGATGCTCGCCGAGAAGTTGGTGACGTCGAGGGGGAAGAACTCGGTCGCCAGCACCTTGCCGCCGCCGTCCTCGGTGTATTTCTTCATCCACTTGGCGGTGATCTGGCCGTAGTTGTAATCGGCCGCCACGACGTAGGCGTTCTTGCCCCAGGTCTTCTGCGCGTAGGCGACCAGCTTGTTCACCGTCTGAGCCGGCGTCGTGCCGGTGCAGAAGATGTCGCGGTCGCAGACGCCGCCCTCGTAGAGCACGTTGTAGAAGTAGAGGATGCGGTAGCGGTCGAACACCGGCCGGATCGCCTCGCGCGAGGCCGAGGTGATGCCGCCTTGCACGACGGCGACGCGGTCCTTCAGCGCCAGTTGCTGCGCGTATTGCGAGTAGAGCTGGATCGTCGACTGGGTGTCGTACTGGATGAGCCTGAGCGGCCGCTTCAAGAGCCCGCCGGCATCGTTGATCTCGCTCACTGCGACCTGCGCCGCGTAGTACATCGGGGTGCCGGACGTGCCGATCGGCCCCGACTGGTCGAGCAGGCTGCCGATCTTGATCGGCTCCGCGGCGCGCGCGGTGGCACCGATGAATGGCGCGGCCACGGCGCCGCCGACCCCCGCGCCGGCGGCCTTCAGAAGACTGCGACGTTGCAGCACCACGCGCTCCCTTGCCTGTTCCACCCCGCCGCCATCTGCCCACGCGGGCGGCAGCGAGATTGGAAGCAACCAGCGTGCCAAGCGCCATATCGCGCAAACACCGTGCATTTCTGGCAGTCATCCGGCGAGACTGCCAATCGATGCGGCAGCTTGTGCCAGCAAGCGAGCATGTTGCCCGTGACAGACGCAGCGAGGGCCCCCCGCGGCGTGCGCGACGTCGGGCTCCCGCGGTCTCGTCGGCGATGGCCGCGCGAGGCGCAGGCTGCGTGCATCGAGCATCCCGTGCACGACTGCGATCGGAACATCCGTCGAGCGCAATGGCGGTTTTGCGGCGCGCCGTTCCGCGCACCAGGGCCATCCTGGTCGGCGGCGTTGCGATCGCCGCATCTCCAACACCGGCGCGCTCTCTCGCGCAGCCCGCGACGGACGCGCCCCGGGGCGCTATGCCGCGTCGTGCAGAATGACCCCGAGTGTCATCCGGATGCCGCCGCGCAGCCGGCTGACACCGTGACGCATCGTCACCCGATGCACGCCGCGTCGGCCCTGCACAGGGCGCTGGCTCACCGCGAAAACCACGCCTTCGCCCTGGCAGAGTGGCACAACGTCGGCACGCGATTGCTGGCGCGGCCGCTGCTCGGTCAACACGAACTCGCCGCCGGTGAAATCCTTGCCTGGACCACTCAGCAGGAAGGCAACCTGGATCGGAAACGCGAGCGCGCCGTAGAGATCCTGATGCAGGCAGTTGTAATCGCCGGCCTCGTAGCGCAGCAGCAGCGGCGTCGGCCGCGTCTGACCGGCCGCATGACAGCGGGCGAGGTAGTCCGCATGGCCGGGCGGGTAGGTGGCCGGCGTTCCGAGGGCTTCCGACCAGCGATTGGCGATCGGCGCCAGCGCCCCGTACAGGGCCCCTCGCAGCGCGGTGAGCCAGGGAGGCAGCGGCGCCGCGAAATATTTGTACTCGCCGCTGCCGAAACCGTGCCGTGCCATGACGATGCGAGTGCGGAACAGCGCGTCCTCAGCATACAAACCGACGATTGCCGCGCACTCACCAGAGGTCAGCAGCGGACCCGTGGTGGCACAGCCGAACGCATCGAGACCGGCGGCGATCCCCATCCAGTCGAGCGCGGCGACGCGCCCCGAAAGCGTCGCGAGTGGCGATTCCAGCTCCTGCTCCATGCCACGAGGATGGGCCGGGCCGGCAGCGCCGGCCATCCGCTTCTTGCCCGCGCTCAGCGCGAACGGCGATTGACCAGGCGCAGCCCGATTGCGACGCAGGCAAAGGCAAGCAGCAGCGAGGCGGACAGCGTCTCGCCCAGCAGCGCCGCGCCGGCCAGGATGCCGAACAGCGGGGTGAGAAAGGTAAAGGCGGAGATCAGCCCCGCCGGATAGCGCGTGATCAGCCAGAACCACGCAAGATAGGTCGCGAAGGCAACGACCAGGCTCTGATAGGCAAGCGCGAGCCACGCGAGCGGGGTGGCAGGGCCGATCGCCCAGGACTCGCCGATCGCCGCGGAAATCGCGAACAGCAGCGGTACCGAGCCGGCGAGCTGGTAGAACAGCACCTTCGCCGCCGGCACGCGCGCCAGGCGCGTCGCCTTGATGATCAAGGTCGTGGCGGCCCAGGCGACCGCCGAGGCCAGCACCAGCCCGTCGCCGAGCAGCGTCGCCCCGCCGCCCGCCGGGCGGTGCAGCATCGCAACCGCCACCCCGCCGAAGGCCAAAACCAGGCCGGCGACCTGCCAGCGCCCGATGCGCTCGCCCGGCACGCAGAAATGCCCGCCCAGCGCCACGAAGAACGGCGTGGTGTAGAGAATCACCACCCCGCGCGAGGCGCTGGTGTGGGTCAGCCCCACGAACATCAGCACGAATTCCAGCGCGAAGCAGGCGGCGATCAGCGCTCCGAGCCGGTAGGTTCCGTCGCGCACGGTCAGCGTCCGCAGACGCCCCCTTGCCGCCTGCCAGGCGCCAAGGCAGAGCACCGCGATCAGCGAGCGAAGTCCGGCCTGCAACACCGGCGGCAGCCCGCCATCGGCGGCGAGCTTGACCGTCACCTGCTGCAGCCCCCAGCAGGCGCAGAGCAGCACCAGCAGCAGCGCCGCCGGCAGGTCGACGCGCTGCCGCGGCGCGAGGACAGGGCGGGTAGCGGCGGGCGAGACGGCGCTCACCGGGCGCGGCTCACCGGATCGGAGCAGCGCGGCATTGCACCGACGGACAGGACGGGCGGCATGGCTCCCCGCGGATGGGGCACGGACGCTGCCGTCACCCCATAGCCGCGTCAATCCGGGCGGCCGCCTACCAGGCGTGTCGTTTGCGCGGGCGACCCGGTGCAGACCACAGGATCGCCGATCGGCCGCCGCCTGCCTGCCGTGTCCCGACGGGGGCATTCCCCCTGGCCTGCCCGGCGGTTGCCGGACGGCCGCGAGCGGGACCGGAGAGGCGGCGGCGGCCGAGCTTCAGCGATCCGCCGCCACCGCGCTCGGGAGGTGGCGAGCGATGTAGGGCGGCAGGCTGAAGGCACCGGAATGGATCTCCGGCGTCCAGTATTGGGTCGTGCCGAGAATGCCGGCCGCGTCCGCGCGTTCGCGGATCAGCGCCGGCGAATGCCTGTCGAAACCGGGCTGCTTGGCAGCGATGCCGAGCGTCATGAAGCCGCCGACGTAAGTCGGCACTGCCGCAACATAGGCGCCGACATATGGGAAGAAACCCGCACGGCGCAGGCTGGTATCGCGCAGCTCCTCGGCCTGCATGAACGGCACGCCGCACTGGTTGACGATCATGCCGTCGCCGCCGAGCACGCGCGCGCAATTGCGGTAGAACTCGTCGGTGAACAGCACCTCGCCGACGCCGATCGGATCGGTGCTGTCGACGATGATGACGTCATAGGACGCATCCGGCGCCTGGCGGACATGGTCGATGCCGTCGCCGACGATCACCTGCGCGCGCGGATCGTTCCACGCGTCGCCCGCAATGCCGGGCAGGAACTCCCGCGCCAGCCGGATCACCTCGCCGTCGATCTCCACCATCACCGCGCGCTGCACGGTGCGATGCTGCAGCACGCGCCGCAGCACGCCGCCGTCGCCGGCGCCGATGATCAGCACGCGCGAGGCGGCGCCATGCGCCAGCAGCGGCACATGCGCCAGCATCTCCTGATAGACGAACTCGTCGCCCTCGGTGATCTGGATGACGCCGTCAAGCACCATCACCCTGCCATGGGTGAAGCTCTCGAACACGGCGATGTCCTGGAACTCGCTCTGCACGCGTGCGAGCTCGCGCTTCACCCGGAAGCGCTGCCCCCAGTCGGCGTAGAGCGTCTCGTTGATCCAGGCATCCGTTGCCATGGCATCCTCCACGACATGCGCCGGGCACGAAGCAGGTTCCACCCGCCGCGCGCCAGAGAGCTTTCGGTGACGACGTGCGCCGCTGTTCCGCCGGGCGCGCCCGAGCCAGCTTGCGTCCCGGACGAAGTCGCCCGGGACGGGCTGGTTCAGAGCCGCCCGCGGCGCTGCTCGTCGAGCACGACGCGCTCGGGGCGGAACGCCGCGCGAATGGCCGGCACCGCCTCGTACGGGTCGCAGGCGCCGCACATGAAGATGTCGATCGCGGCGAAGTCGCGTTCGGGCCAGGTGTGGATGGAGATGTGGCTCTCCGCCAGCACCAGCACGCCCGACACGCCGCCATTCGGCGTGAAGTGGTGGAAATGCCCGTGCAGGATCGTGGCGCCGGACGCGAGCGCGCCCTCACGCAGCGCCGCATCGATCGCGACCGGATCGTCGAGGTTTTTGGCCCCCCAGAGATCCACCAGCAGATGCATGCCGGCGAACTTCACGCCGTCTTTCTCGACGAAATAGTCCTTGCGCTCTTCCGCGAAGGGAGCGGCGGGCGTCTGGTTCTCGCTCGGGATCTCCGAGACCATCCCCAGTTGAGCAAGTGCGTTCATCACGTACCCCCAAACCAGCAGATGGCCTGTAGGGCGGACCTGCCCCCTTCGGCCAAGGCGCGGGAGATAGGGCCAAGGGGGGTGGGTTGCAAGCAATTTTGCCGTCCCGCCCGGCAGATTCGCGCATCCCTGGGGTGCAGCGAGGCGGCGCGGCGCGACCGGCAGGAAGCCGGCCGGCCGCGGGCCGGTCGGCGGCGGATCAGCGCCCGCCGATCGACTGCAGCCCGGCGGGAAGTGCCCGTGCCAGCGCGACCTCCGCCGCGACCCGCGGCAGGTCGGCGGGCCCGGCGATCGGCGGCGACACCAGCAGGCGGAACAAGTCGGCGAGATGCGGATCGCTCATCCGCGGCGTTGCCTGCTCGCGCAACTGTTGCAGCTCCGGCGCGTCGCGTGCCGCGGAGGCCGCGGTGGCGAGGCGAAGCAGCACCTCCTGCTGCGCGTGGGTCAGCGTGCCGTCTGCCGGCACGCTGCGGGCGACGAGCGATTTCAGCGCCACCTCGGCGCCGGTCCAGTCCTTCGCCTCGGACAGCATGCGGGCGCGCAGATCGTCGGCCGCATCGGTGTCGAGTGTCGCCAGCAGCGCCGTTGCGCGCGCGGTGTCGCCGGTCGCCGCCAGTGCACGCGCCTGCAACAGGCCGCGTTCAGCCACCAGGGCGGGCGGCAACCCGTCCACCTCCGACCCGGTGAGGGCCGCGAGCGCCGCCGTCGGCTGATCGAGCTCGAGCCGCAGCCGGGCGAGCCGGGCGCCAAGCGTCGCCCGCGCGGTGCCGGTCGCACCAGCCAGCAGCTGCTGCACGACCGGCGCGGCACGATCCGGCAGGTCGAGCGCAATCAGCTTGTCGGCGAGCACCGGCGCGAGCGCCGTCCCCGCATCCGTCCCCGACAGCAGCGCGGCGTTCTCCGCCGCCAGCGAGACCAGCTCAAGCGGCGGCAGGCTCTGCGCGTGGCCGTCGCTGATCAGCGCGCGGAAGGTGTTGGCGGCGGCGGCGCGGATCGCGGCGCGATCCTGCGGCCAGATCGCGTCGGTCTCGCGCAGCAGCGCCAGCGCGCGGCGGTATTGCCCGGCCTCGGTGCGCAGCGCGGCGACGCGCAGGCGCAAGTCGAGTTCGCGCCCATCGCCGCGCCAGGCGAGGAACTGTTTCGCCAACGCGTCAGCCGCCGCCGCCGGCGTCAGACGATGCGCGGCGATGCGCAGCTCCACCGCCTCCGCCGCGGCGCGGGCATACAAAAGTCGGTCGCGACTTTTTGCCAGCGCGTCGAACACGGTCAGCGCCTGATCGGTGTCACCCTTGCCGGCGAGCAGCAGGCCGCGTGCATAGGCCAGCGTCGGATCATCGCGGCGGCTGTCGACCAGGCGCTGCGCCGCCGCGGCCTCGCCGCCCTCGGCCATGGTCTCGGCAGCGAGCGGCAACAGCCACGACCGCAGCGCCGTGGGGTAGGACAGGATCAGCTTCAGCGTCGAGGCAAACACCGGTGCGGCCGTCGGCGCACCCTCGTGCAGCATCGCCGCCCGCACCGCGCGCCAGAGTGCGATCTCGTCGGTCATCGGCACGTGCGGGTCGTCCAGCGCGGCGCTGTCCGCCACGCGACCGGCAACCAGGGCCGCGACGGCGGAGAGTGCCCGGATCCGCGGGTCGGCAGCGGCGCGCGCATCCTGCTGCTCCGCCAGCGCCAGCACGCCCTGCGCCTCCGCGCCCATGCCGAGGGCGATCATGGTCTCGGCGACCCGCTCGCGTGGCGCGGTGCGGGATTGCGGCGGCGCGGTGGCTGCGGCGTCCGTCGCGTCCTGAAGCCGGTGCATCAGCGCGGCGATCGGCAGGTTCGGCAGGTCGAAGCTGCGCGTGAGCGTCGCCGCATCGGCCATCGACTGGGCTGCGCCCGACAGGGCCGACAGCGCCAGGGCGCCGCCCTGCTCCGCCAGCACGAAGCCCTGCTTGTCGGCACGCAGCATGATCCGGTCGGAGAGCGGCTCCACCAGCACGCCCTGCCAGGTGGCGGCCAGGGTGAAAACCGGGCTTCGCCGCCGCACCGCCATCCCGCCGTCGGCGCGCAACGTCGTGCCGACCAGGAGGGATTCCCCCGTCTGCGGATCGAGCACGGTAATGACGCTGGCCGCGAAGGCGCTCGGCAGGCGCAGATGATCGCCCTCCGGGCGCAGCGGAATGGAGCGCGGCGCCGGCGGATCCGGCTGCGCAGTGACGACCCAGCCGAACCGGGCGTGGCGCAGGCGCAGCTCGTCACCTTGCGGCAGCTTCACGCGCAGCATAGTCCCCTGCGGCAGCAGCCGGACCTCGGCCGCGCGGAACACCGGATCGGTGCGCAGGCTGGAGAGGTCGAGCGGGCGGCGCTCATCGAACACCGCGATCGCGATGCCGTCGCGCTGAAACGCCGCCGCGCCGGTCGTGGCGCCGAACGGCAGCAACATCGCGGCATTGCCCGGCCCTGCGGCATGCGCGAGCGGCACTGCGACCGAGCTGAGTGTCGACATCGCGGCAGGATCGGGCAGCTGCGTGGCGGCGATGTCCTCCACCGCTGGCGCAGCGGCCGGCGCCGGGGCTGGCGCCGGGGCAGGCAGCGCCGGGGCAGGCTGCACCGGCGCTGCGGCGGCCGGGGCAGCGGTCCCGGACGGACCCGGCGTCGCGGGCGGGACCGGCAACTTTGCGGTGGGGCTCGGCAGCGCCGGAGCGTCGGCCGTGCGGGACGAAGGCGGCGGTGCGGCGGCGCTCGGGTTGGACGGCGTGGCGACCGGCGGTGCGTGGGCCGCGCCCGGTTCGGGTGCCGGGAGATGCGTGCTGGCTGCGACCGACGCGGCATTCCGATCCCCCGCCGGGTGGACGGTCGCAGGCGGCCGGGCCGGGCTGCCGGCCGACACGGTGGGATTTGCCGGCGGCGAGGCGACTGGCGGCGGCGGTTTGCGGGCCGCCGCCTCGGGTGCTGGCCGGGTCGCCGCGTCCTGGGCTGGCGCCGGCTCGGCGTTCAGCACGTCGAGGACCAGGCGGGACCCGAAGCGCATCTGGTGCAGCCGGGCCCCTTGCCGGATGACGATCTCGGCC
The DNA here is from genome assembly GCA_035504175.1 of Acetobacteraceae bacterium. Taxonomy (GTDB): domain Bacteria; phylum Pseudomonadota; class Alphaproteobacteria; order Acetobacterales; family Acetobacteraceae; genus DATJSJ01. The sequence continues at coordinate 11,947 of DATJSJ010000260.1, forward strand.
TCCGCCGTGCCGCCGGTGATGGCGGCGACATTGCTCGGCAGGTAGCGCGGCTGCGTGACGTCGCCGGCGCCGGGAAGCTGCACGAGCACGTGGTCGCCGTCGCGATGCACGCTCGGGGAGACACCGGCGGGCAGGTCGAACACGATCCGGCCATATCCAGGATGATTGCCGACGCGGATGGCGATCGTGTCAGGGGCCGCGGCTGGAAGTGCCGCCAGGACGAGCGCGCCCATGGCCGTGCGGAGAAGCAGTCGCGTCACGCGCATCAGTCGAAACTCGCCAGCAGGCGGTCGATATCGGACTGGTCCATGGCATTGGCCGGAAGCTGCGGACCGTGCAGCAGCGCCGCCTCCGGGTGGAGCGGAGCCGCGTCAAACGGCTCGGGGCAACCGGGTTGCGGCCGGCCGAAGGTCGCCACGATCTGGGCCACCTTGGCGTCGATCGTCTTCAGCGTCGCGACGACCTTGGAGATGCGCTGACCGGTGATGTCCTGGAAGCTGCAGGCCTCGTAGATCCGGGTGGTCGCATCGGTGAGCAGCGTCGCCGGATCGCCGGCCAGGCTCGCGCCAAGCCCGTCCAGGGTCTCGCAACTCGACAGGATCGCGTCAGTCGCGGCGGCGGTGTGGCTGACGATGGCGTCGAGTTCGTCGGTCGCGGACGGGATATGGCTCTGGGTGATATCCTCCACCCTGAGCGCCGCGATCTCCGCCCGGGCGTTGGCGATCAGGCGGCCGAGCTTCTCGATCTCGGCCAGCAGGACCGTCGCCGTCCCGGCCAGCACATCGTCGGGACCTGCGCAATGGTCGGCGACGCCGCCACGGATCGGCGCGGGCGGCCGCCGGTCCGTCCGCGATGCCGTCGACGACCAGGGCGCATCGGCGGCTTCAGGCATGACCGAGTACTTTCTCGATCTTGTCCTTCAGCGTCTCGGCGTTGAACGGCTTGACGATGTAGTTGGAGACCCCGGCCTGCTTGGCGGCGACCACGTTCTCCGTCTTGCTCTCGGCGGTGACCATGATGAAGGGCAGGTTCTTCAGCTTGGCGTCGTTGCGCACCTCCTGCAGCAGTTGCAGGCCGGTCATCGGCGCCATGTTCCAGTCGCTGATCACCAGGCCGAAATTGCCCGCGCGCAGCTTGGACAGCGCTTCCGCGCCGTCGGTCGCCTCCTCGACATTGTTGAACTCGATCTGCTTCAGCAGATTTCGGATGATCCGCAGCATCGTCTTGTAATCGTCGACGATCAGCACGTTCATGGCCTTGTCGATCGGCATGGCACTCCTCGTTGTGGCAGGGGTCAGCCGCCGCCAGCCGAAGCGGCAGGCGCCGGGGGCAGCGCGTTTTCGTGCAGGCGCATTTGCGCGAGTTGGGCGGTGATGACGCGGGCGCGCTCGGGATCCATCGCCGCCAGCACCGCCGCGGCCTTGCGATCCTTCATCCGATCCAGCACCTGCAGCAGCACGTGCGGATCGAGCGCGTTGAAGATCGCGGCCGCGTCGCGCGGCTTCATGTCCTCATAGGTCTTGACCAGGCCGACCCAGTTCTCTTCTTCCCGCTGCTTGCGCGCGGCGTTGAGCGCCTCGAGCCGCTGCTGCAGCGCGGTGAGCTCCTGCACCCGCGAGGAAAGCTTCTTCTCGGCCGCCGACAGTACCGCCTCCCGCGTCGAGATCGCCCGCTCCCTCGCGTCGAGCTCGGAACGGCGGCGACGCAGATCCTGGAGCAGCGCCCGCTCGGAATCCGTGACCGGCGGTTCTGCCGCGCCGGCATCGGCATTGGGCGGCCTGGTTTCGCTGCACTTGACGGAACCCGGTTTGGCGGCCGCAGGCGCCGCCGGCGTCGACGCCGCGGCGAGATGGATTGCGGGATCCGGATGCGGCGCCGGGTGGGCCACCGCCTCGGCAGCCCGCGCCGTATCCAGCACGGAGGCCTGAACGTTTCCCGGGTGCATGCCGCTCGACGTGGCGGCGCGCACCAGTGCGACCGACTTGACGCCGAGCAGTGCGGTCAGGGCGAGGATCGTGAGCGGCAGCGCCCGTGGCGGGGGAATGCGCAGTGGCGGCATTTCAGCGCGCCATCCTGAGGGCGTTCATCAGGTCGCGCTCCGCCTGGCTGCGGGGCCGCGGCACCTCCGGTTCGGTGGCCGGACGGCGCGCCCGTTCCGCCGATCCCAGGCCGGCAGGTGCTTCCGCCTCGAAGCCGCGCCGGAACTCGGACAGCGACGGGTGCGGCTCCGGCAGAAACCGCGCGGCGCGTACCAGCTGGTCCATGCGGTCGGCGAGCTTCTCGCCGCGTTCGATCAGGAACAGCAGATCATCCTTGAGGCCGGTGCCAAGCTCGACCTGCCGGGCGATCTGCCGCCCGGCGCCATCGGCCGCGGCGCGCAGGCGCTCGACGCCCGCCTCCGCCTGGCGCGTCGCGCCATTGAACCCGGCAACCAGATCCTGCAACGCCGAGCGATCGCGCTTCAGCACGCCGAGCGCCCGTTCCAGCCGCACGGCGTGGAACAGCGTCACCGCCAGCAGCCCGATCAGCACGATCTCCAGCGTCCATTCCATGGGGACATCCTGCGGCCAATGGGTTAGGGAAGTGTCAGCGCGGCTCGCCGGCCGGCCGCTGCAGCTCGCGTTCGATGCGCACCGCCATCCGGTTCTTGCGCCGGCCGACCCGGCCCTCGAACAGCGGCACGGCGCCGCAGCGAAGCTGCACCGGCGCGTCCGGCGTGGTGCCCAGCACGATGCGGTCGCCCGGGACGAGCGACATGACGTCGGACAGCCGCATCACCTGCTCATCGAGCACCACGTCGAGATCGACCTCGGTGTTCCAGAGCTCCTCGGCGAGATGCGTCTCCCAGATCGAGTCGCGACCGAACTTCTCGCCCATGAACTGCTGCAGCAGCAGCTCGCGCACCGGCTCCAGCGTCGCGTAGGGCAGCAGCAGTTCCAGCCGGCCGCCGCGATCCTCCATGTCGATCCTGAGCCGGGCCAGGACGGCGGCGTTCGACAGACGTGAAATCGTCGCGAAGCGCGGGTTGACCTCGAGCCGCTCGAAGCGGAACGTGACCGGGCAGAGCGGGTCGAAGCTCTGCGCCAGATCGGTCAGCACGACATGGATCAGCCGCTCGACCAGCGTGCGCTCGATCGTGGTGTAGGGCCGGCCCTCGATGCGCATCGCCGCGGTGCCGCGCCGGCCGCCGAGCAGGACGTCGACGATGGAGTAGATCATCGCCGAATCGACCACCATCAGCCCGTAATTGTCCCACTCCTCCGCCTTGAACACCGCCAGCATCGCCGGCAGCGGGATGGAGTTGAGGTAGTCGCCGAAGCGCAGGCTCAGGATGTTGTCGATGCTGACTTCGACATTGTCGCTGGTGAAGTTGCGCAGGCTGGTCGACATGATGCGCACCAGCCGGTCGAACACGATCTCCAGCATCGGCAGGCGTTCATAGGACACCAGGCCGGAGCTGATGATCCGCTGCATGCCGGTGCGGTTGTCGCCGCCGCCCGGCCCGTCATCGAAGCCGAGCAGGCTGTCGATCTCGGCCTGGTTCAGGACCCGGGCGGTCTGCCCGCCCTCGCCTTCCCCGGCCGCGTCGTCGGTCGTGGCCGCGTCCTCGTCGTCGCCCGCCTCCGCGCCCCAGGCGGCGGCCAGCGCCTCGTTCGGATCGTCGCTCACTGCACGATCATCTGCGTGAACAGCACGTCGAGGATGCGGGCAGGCGCCGCGGCGATGCTGGCCCGGTTGATCAGCTCCTCCCGCAGCCGGTAGGTGCCCATCGAGCCGCGCAGCTCTTGCGGGCGCATGTCGCGCAGATAGGTGGTGAACAGGTCCTGGATGCGCGGCATCGCCTTGAGCACGAGTTCCTTGTCCTTCGCCCCCTCGACTTCCAGCTTGGCCGAGAGCTTGACGAACGAGGGATTGCGCGGCGGCGTGTTGAGATTGGCGATGATGTCGGGCAGGTCGACATAGACCGCCGGCTTTTCCACGGCCGCCGCCACCGCCTTGGCGGCGTGCGCCGCGGCCGGATGCTTTCCGAGCATCCTCGGCAGAATGCCGCTGAACCAGAGGCCGGCGCCGATCCCGGCCAGCAGCAGCGGCAAGGCAAGCAGCAGCATGCGCTTGCGGCCGCCACGCTTGGCCGGCTCGCCCTCCGCTTTCGGCGTCGTTTTGTCCGCCGCCGCCATCGCCCACCTCGCTTCGCCGCCGGTACGGCGCCCAGGCCCCGCCTGCCGCGCCCGCACCGACCCGGCCGCATGCTGGCTTGTGGCGGTTAACGAAGCCTTGCCCCGGGGATTGTCTGAGCGGATTGCCCGAGCGGGTTGCCTTGGCGGGTGGTCTGGACGGATTGCCGGAGCTGGTCGCCCGGCTGGGTCAGCCTGCGCCGTCCCGAGCCAGGAGGACGATCCGTGCCGGGCAGGATCTGCCCGGTCGGCGCCGCCGGACCGTGCCGCGCCGCGGAATCGCCCGTTGCGATCGCACCGCCACGCTGGCACGCCTCTTGCGGCAGGCGCGGCAGCATCACCGGCCGGACCGCCCCAGACATGGAACTCGCCACCTACATCGCCCTCTCCCGCCTGGTCGCTCAGGGCCGGGAGATGGACGTCACCGCGATGAACCTCGCCAATGCCAGCACGCCCGGCTTCAAGGCGGAGCGCGTCCTGTTCAGCGACTGGCTGGATCGGCAGGCGGGTTCCAAGACCCCTCCGGGCGGCCGCACCCTGACCTTCACCCAGGACCGCGCCACCTACCGCGATCACGAGCAGGGCGCGTTGCAGCACACCGGCAACCCGTTCGATCTCGCGATCGGCGGCAATGGCTGGTTCACCGTGCAGACGCCGCGCGGGCCGCGGCTGACCCGGGCCGGGCGGTTCTCGCCCAGCGCCGACGGGACGGTGCGCGATCTCGATGGCGACGCGCTGCTCGACACCAACGGCCAGCCGATCAAGCTCGCGCCCACCGATGTCGGCATCCATGTGGCGGGCGACGGCACGATCAGCAGCGTCAACGGCCAGATCGCCAAGATCGGCATCGTCGCACCGAACGATCCCAACCGCATGACCGCCGAGGGCGGCCTGCTCTACCGCGCCGATGTCAACACGTCGCCGGTCGCGGCACCCCGCATCACCCAGGGCGCGCTCGAGGAGAGCAATGTCGAGCCGATCCTCGAGACGACCAAGATGATGAACGAGCTCCGGCAGTTCCAGTTCGTCACCCAGTTCGTGCAGGCGGAATCGGACCGCCAGCAGAACGCGATCGACAAGATCACGCAGCAGCAGTCCTGAGGAGACGAACGATGCGTGCTCTCGATATCGCCGGCACCGGCATGCAGGCGCAGCAGACCAATGTCGAAGTCATCTCCAACAACATCGCCAACATGACGACCACCGGCTTCAAGCGCCGGCGGGCGGAGTTCCAGGATCTGATCTACCAGAACCTGCGCCGCGTCGGCTCCAACAGCTCCGACACCGGCACCATCGTGCCGTCCGGCGCGCAGGTCGGGCTCGGCGTCAAGACCGCGGCGATCTACAGCATCAACGAGCAGGGCAACCTGCAGCAGACCAGCAACAGCCTCGATCTCGCGATCCAGGGCAACGGCTACTTCCAGGTGACGCTGCCCTCGGGCGACACCGCCTACACCCGCGACGGCACGTTCAGCCTCTCGCCCGAGGGCGTGATCGTGACCGCGGACGGCTATCCCGTCGTCCCCGGCATCACCATCCCGAGCAATGCGCAGAGTGTGACGATCGACGCGACCGGCGAGGTGCAGGTGACGCTCGCCGGGCAGACCGCGCCGCAGGTCGTCGGCCAGGTTCAGATGGCGGTGTTCCCCAACGACGCCGGGCTGGAATCGCAGGGCAGCAACCTGCTGCTGCAGACCGCCGCCTCCGGCGCGCCGGTCACCGGCACACCGGGTTCGCCGGGCTTCGGCAGCGTCGAGCAGGGCTTCGTCGAAACCTCGAACGTCAACATCGTCAGCGAGATCACCAATCTGATCACCGCGCAGCGTGCCTACGAGATGAACAGTCGGGTGATCACGACCGCCGACGAGATGATGTCGACCCTGACGAATCTGCGGTGAGGCGATGATGCGCAGCCTGATGCGACACGGACTGATGGCGCTGCTGCTCGGCAGCACGTTGTTCACCAGCGCTGCCCCGGCGCTCGCGGCGCAGCTTCGCGCCTATCGCGCGATCACCGGCGCAGAGGTGCGGCTCTCCGACCTGTTCACCGACGTCCCGCCCGACTCGGATCCCGTGCTCGGTCCGGGCCCGGCCCCGGGCGGGCAAATCACCGTGGAGGCGCCGCAGGCGGCGGCGATCGCGACGGAATTCGGCGTCGACTGGCAGCCGGTCTCCGGCGCCGAGCGCGCGGTGATCGAGCGGGTCGGCAAGCCACTGTCGCGCGACGCCGTGCTCGCCGCGCTGCGCCGCGCCCTCGATGCCTCGGGTGTTTCCGCCGATGCGGAGATCACCCTGCCGGACTGGACCGCACCGATGGTGTCGCCGGACGCCAAGGCCGACCCGGAGATAAGCCAGCTCGACTATGACGCGGACAGCGGCCGCTTCACCGCCCTGCTCTCGATCGTGAGCAATGACATGCCGCCGGTGCAGAGCCGCGTTTCCGGCCGGGTCGAGGAAATGGTGGAGTTGCCGGTCGCTTCCCGCCGGCTGCTGCCGGGCGACGTGATCGGCCCGGAGGATCTGCAGATGCAGCGCATCCGCCGCCCGCACCTCGCAGGCCCGCCGGTGCGCCAGCCCGCAGATGCCGTCGGCATGGCGGTGCGGCATCCGGTGATGGCCGGCGAGCCGCTGCTGGCCGCCAATCTCGTGCGACCGCCGCTGATCCGCCGCGGCGCGGAGGTGCTCCTGACCTTGGACGAGCCCGGACTGACGCTGACCGGGCAGGGCCAGGCCCTCGATTCCGGCGCGCTCGGCGAGCGCATCCGCGTCCTCAATCCGGTCTCACGCGCCGTGCTGGAGGCACAGGTGGTCGGCGAGAGCCGGGCGCGGGTGCTGCCCGGGAGCACGCCCCTCATTCCGGCGCGCGGCGACGCCCGCCTGTTCGCCGCCGCGCCCCTGCCACGCCTTGACTCGGAGAGCTTGCCATGAAGCCCGCCGCCTCGCTGCTCCTGCTCGCGCCGCTGCTGCTCACCGGCTGCGGTGCCCTGACCCGGCTGTCGGAAGTGGGACGGCCGCCGGCGATGACGCCGACGGCCAATCCGACGACCGACCCGAACTGGCGCCCGGTCAGCATGCCGATGCCGCGTCCGGAGGAGGCGCCGCCGGACGAGAACAGCCTCTGGCGCGCCGGCAGCCGCGCCTTCTTCAAGGATCAGCGCGCGGCACAGGTCGGCGACATCCTGACCGTCGTGGTCAACACCTCCGACCTCGCCAAGCTGGATGACAACACCACCCAGGGGCGCACCGGCAACGAGGGCATGGGCATGACCAACATGTTCGGCTTCGAGGCGGCGATCCCGCGCATGCTCGGCCGCGCCGTCAACCCGGCGCAGCTGGTCAACACCAACAGCACCGGCACCTCGACCGGCACCGGCAAGATCCAGCGCGACGAGACGGTGCAGTTGCGCCTCGCCGGGGTGGTGACCCAGGTGCTGCCGAACGGCAATCTCGTCGTCTCGGCCTCGCAGGAGCTGCGGGTGAACAGCGAGCTGCGGGTATTGAAGGTGACCGGCGTCGTGCGGCCGCAGGACATCGCCAGCGACAACACGGTGACGGACGACCGCATGGCAGAGGCGCGGATCTCCTATGGCGGGCGCGGCCAGCTCGTCGACAAGCAGACGCCGCGCTGGGGCCAGCAGGTGATGGACATCCTGCTGCCCTTCTGACGGAAGGGACGGCCGCGTCCCGACGCGCCGCCAGAAGGGCGGCGCGGCGCCGTCCGCCGCATCGCCGCCGCCGCGTCCCGGCCGGATCCGACCGGGGCCGGCAGTCGGCATCAGTCCGCGCTGGCCGCGAGCCGGATCGCCGCAGCCTCCCGCTGGCGCCCGGCCGACGCGTGAAACGGCGCTACGGCAGCAGAGCGATGCCGACGAGCCGGTTGACGGACGCCGCGACCGCCGCCAGCACCGCGTTCAGCACGGCCTGCACTTGCTGCAAGGTCGTGTTGGCAAATCCCACGATGACACTCGCCGCGGCATCGCGCAGCCCGTCGATCTCGAGACTGGCGAGCTCCTCGCTGATCGTGCCCGCGACGCGCTGAGCACCGACGGTCGCCAGGCTCTGCGCGATCATCGCCATCGACGGCAGCACGTGCGTCTCGACGTCACGCACCAGCCCCGCGAAGGAGGAGCGTGCTTGCGGCTCGAGCACTTTCAGGATGTCGGCGGCAACACTCTGGACGTCTGACATGGCGCGGCCTCCCGTTACGATCCGGACGCAGGTTTCAGGCTTCGCTCCGCCTGCGCGAGCTCGTTCAGGCTGATCGACACGGCGGTCACCAGCGGTGCCGAGCTGGGCTGCCCGCTGATCGTGCGATAGAGCGGCGGATCGCCGAACAGCGCCTGGCATTGCGGGTCCGGCCGACCCAGGCTGCCCGCGCCGAGCGGCTTGCAGGCGATTTCATGCGCCTGACGCAAGCGTTCCATCTGCCGCTCGGCGATCTGTGCGAGGACGGCAATGCAGGTGGCCGACCCGCCCTGCAATTGCTGCCGGACCGCCGGGGCGAGGCCCGCTGTCTGGTTTGCCCCGAGCGGGCATGGCACCCCGCCGGGCTGACCCTCTGCGGCGGACCGCAGAGCGGCAAGCCGCGCCTCGAATTCCACGTAGTCCTTCACGTGCTCGCCGTAGTAGCCGGCCGGCGTCGCCGCCTCGGTCTGCATGGTGCCGACGAAGACGTAGAAATCCTTCTGCAGGCTCGAAGCCTCCTCCGCGATCTGTGCATCATAGGGCGGCACGAGCTGCACGCTGCAGCCCGCGGCCAGCACCGCCAGCCCCGCAAGCGCGCGGATGCAAGCGACCAGCGGGGCCCGTGTTAGGGCGTGTGTCGGGGCCTGTGTCGGGGATCGCATCGGGCTAGCCGCGACGGACCGACAGCAGCGTGTAGCGGGTGCCATCGACGACCCCGTCGCGCGGAAACGGCGCGATGCTGACGCGGTTGCCCTGGTTGCCGCCGAGCACCCGGACGGAGTCGCCGGCGTCGCCGACAAAGAAGCCGACATGCCCGCCCGAACCGCTCGCGCCGGAGCGCCGGAACACCGCAATGTCGCCCGGCGCGGGTGCCGCGGTCACCTCCTGTCCCCAGCCCTGCTCGTGCCAGGACAGCGCGGCCTTGCTGTCGGTGCCGTGCAGCCCCGCCTGCTCGACACAGTAATTGACGAAGGAGGAACACCAAGGCGTTGAGTCGGGCGCGGCACCGCCCCTGGTCGTGGCATGGTACATGACGATGCGCGGATTGTTCCCCGCGCCCGGCACTTCGCGCACGTCGAGGGCCAGCTCATCGCGCGCGACATCGATCGGCTCACGCGCCGCTGCCTGGGTCCCCGCCGGCAGCGGCAGCGGAAGCCCGCCGGAAACCAGTTGCAGGAAGGTCTCGAACATGAAGCCGTCGGCCTGCCCGTCGCCCTGAACATCGGTCTTGATCCAGGCGCCCTCCCGGCCGAGGCCGCGTACGATCGTATCGGGCGGGAGCGTGTCCAGGACGGGAAAGCCGTCGCCAGGGCCCGCCCGCAGATGCAGTCCGGACCGTGCGATGACGCGGTACAGTGCGGCGGTGGCGACGCCGGCCGGCGTTTCGAGCGGGCCGTCCGGGCCGAACTGGCCGAACCCGGTGAACGCCGGGTTGACGGTGTTGCCGTCGTAGCCGAATCCGCCGATCGGCGAATGCAGGTCGAGCTGCTGCTGAAACAGCGTCCAGCTTCCATCCGCGAGGACGCTGCGGGTGCCGGACCACCCCATCGAGCCGGCGAGCCATATGTGATCGACCAGCCCGGCTCCCTTCAGCCGCCGCCCCACCATGCCGGAGCCGTAGACGCCGATCGCGTGTCGGCCGCCGATCGCAGAGCGCGCGGCGGTGAAATAGGCCGCGATGCTGTCCAGCTCGGCGCGCTCGACGAAATCCCAGTCAACCGCGAAATAGATGGCCGAGCCCGCCGGCTGGCTCAGCTCCGACGCCAGCGCCAGAGCGCGACGCGCATCGGCATCACCGCTCGCCGCAGTCAGATCGGCGATGATGCCGCCGGCACCAGCACGCTGCTCGAACACCGCCGCGACCGACAGTCCCGCCGCGTGCAGCGCCCGCAGCTCGCTTACCGTCAGGCACTTGCTCGGCAGCCGCTGGCTGTTCTCGTGATTGTAGTAGCGGATCACCGTCTTGACGCCGCCGGCGGCCAGCTGGCTGGCAACGGCCTCGACCGAACTCGGCACGTCGATGATCTCGTGCATGGCGCTTCCCCTCCATTGAGGGCGCGGACCCTAGCACGTAATGTTGCTGGATTGTATCATTTTCGGATGGCCAACGAGGGCCTGCCCTCGGGAGCGCCCTGTCCCGGCCACGCGCAGGGGCCCGGAGGGACGCCCGGCGGCGCCGGGCGACGAGCGCCGGCCATCGGAGACCGGATCTCCAAAGCCTTGAATCGCGACCAAAAAGGGCAAGGCTGGCCTGGGGGTCGTCCGGCAGGAATTGCCGCCGGGTACACCGCGCCACCGGCCCGTCGCCGGCATCGGCGGCCACCGCTCACACTATTGTATAGGTACGTGCAATGCGGCCGGCGGCCCGGCCAAGCCGGCAATCAGTCGTCGCGGCGCACCCGCTCCATCCGCTCGTGCCGCTCCTGCGCCTCGATCGAGAGCGTCGCGATCGGCCGCGCCTCCAGCCGCTTCAGGCCGATCGGCTCGGCCGTCTCCTCGCAATAGCCATAGGTGCCGGCCTCGATGCGGCCGAGGGCGAGGTCGATCTTGGCGATCAGCTTGCGCGCCCGGTCGCGGGTGCGGAGTTCCAGCGCGCGGTCGGTCTCGACGCTGGCGCGGTCGGTGATGTCGGCCTCGTGGATGCCGCCTTCCGACAGGCTGGCCAGCGTGCCGTCGGCTTCGCGCAGCAGGTCGCCCCGCCAGCGCAGCAGCTTCTGGCGGAAATACTCGACCTGCAGCGGGTTCATGAACTCCTCGTCCTCCGACGGACGATAATCCGGGGGAAGCGTCAGCAGCATGGGAGTCGGACCTCCGGAATCTGGACCCCCGCCCGCGTGCTGCGCGCCAGAGGCGAATTTGCGGCGGCTTATAGCGGCCGGCGGCTGCCGCGCCAAGAGCGCAACAGGAGTGTCGTACCGGCCACAGTGGCGTTGCTCATGCCGCCCGGCGTCGCGCGGAGGGCCGGCACGTCGCGGCTCAGCGCGGCGCCCGGCGGGCCAGTTCCACGCGCGCGCGCAACACCACGGCCTGCATCACCGCGCGCAGCCGCGGGTCGGCGGCATCGGGCACCGAAGCGGTCAGCGCCGCCAGGCGCTCCAGCCCCCCCGCATCCGCGCCACCCTCCAACAGCGCGCGTTGCAGCGCCGCGAGTTCCTCGAGCAGCGACTGACCGTGCCGGCGCGCCCGGCCGTCGCGGCTCGACGCCGCATCGTCCTGCTGCAGCGTCAGCAGCGTGTCGAGGGCCATGGCCGCCGGACCGGCAACCGGCGAACCCTCCGGCGGCGCGTCCAGCGCAACCGAGAAGCCGCCGATACCGGGCCGCCGCGCCGTGCGCGATGGCGCCGCCGCCGGCGCCAATCCTGAGACCATCAGCATACGCGCGGTTCCTTTCGACCCACCTCACCCGACCCCCGGCAGTTCCTGCCGCGCCACCAGGCAGTTCCGCGCCACCGTTGCGCCCGCCCGATCCCGCCACCGCCGGCGATCCGGGTCCCGGCGCTGGCACGCCGCTTGCGACACGGTCGGCAAGCCCAGACTGGGGCCGAAAGCTTTACGATCCGGAAACCACGCCCGTGACCCATCGCCCACGCCGTCAATTTCTCGCAGCCGCGCTGCTCGCCGCCGCCACCCTCCTCGCCGGCGTTGTCCCCGCCATCGCGCAGGTCCGGATCAAGGACATCGTCGATGTCGAGGGCGTGCGCGACAACCAGCTCGTCGGCTACGGGCTGGTGGTCGGACTGAACGGCACCGGCGACAAGCTGGACAACTCGGTCTTCACCCGGGAATCGCTGATCGGCATGCTCGAGCGGCTCGGGGTCAATACCCGCGACCAGGCCGCCAATCTCAAAACCAAGAACGTCGCCGCGGTGATGGTCACCGCCAACCTGCCGCCCTTCGCGCACAGCGGCAGCCGGTTCGACGTGGCGATCTCGGCGATCGGCGACGCCACCAACCTGACCGGCGGCACGCTGCTGGTGACGCCGCTGCTCGGCGCCGATGGCGAGGTCTACGGCGTGGCACAGGGAGCCCTCACCACCGGCGCCATCGCCGCCCGTGGCGCCGGCGCCTCGGTCACGCGCAACATCCCGACCTCCGGCAAGATCGCGAACGGCGCGATCGTCGAACGGGAGCTGCCGTACGAGCTCGGCAGCCACACGCATCTGCATCTCGGGCTGCGCAATCCCGATCTGGAGACGGCGCGGCGCATCCAGTTCGCGATCAACCGCAGCTTCGGTGCCGATATCGCCCGCGCGCTGGACCCGCGCACGGTGGCGCTCGACCTCTCCGGCCGCGACGTGATCGCGAGTCTGGCGCGGATCGAGGAGCTGCGCGTCGAGCCCGACAGCGCCGCCGTGGTCGTGATCGACGAGGCGAGCGGCACGGTGGTGATGGGCGCGGACGTGCGCATCAGCACGGTCGCGATCGCCCAGGGCAACCTCACCATCCGCGTCACCGAGAACCCGCAGGTCAGCCAGCCCGGCCCACTCTCCAACGGCCGCACCACGACGGTCCCGCGCACCAACATCCAGGTCGACGATCAGAGCAACCGCAAGCTCGGCATCCTGCAGGCCGGCGTGACGCTGCGCGACCTGGTGGCCAGCCTGAATGCGCTCGGTGTCGGGCCGCGCGACCTCATTACCATCCTGCAGACGATCAAGGCCGCCGGCGCGCTGCAGGCCGATCTGGAGGTACGCTGATGGCGACGATCCTGCCGGCCGACGCGCCGCTCGGCGCCGGCCTGTCACCCGCCCAGATCGCTCATGCACGCGCCGCCGCACAGCAATTCGAGGCGATGGCGCTGGGCGAGATGCTGGAGCCGATCTTCGACACGGTCGACCTCTCGAAGACGCAGTTTGGCGGCGGCGAGGCGGAGCAGACCTGGAAGCCGATGCTGGTGCAGGAAATCGCCAAAAAGATCGCCCAGGCCGGCGGACTTGGTCTGGCGCGCCCGATCATGACCGAAATGCTGCGCATGCAGGAGGCGGCGCAGGGAGCCGGCACCGCTCCTCCGCGGCGCAGCGCGATGCGCATGCCGACGGCGGCGCGGAGGCGCCCATGAACCGGACGCTGATCGAGGCCGCGGTCGCGCTGGCCGATACGCTGCAGCGGGAGAACGCGGCACTGGAGGCACTCGACCTGCCGCGCGCGACCGCGCTGCTGCCGGAAAAGACCGCGGCGACCGCCCGCTTCGTCGCGCTGCAGGAAGCGGCGGCCACCGCTGCCGCATCGCCGGACGTCGCCCGCGCCGTGGCGCATCGCCTGCAGCGTGCGGCGACGGAGAACCGGCGCCTCCTGGAACGCGCAATGCTGGTGCAGGGGCGGGTTATCGAAACCGTGGCGCGGGCGGCGCGCAGCCAGGCGCAGGCGCCGCGCTATGGCGCGCGCGGCACGCTGGCGGCCGATCGCCGCGCCGCGCCGCTCGCCCTCTCCGCCCGCGCCTGAGTCGGTCGCGACGACGGAGGGAAGGCCAGGGCTCCGCCCCGGACCCGGCAAGGGGCTCTGCCCCTTGCATCCCCGCCAGAAGGCAGTCGCCTTCTGGACATCCATTCCTTTGGGTCGGAGGCAGAGGGGGGCGTCACCGCAGCATCGGGGCAGTCCTCGTCGCGCCCCCCTCTGTCTCCGACCCAGGTAGCGGGTTTCCAAAGGGCGACTGCCCTTTGGCGGGAGTGCAGAGAGCAGAGCCCTCTGCTGGGGTTCGGGGCGAAGCCCCGACCTTCCCCGGCCATGGCCGACACCGACCGGCCGTGATATCGCGCGGCGATGCACATCGCGCTGATCGCGCCGGCCGGCGGCGACGGGCTCTCCCGAGGTGATGTCTACGACCGCCGCCTCGCCGCGGCGCTGCGCGCTGCCGGCCACCGGGTCGATGACGTGACGCTCGCCTCCGACGCGTTCGCGGACCTGCCGTCGGATGTGACGCTCGTGATCGACGGCATGGTGCTGCCGCGTGTCGCGCCATTCGCTGCGACACTGGCTGCGCGTGGCGCTGTCGGACTGATCCACCACCCGACCGCGATCGAACCCGGGCGCGACGAAGCCGACCGTGCTGCGCTGCGCTCGCTGTTCGCGATGCTGCGGCGGCTGATCGCCACCAACGCGGCGACCGCGGAGCGGCTGGTAGCCGAGTTCGGCGTCGAACCGGCGCGCATCGTGGTGGTGCCTCCCGGCACCGACGCAGCGCCACGCAGCGAAGGCTCCGGCGGGCCCGCCTGCCAAATCCTCTCGGTCGGCGCATTGATACCGCGCAAGGGCCACGACGTGCTGCTGCATGCCCTGTCGCACCTTCCCGATCTCGACTGGCGCCTGACGGTCGTCGGTGACGATCGGCGCGATCCGGTGCATGCGGCGACGCTGCGCGCCCTGGCGCAGGAACCCGACCTCGCCGGGCGCGTCACTTTCGTCGCAGCGGCAGATGACGCGGCGCTCTCGTCACTCTGGCGGGCGGCGGATCTGTTCGCGCTGGCCACGCGCTGGGAGGGCTACGGCGTGGCTGTGGCCGAAGCGCTACGGCGTGGTCTGCCGGTTGCGGTGACGGAGGGCGGTGCTGCGGCCGCGCTGGTGCCGGCGGAGGCCGGCGCCGTCTGTCCGGTCGACGATCCCGACGCGCAGCTCTCCAAAGCGCTGCGCCGTATGATCTTCGACGTGCGGCTGCGCCGGCAAATGGCCGATGCGGCGTGGAAGGCCGGCCAGCGCTTGCCGGACTGGTCGGCACAGGCGGAGGCGTTTGCGCGTGCCCTGGCCTGAGCGAGGCGTCGAAGCGCCGGCCACCGTGCACCCGTCGTGGTGACTTGCCATTCGCGGCAGCCGTCGCGACATTCCGCTCAGTCACGCCATGCCGATTGCGCGGAGCCGACCCTGATGCCCCTGCTGCTCGGCTGCATTGCCGACGATTTCACCGGAGCGACCGACCTCGCCTCCATGCTGGTACGCAACGGCATGCGGGTGGTGCAGATGATCGGTGTGCCGCCCGAGGCGGATCCGGCGCCGGAAGCGGATGCGATCGTGGTCGCGCTGAAGTCGCGCACCGCGCCGGTAGCGCAGGCGGTGGCAGAGAGCCGGGCGGCGCTCGACTGGCTGCGGGCACACGGCTGCCGTCAGGTGTTCTTCAAGTACTGCTCCACCTTCGACAGCACCGATGCCGGCAATATCGGCCCGGTCGCGGATGCGCTGGTGGCGACGCTGGATTGCGGCTTCGCGCTCGCCTGTCCGGCCTTTCCCGCCAATGCGCGCACCGTCTACCAGGGCCATCTCTTCGTCGGCACCGCCCTGCTGTCCGAGAGCGGCATGGAGCAGCATCCGCTGACGCCGATGCGCGATCCGAACCTGGTGCGCGTGCTGGGACGGCAGAGCGAGGGTGCCGTCGGCCTGGTGCCGTTCGCGACCGTGGAGCAGGGTCCGTCCGCGATCCGGTCCGCCATGACCGCCCTGAAGGAGCAGGGTCGCCGCTACGCCATCGTCGACGCGCTGACCGACGCGCATCTGCGAGCGATCGGCGAGGCCGCGGCGGGACACGCCTTGATCACCGGCGGCTCCGGCGTTGCGATGGGTTTGCCGGAGAATTTTCGCCGTGCCGGACTGCTCGCCGCGAGCGTCGATGCCGGGCGGCTACCGGACGTGTCCGGTGCAGCCGCCGTGCTCGCCGGTTCCTGTTCGCGCGCGACGCTGGGTCAGATCGCGGCGGCGCGCGCGCATCTGCCAGTGCTGGAACTCGATCCGCTGCAGGCACCCGATTCCGATGCGCTCGCCGCACAGGCGATGGCGTGGGCTGAGACGCGGCTGGGCGACACGCCGCTGCTCATCGCCGCCTCGGCCCCGCCCGACCGCGTCGCCGCGCTGCAGGCGCGGCTGGGCCGCGAGCAAGCAGGATCCCTCGTCGAAGACGCGCTGGCATCGATCGCCGCGGCGCTGGCGGACCGCGGCGTGCGCCGGCTGGTGGTGGCGGGCGGCGAGACCGCTGGCGCCATCGTCTCGCGTCTCGGCGTGCGAATGCTTCGCATCGGCGACGAGATCGATCCGGGCGTGCCGTGGACTCTGGCCGAGACCGCGTTCGCGCCGATGCGTCTCGCGCTGAAATCCGGCAATTTCGGCGGGCGCGACTTCTTCCTCAAGGCGTTCGAGACCGCATGACGGAGCGCGCGGCGATGGGCGAAACGATGGACGAGGGTGAGGTTCGCGGCTTGCTGGTGGAGCTGGCCGCGAGCCTGTTCCGGCGCGGCTTCTCGGTCGGCAGTGCCGGCAATATCAGCGTCCGCCTGGCGGACGGCTATCTGATCACGCCGACCAATTCCTCGCTCGGCCGGCTCGCGCCGGAGCGCCTGTCACGGCTGGATGCTTCGTTCCGGCAAGTCGGCGGCGACCGGCCGTCGAAGGAAGTGTTCATGCACCGCGCCTTCTACACGGCGCGGCCGGACGCGGGCGCGGTCGTGCACCTGCATTCCACCATGGCAACCGCGGTTGCCTGCCTGCCGGATGTCGATCCGACCAACCCGATCCCGCCGCTCACGCCCTATTTCGTGATGCGGATCGGGCGCAGCATGCCGGTCGTGCCGTATTTCCGACCGGGTGATCCGGCGATGGAGCCGGCGATCCACGATGCGGCGCTGGGCGCACGCGCGGTGCTGCTCGCCAATCACGGCCCGGTCATCGCCGGGCGCGGGCTTGTCGACGCGATCTATGCCGCCGAGGAGCTGGAGGAAGCGGCGAAGCTGTTCCTGCTGCTGCGCGGCCACGCGCCGCGTATCCTGACGGCGGCGCAGGTCGAGGACCTTCTGGCGACCTTCGGCTGACCGCGCCCGTCGCCCCTGCCCACCTAAAGAGCACGATACTGCGCCACGGCTGCGCCAGCCGCGCTCACGGCGCGCGCCGCAGTGTCAACGCACCAGCACGCCACAAGGGATGCAACGGCTCCCCTGCGGCGCGCCGGCCTCGAGTCAGGCCTAGTGCAGCTCGTCGGACATGTCGGAGGAGTCGGTGTCCGAGGACGGAGTCATGGTGGTGGTGTCCTCGTGGCTCTCCATCATTCCGGTGCCGGCCGCACGACCGCGACGGGCGCGCGGGGTCCGCGTCGTGGTGCCGAGCTTCTTGGCCGCGGTCGCCCGCGTGCCGGCGGCCTTGGTCGCGCGCGGGGTGCGCGGAGTACGCGGGGTGCGAGTCGCCTTCACCGCGGTCTTGCGGGTGCCGCGCGCGGCCGTCTTGCGCGTCGCGGTGCCACGGGCAGCGCGCGTCGCGGTGCCGCGCGCGGCAGTCTTGCGCGTCGCGGTCGTCTTGCGCGCCGTGCCGCGCGCGGTCGTCGTCCGGGTGGTCCGCGCGGTGCGCGCCGTCCGGCCCGTCGCCGTCTTCTTCGCCGTGCCGCGAGCCGTGCGGGTCGTGGCCGCCTTGCGCGTCGTGGCCGTCTTGCGCGTCGTCGCGGTCTTGCGCGTCCCGGCCGCCTTGGTGGCGCGCGTCGTCCGCGTGCCGGTGCGCGGCGTGCGTGTCGTGGCGGTCTTGCGTGCACCGGTCTTGGCGGCGGTCTTGCGCGGTGCCTTGGCCGTGGCGGCACGCGTCGTACGAGTGGTGGTCCGGGTGCCGCGGGTGCCAGTGCCTCGAGTACCAGTTCCGCGGGTACCAGTGCCGCGGGTGCCAGTCCCGCGGCCGCCGGTCTTGCCGGTCGAGCGCCGGGTCGTGCTGCGCATCGCGAGCGCCTTGGCCCGCGGGCGCGGCGTAGTCGATTCGTCAGTCATAGGTCGAGAACTCCCTGCATCCAGAGTGAGGGAACGGTCGCCGGTGCGACCGGTTCCGCAACATCCCCGCCGGCGCGAACCACGCGCGGGCAGGGCAGTGCCTTCCAGGAGGAATGTCGTCTGACGCAGTCGCAGCGGCGTCGCGATCCGATCACCCCCGTCGCGGAGCGGGACGTGACCGCCGATCTTGCCCAGGCCGTGCTGCCTGTCACCGACATCCTTCCCTGCTCCGGTCTCCCGACCCGGCACCGCCCGAAGCGAAAGCGACGGAGGCGCTGTCGGAAACCTTGCAACGCACCGCCGATCGGTGCTGGCGCATGCCACGAATCGAGTACATTCGTGCCGAATCCGCTATTCGGCTTCCCGCACGCGCCTGTCAACAAAAAGCAATCGTTGCTCAAAAGTTTTCGGCGTGAATCGCCGTGCCGCGCCACCGCCAGCCACCGGCACGAGACATGCGCGCCGATGACGGATGCGGCCTGCCGCGATCAGCGATCCTCCAGGCGCGGCACGCTGCGTTGCGCAACACCCGTGTAGACCGACAGCGGCCGGATCAGCCGGTTGTCCGCCGCCTGCTCGATCACGTGCGCCGCCCAGCCGGTGATGCGGGAGGCGACGAAGATCGGCGTGAACATCGGGATGTCGAAGCCCATCAGGTAGTAGGCAGGGCCCGTCGGGAAATCGAGGTTCGGATGGATGCCTTTCCGCGCCATCATCTCGCCGGCCAGGATTCGGCTGATCTCCATCCAGCGCCGGTCGCCGACCACCTCCGCCATTTTCTCGGCGTATTTCGTCATGGTCGGCACGCGGGAATCACCGTGCTTGTAGACGCGATGGCCAAATCCCATGACCAGCGCGCGGTGTTCCAGCCGCCCCTCCAGCCAGTCCCGCGCCCGTTCCGGCGAGCCGACCTCCAGCAGCATGCGCATCACCGCCTCGTTGGCGCCGCCATGCAGCGGCCCTTTCAGCGCCGCGATCGCCGCGGTCACCGCGGCATGAATATCCGCCTGGGTCGAGGCGACGACCCGGGCGGTGAAGGTCGAGGCATTGAAGCTGTGCTCGGCATAGAGGATCAGGCTGACGTCGAAGGCGCGCACCACCTCCGGCGCCGGCACCCGGCCGAAGCACATGTGGAAGAAATTCTCGGCAAAGCCGAGCGCCGGGTCGGGCGCGATCGGCGCCTCGCCACGCGCCAGCCGGTGTGCCGCGCAAACCGCGCTGGGAATCTTTGCCAGCAGGCGCATCGCCTTGCGCCGCGTCGCCGCCTCGCCGATATCGGCCGCCTCCGGATCCTCCAGCCCCATGAAGGAGACGGCGGTGCGGATCGCGTCCATCGGGTGCGCCTCGGCCGGAAAGGTGCCGATCACCTGCAGCAGCCGTTCGGAAAGTGACCGCTCGGCGCGCTCGGCTGCGGTGAAGGCGGCGAGCTGGTCGCGCCGCGGCAGCGCACCGTTCAGCAGCAGAAACGCGACCTCTTCGAAGCGGCAGGTCTCCGCCAGATCCTGAACCGCATAGCCGCGATAGGTGAGGCTGTTGGTCTCGGGCATGACCTTGGAGACCGCCGTCGTGTCGGCATAGACGCCGACCAGGCCCTTGTGGACCTCCGGCGTGGCTGCGTCCGGCTCATTCATGTCGCCGTTCCTCCCTCGCGAAACGTGCTGCGGCCGACCCGTCCGGCCGCCGCACTCAGAAAATCCCCGGCTTCGCCTGCTCCAGGCTCCCGGCCGGGATCGAAACGTTGAGCAGGTGCAGCTCGTCCGGCCCGAGGCGCGGCAGGTCCTGCACCACCTCGACAAAGCGATTGGCCTCGCGCGGCATGACGATCCCATCGGTCAGCACGCGGAACTTGCGGATGTAGTCCTCGCGCCCGAACGGGCGTGCGCCCAGCGGGTGGGCATTGGCCACGGCGAGCTCATCCTCGATCAGCGTGCCGTCCTGCATCAGCACTTCCACCCGGGCACCGAAGGCGCGCTCGGCCGGGTCGGCGCTGTGGTAGCGGCGGGTCCACTCGGGATCCTCGCGCGTCTCGATCTTGTGCCACAGCGCCACGGTATCCGGGCGGCGCGCGCGCCGCGGCGCGTAGCTGTCGACGTGGTGCCAGCGACCATCCTGCAGCGCCACCGCGAAGATGTACATGATGGAATGGTCGAGGGTCTCGCGGCTGGCCTTCGGGTCCAGCTTCTGCGGATCGTTGGCACCGGTGCCGATCACGTTGTGGGTGTGGTGGCTGGTGCGCAGGGTGATGCGCGCGACCTGGTCGAGGTCGGCGATGCGCTCGCGCAGCCGGAAGGCGAGGTCGATCAGCGCCTGGCTCTGGTATTCGGCGCTGTGCTCCTTGGTGAAGCTGTCGAGGATCGCCCGCTTGGGCTCGCCCGGCGCCGGCAGCGGCACGTGATAGACGGCGTCGGGCCCGGCAAGCATCCAGGCGATCACGCTGTCCTCGCCTTCATAGATCGGGCTCGGCGCGCCCTCGCCGCGCATCGCCCGATCGACCGCTTCGACCGCGAGCTTGCCGGCATGCGCCGGGGCGTAGGCCTTCCAGGAGCTGATCTCGCCCTTGCGCGACTGGCGCGTGGTGAAGCCGACATGCACCGCCTGCTGCACCGCCTGGTAGATCACCGGCACCGGCAGGCGCAGCAGCGCGCCGATCCCCGCCGCCTGTGCCGGCAGCAGATGCGCGATGTGGTCCTTCTTATATTGATGCAGGCAGATCGCCCGCACGAGGTCGATCTGGATCTCGTAGCCGGTGGCGATCCCGCGGATCAGCTCGCGGCCCGAGCAGCCCATCGCCTGGGCGACGGCCAGGATCGGCGGGATGTTGTCGCCGGGATGGGCGTAGTCGGCGGCGAGAAACGTGTCGTGCATGTCGAGCTCGCGCACCGCCGTGCCGTTCGCCCAGGCGGCCCATTCCGGGCTGACACGGCGCGCGTGCGGCAGCCCGAACAGCGTCGCACCGCCCTGCTCGCGGCTGCGCGGCCGCGGATGCCCGAGCGCCATGCCGCGCGCCGAGACCACCGGCCGGCGATTGATCGCCGCCAGCGCCACCGCGGCATTGTCGATCACGCGATTGATGATCATGGCGGCGACGTCGCGCTCGACCGCAACCCGGTCAGCGGCGGCGGCGGCGATCTTCCAGGCGAGCTGCGCCTCGCGCTCCAGCCGATCCGTCGAGGGATGCACCCTCACCTCGTGCAGGATCATGGGGCCTCCTTCCCACCGCCGGGACATGCTCCGACTAGGTACGATCCGCCTGCGCCACCGGCAAGCGCCACTGGTAAGCGCCACTGGCAAGCGCGCACGCGACCGACGGGATCGCCGCGCGATGCGGCGTGGCGCCTCCGGAAACCGTGGATCACGCCGTCCCCGGCGCACGCAGCGGGTACGCACGCGAGACGGGCTGCCGCCTGGTCAGGCACGCGACCGCTACCCATCTGTCCGGGCGCCGCATCGCGGCGCGTTTCATCCCCTGGCCCGACTCGCTATGCTCGGGCTGTCCGCACGCTCGTCGCGTGCGCTCATAACTCCGAGGACCGCTCCATGCCCGACACCGGCGTCCCCGTCCGCTGGCAGCCCGATCGCCAGCCGCCGGCCGTGCCATGGCCGGTGCCGCCGTTGCTGACGGCGATCGGACGCGGCATTGCCAACCGCTGCCCGGCCTGCGGCCAGACGCAGCTGTTTCGCGGCTTCCTGCGCGTTGCGCCGGGCTGCACTGCGTGCGGCGCACCGCTCGGCGAGATTCGCGCCGATGACGCGCCGCCCTATTTCGTCATCATCCTGACCGGCCACATCGTCGTGCCATTGATGGTGCTGCTGGAAGTCTGGCGCCATCCGCCTTTGTGGCTGCATGCCGCGATCTTTCTGCCGCTGACGCTGATCCTCGCTCTCGGGCTGCTGCAGCCGGTCAAGGGCGGCATCATCGGGTTGATGCTGCGTCTCGGCCTGTTCCGGCGACCGGCGGACTGATCGCGGCATGGATGCGGAGGCGGTGGATCCACGGCATCGGCTGGTGCGCGTCATCCTCGACGGCGAGGCACTGACGCGACTGTCGCCCGAGCAGGAAGCCGATCGTGCCCAGGCCGCCGCCGACCTCGAGGCGGAGAACTGCTTCCGCCCCGGCGACCGCGCCGGCCCGTTCGTGCTGCATCTTTCGATCCGCGACGGGCGACTGGTGTTCGACATCCGCGACCTCGAGGATGCGCCGCTCGCCGCCGTGGTGCTGGCGCTCGGGCCGTTTCGCAGCCTGCTCAAGGACTACAAGCTGCTGCTCGACAGCCATGCCCAGGCGGTGCAGGAGGGGCGCGAGGCGCGCATCCAGGCGATCGACATGGGCCGGCGCGGCCTGCACAACGAGGGTGCGACGCTGCTGACGGAGCGGCTGCACGACAAGATCGCGCTTGATTTTCCCACCGCGCGGCGCCTGTTCACGCTGATCTGCGCGCTGCACCAGCGGCCGTGACCCACGCCTCCCGCCCCCGTTCCTCTCGCCGCAAGGCCTGGCTGGCATGAAGATCGACGGCGTTCCCTACCGCAGCATCTGGATCGATCCCGACGACCACTGGTCGGTGCGGATCATCGACCAGACCAGGCTGCCCTGGCGGCTCGAGATCCCGCGCCTCACCACCGTCGAGGAGGCGGCGCATGCGATCCGCGCCATGCTGGTGCGCGGCGCGCCGCTGATCGGCGCCACCGCCGCGTACGGGCTCTGCCTGGCGCTGCGGCACGACGCCGCGACCGACTCGATGGAGCGCGACGCGGCGCTGCTCGGCGCGACGCGCCCGACCGCGGTCAACCTGCGCTGGGCGCTGGAACGCATGCTGACCCGGCTGCGCAACACGCCCGCCGCCGAGCGCGTCGCCACCGCCTATGCCGAGGCGGCGCTGATCGCCGATGAGGACGTGGCGCAGAACGAGGCGATCGGCCGCCACGGCCTGAAGCTGATCGAGGCAGCGGCGCGACGCGGCGGGGCGCCGAAGCGGGCCAACGTGCTCACCCATTGCAATGCCGGCTGGCTCGCGACCGTCGATTGGGGCACCGCGCTCGCGCCGATCTACAAGGCGCACGATGCCGGGATCGACCTGCATGTCTGGGTCGACGAGACGCGGCCGCGCAACCAGGGCGCCTCGCTCACCGCCTGGGAACTCGGCCGGCATGGCGTGCCGCACACCGTCATCCCGGACAATGCCGGTGGCCATCTGATGCAACACGGCGAGGTCGACCTCGTCATCGTCGGCACCGACCGCGTCACCCGCACCGGCGACGTCGCCAACAAGATCGGCACCTACCTCAAGGCGCTGGCGGCGCGCGACAACGACGTGCCGTTCTGGGTGGCGCTGCCCTCGACCACGATCGACTGGCGCATCGCCGATGGCGTCGCGGAAATCCCGATCGAGGAGCGTGCCGGCACCGAGGTCACGATGATGACCGGACGGACCGCGGACGGCTCCGTGCAGACCGTGCAGATCACCCCGGATGGCAGCGGCGCCGCCAATCCCGCCTTCGACGTCACGCCCGCGCGGCTGGTCACCGGGCTGATCACCGAGCGTGGCCGCTGCGACGCGAGTGCCGCCGGGCTCGCCGGATTGTTTCCCGAACACGCCTGAAATCGCGGCCGCGTCGCGATGCGGCGCCCCACTTGAGCGGCATTCGCGGATATGCCAAGTCCCGCGGTGCGATGTCGTTGCGCTGCCGCGACCTGCTGCTGCTTCTGCTTCTGGCTGGTTGCGCGGGACACCGTGCGCCGGTCGGGGTGGCCGCGCGCCACGGGCCCTACGGCTTCGGCGCATCGAGCTACAGCCGGGTGCCACCTTTCGCGACCGTGCCGTACGAGCCGTTCTCGGCGCAGGCCGTGATCGCGATCGCGCTGCGCGAATGGCGGCTGTTCGGCCAGCCGGTCGATGACGACCCGCCCGGCTCCCGCCCGCCGCCGCTGCCGCAGGACAAGCCGGAGCGCATGCCGGGTTTGTGGCAGCGCGTCGGCGAATACTGGTGGATCGGCCAGGATCCGGGCCTGCGCGAGGATGCCTGGACCGGCAAGCACGACGCGTACGGCGTCGAATTCCCCGCGCAAATCGATGGCGACTATGCCTGGTCGGCCGCCTTCATCTCCTACGTGATGCGGATCGCCGGCGCCGGACCGCGCTTCCTCTACTCCCCGACGCATTCCGACTACATCAACGCCGCAGTCGAGGGCGCGCCCTATGCGGCGCGGGCGGAGCGGCCGGAGCAGTACGCGCCGCAGGAGGGCGATCTGATCTGCGAGAGCCGCACGCGGCGGCCAATGCATTTCGACGATCTGCCGGATGGGCGGTTCCCGGCGCATTGCGACATCGTGGTGCAGGTCGCGCCGGGCCTGCTCACCGTGATCGGCGGCAACGTCGATGATGCCGTCACCATGAAGCACGTCCCGACCACCGCGTCCGGCATGCTCGCCGAGCCGGACGGAACGGTGGTCGACACACGCTACCCATGGTTCGTGGTGCTGCACATCCTGTACGACGTGCCGGCGGCGCCCGTCGCGGGGCTGCCGACGGCCGGCTCGACCGCAACCGGCGGTGCGGTCCCATCTCAGGCCGCCCCGGCGAACAACGGTGCCGCACCTCCGGGGGTCGCAGCACCGCCGGTGACGGGGATTCCTGTGGCCGCGCCGGCGCCCGCGGGCAGCATTCCCGCGCCGGCGCCGGCCTCGATGCCAGCGGCCATTCCGACCAACTGACCGAGGACGAAGCTGGCGGCGGGCGGGGTCCGACAGATCGTGTCCTGCTCGCGGCCGAAGCGGCACCGCGACCAAGCAACGTCGCTACAGGTGCAGCGATTGCCTTCTTTGTGTGGTTGACCTCCCTGTGCGGCCGTACAGGGCGATCCCGACCAGGTCCGGCGCATCCGCCGGCTCGGCGCGGAAGGCGGCGCGATTCGCGGCATCATGTCCGGTTGCACGGATTGCCTGGAGGTCGGAACGCGGCGTCACCCGATCGCGGCATCCCCTGGGATCCGCAACGCCACGGCCGGAGACAGGAACGGCTACCCCTGCCGCCAGGGCAGCCCGTCCACCTTCCACCCGCCGGTCGTGCCGCGATGGCCGTTCGCATCCGTCGGCCCCTCGAACCCGTCGGCGACGTTGTAGCTGTCGGCGAAGCCGGCGCGCTGCGCCGCCTGCGCCGCTGCCATGCTGCGCCCGCCGCTGCGGCAGATGAAGAACAGCCGGTCCTCCGGCGTCAGCCCCGCCGCGCGAAGCTGATCGACGAACGCCGCGTTGACCTGCATGGTCGGGTAGGACTGCCAGGGAATCAGCACCGGCTTCTTGCCCGCGGCGGCGAGATCGGGCAGGCCGACGAAGCTCCATTCCGCCTCGGTACGCACGTCAACGAGCTGCGCCTGCGCGTCGGATTGCAGCGCGTCCCACGCCTGTTTCGGGGCCACGTTCTCGACCATGCTGTGCTCTCCCGGCAGCCGGGGGCGTGCGACGACTGGCAGGCCGGCCGGCGATAGAAGAAAGGTGCCCCAGCATGACGGAAAGCTCAAACCGGGTCGCGGACGGGCTGGAGGGCGCGATCGGCCACACCCGGCTGATCCGGCTGCGCCGCGCCTCGGAGGCGACGGGCTGCGACATCCTGGGCAAGGCCGAGTTCCTCAATCCCGGCGGCTCGGTGAAGGATCGCGCCGGGCTCGCGATCATCCTCGATGCGGAGCGACGCGGCGCGCTGCGCCCGGGCGGCGTGGTGGTCGAGGGCACCGCAGGCAACACCGGCATCGGCCTTACCCTGGTCGGCAATGCCCGCGGCTATCGCACCGTCATCGTCATGCCGGAGACGCAGAGCCGCGAGAAGATCGACACGCTGCGCATGATCGGCGCCGACCTGCGCCTGGTGCCGGCGAAGCCGTACCGCGATCCGGGCAATTACGTGCATGTCTCGCGCCGGCTGGCGGAGGAGATCGGCGCGGTCTGGGCCAACCAGTTCGACAATCTCGCCAATCGCGAGGGGCATCGCGCGACGACGGGCCCGGAGATCTGGCAGGAGACCGCAGGGCGCATCGACGCCTTCACCTGCGCCTGCGGCACCGGCGGCACGCTCGCCGGCGTCTCGCTGGCGCTGAAGCCGCTCAAGCCCGGCTTGCGCATCGTGCTCGCCGATCCGGAGGGCAGCGCGCTCTATGGCTGGGTGAAGCGCGGCGATCTCGCCGTGCAGGGCAGCTCGATCACCGAGGGCATCGGACAGTCGCGCGTGCCGGCGAATCTCGAAGGGGCAGTGATCGATGACGCGGTGCGCATCCCGGATGCGGAGGCGCTGGAGCAGATCTACGACCTGCTGATCCATGAGGGACTGTCGGTCGGCACGTCCTCGGGCATCAACGTCGCGGCGGCAATCCGCGTCGCCCGCGACCTCGGTCCCAACCATACGGTGGTAACGGTGCTGGCCGATGGCGGCGCGCGCTACCAATCGAAGCTGTTCAATCCCGAGTTCCTGCGCGGCAAGGGGCTGCCGGTGCCGTCCTGGCTCGCGTGAAGCGCCCGCGCCACTCTACCGCCCGGCATTGATCAGCCCGATGCCGATCAGGATTCCAACGACCCCGGTCCACTGCCAGGGCGCCAGGCGCTCGCCGAGAAAGATGCGCGCAAGCAGCGTGGTGATGCCGGAGGCGAGCGAACTCAGCACCGCGACGGTCGCGATCTGCCCGGTCCGAAGCCCGAGCGTCAGCGCCACGTAGCCGAGCAGGCCGAGCGTGGTGCTCGCGGCGAGGCGCAGACGGAAACCGTGCAACGGTCGGTTCAGCGTCTGGCCCAACGCGCGCGCCACCGCCAGCAGGATCGCCATGCCGAGCAGGTAGTAGACCCAGACCGGCACCAGCGGCCCCAGCGCCGGTACCGCCCAGCGTCCCTGCAACCAGAAGCCGATGCCGAATCCGAGCGCCGCCAGCGCGCCGAGGCCGATGCTGCGCCCGGCGGCGGCACCCGCATGGGTCGGCCTATGGCCGGCGGAGATCAGCGCGATGCCGCCGACGGCGCAGCCGATGCCGGCCGCCTGCATGCCGCCGATCGGCTCGCCCGTCGCCGCGGCGAGCCCGGTCGTCACCGCGCCGAAGGTCGCGGCGAGCGGCGAGACGATGCCGACCGTGCCATGCGTCAGGCCGCGGAACAGCGCGTAGCTCGCCGCGAGATTGATCGGAACCGCGAGCAGCGCCGCGGCCCAGGCGCCCGGCCCGGCCGTGTGCAACAGCGGTGCGACGTCCGACCAGTCGAGCGCCAGCCAAAGCGTCAGCACCGCGAGACCCACGAGCTGCGTGAGCAGGATCGTGGGGAACAGGCCGATGCCGCGGCCGATCGGACGCACGAGGAAATCCGCGACCCCCCACCCGAAGGCGGAGAGCAGGCCGAGCAACACGGCCACGTGCTACGACGCGTGCTTGTCGATCGGGCGCAGGCGGCGGGCGCGACGTGGTCGCGTCGCGGGCGTCCGAACAAGGGGCGTGCCCCTCGAGCGCTCGCCACGAGGCCGGAACGCGGTCAAGCCGGCCGCCCGTTGCGGCACCTGAACATGATTTCCTCCCCCTCGACGCGGCAGCCTCGGCGGCCGCGCAACCTGCTCAGCGCGCCGCCGCGCGCCGCCCGGGATCCTGCGAACGCCCAATCATCCGCGTCATGCGCCGCAGCCCGGCCCATTGCTGCTGCACGTAGCTTCCCGCGGCCAGCGCCTCCACGGCCGAGGGATCGCCCGTCGCCACATACTCGCGGGAGAAATCCGCGGTGCCGAACATCATGTCCCACCAGGGCAGGATGGCGCCGTAATTGCAGCTCCGCTGCCCCGCCGCGAGGATGCCGTGATGCGCGCGATGAAAGCGCGGCGAGATCAGCAGCCGCTCGCCCAGCCAGCCGAAGGAGAGTCTTGCGTTCGCATGGCTCAGACTCTCCAGGAAGCGCAGCATCAGCACCAGGAGCGGAAACTGCATCGGCGGAATGCCGATCAGCAGCGCCACCACGGTGAACCAGACGAAGGAGATGACGTCGTCCACCAGGTGGTTCCGGTCATCCGACCAGAACGTCATCTGCCGCTGCGCGTGGTGCAGCGAATGCAGCGCCCACCACCAGCCGAACCGATGCGACAGCCGGTGCCGCCAGTAATCGGCGCAGTCGAGAATCGCCGCGTAGAGGAAGAACGTCACGATCGGATGGCCGAGCAGCCCGGGCACCAGCCCTTCCAGCGTCGGCGGCACCCAGCCGTGATCGGTGAGCCAGCCATTCATCGCCACCT
The DNA here is from genome assembly GCA_035504175.1 of Acetobacteraceae bacterium. GTDB lineage: Bacteria > Pseudomonadota > Alphaproteobacteria > Acetobacterales > Acetobacteraceae > DATJSJ01. The sequence goes on from DATJSJ010000260.1 coordinate 40,270, forward strand.
GGAGCTGGTAGAAGATCACGAAGGTGACGAGCGGCAGCAGCCCGACGCGGGAGATCAGCGTGTAGATGACGTCGACCGACACCGCCTTCGCATCCGGCCAGCGCTCGACCGGCCGCCAGCGCTCGAGCGGCACGCAGACCGCGTAGGTGATCGCCACCTGCGCCACGCCATAGACCGCGAACAGCACCCAGCCGCCGGCGATATCCTCCCAGTCCATCAGATGCAGCGCGTACAGCGCCGGAACCACCCAGTGCCCGGTGATCCAGCCGGCGACGCTGTCGAACGGATCGTTCAGCAGCGCGGCAAAGCTCATCGCTGCGACACCGAGACCGGCAGCGTGTCGTGCGTGTTGAGCCAGATGCCGTGCGGCGACCGCCCGACCTCGATCACCTGCATCTTGCCGGTCACCGGATCGAGGATGCCGATGGAATGGTCGAAGCGGCGGCTGATCCAGAGCTTGCCGTCCGGCGCGAAATCCATGTCGTCCGGCCCGCCGGAGACCTGGTAGCGCCGGATCTCCTGCAGCGTCGCCGGATCGAGCGCCACGATCGTGCCGCCCACCCGGTTGGTCACGTACAGCGTGCGCCGGTCATGCGACAGGAACAGCACATGCGGCCCGCGCCCGGTATGCACGCACTGCACCACATGCCCGTCCACCGGGTCGACCACCGCGACGCAGTCCGAGCCCATCAGCCCAACCAGGATATGCCCGTTCAGCCACAGCACGCCGGCCGGCGTGTCGCCAACCTTGCTGTCCCAGAGCACCTGCAGCGTGCGCAGATCGATCGCCGCAAGCCGCCCGGTCTCCTGCAGCGACACGTAGACGACGCTGGAATCGGGCGCGTAGTTGATGTGGCTTGGCATGGCGGAAAGCGGGAAGCGCTTGACCAGCCGCATCGTTGCCGCGTCGTAGACGTCGACCTGGTTGCGCGCCAGCCCGGCGATGGTCAGCCACCGCCCGTCCGGGCTGAACACGAGCTGGTACGGGTCGGCGATGGTGAGCCGCCGCTCCACCTTCGCGGTGCGCGGGTTGATGAACAGCACCTCGTTGCCGGTGGTGTCACCGACCAGCAGGTAGCGGTGGTCCGGCGTCAGGGCCATGTGGTGCGGCTCGCGCAGCACCGGGATGCGCAGCTTCTCGCGATGCGTCGCGACGTCGATGACGCTGATCGAGGCCGAACGGGAATTGATGACGAAGGCCAGGCCCTCCGCCCGCGCCTGGCCCGCCAGGGCGACCAGGGCGACGGGGAGCAGGAAAAGAAGACGCATGCGCCGCTCGCAGCCTCGATGATGCAACCGCGCTATAGCATGGAAGCGGCGCGTGGCAGCGACGGAACTCGCACCAACGCCCTCTGTTCGCAACATTCCTGCCCACCTCGTGCGCGCGTGGCGGGTGCGCGACGAGTCACAAATCGGTCAGCGCCGCGGTTCGGCCCCCGGGATCGGTGGGCAAACCGCCCCGGCCGGGGCAGGTTTGACGATCCGTCCCTGACCCGCCAACCGCGATGGACCAAAGGCACCGACCCAAGCTGCTGTTCGTCGAAGACGAATTCCTGATCCGCCTGACCGTCGCCGAGGCCCTCTCCGACGATGGGTTCGAAGTGCTGGAGGCGGCGAGCGGCGAGGAGGCGCTGCAGCTGCTCGGAGCCGATCCGTCCGTCGCGCTGCTGCTCACCGACCTGCAGCTTCCCGGCAAGATCGATGGCGGCGAGCTGGTCCGGCGCGCCCGCGAGACGCGGCCGGACCTGCCGGTGATCCTGGTCACCGGCCGGCCGGAACAGCGCGCCTCGGCCGCCGCCTCGCCGCGCGACATGGTCATCGTCAAGCCGTACCTGCCCTCGGAGGTGAGCGCCGCGGTGCGCCGGATGCTTGGCTTGCCGCCGGCCTGACGGCACGCCGCACGCCGCGGCACGATTCCCGTACGGCTGCTGCGGCCGCTGTGGTGCGTGTCCCTCCTACGGCTGCTGCGGCCGCTGTGGCCCGTGTCCCTCCTGCGGATGCGGGGCCGGCGCGGGATGCGGCGGCGGTGCCGGGTGTGGCGCCGGACGCGCTTCCACATGCGGGGCCGGCCGCGGTTCGGGGCGTGGCGCCGGCCGCGGCTCGGGGCGTGGCGCCGGCGCAGCATGCGGCTCCGGCCGAGGCGCCGGATGCGACTCCGGGCGGGGCGCCGGCGCGGGATGCGGTGCCGGATGTGCCTCGGGATGCGGCGCCGGGTGCGGCGCGGCCGGCGCATGCTCGACCGGACGCGCCGCCGGGGTCGGGTGCGGTGCGGCGGTCACGTGCGGCGCGGCCGGGGCCTGCGGCGCGTGTACCTCGGGCGCATGCGGCGGCGCGACCGCGGGTGCATGCGGCGCCGTCACGCCCGGGTGCGCTTCCGCGCCCGGCGCATGACCGGGTGCGCGTTCCGGTGTCACGCCTGGCGGATGCGTCGCGGGCGCGAGCGGCCCAGGGGCACCATGCTCGCGCAGCGCCGGCAGCGCCGGCGCCGCCGCGCCATTGGCGTGCGGCGCGATCGCCGGTCCCGGCGCGCCGCCCGGGCGCGGGCCTTGCGGCGCCGGGGTCGGGGGCGCCGCGTGCCGGGCCGCCTCGGTCGGACCTGGCTGGCCGGTCGCGTGCAGCGGCGGCAGATGTCCCGGCGCCGCCGCGGGCGCCGTCGGCGCGGTCGGGTGCGGCACCGCCGGCGCGGGCGCATGCACCGGCGCCACCGCGTTCGCCGGGCGCAGGCCGGGACGCGCCCCACGCTCTGTCGTCACCACGGCCGGCCCGGGCGCGCGATGCTCCGGCGCGACCGGCGTCCGGATTCCGAGCGAGCGCGCCGCTGCCGGGGTCAGCCCGACCGTCTCCGCCGCCGGATGCACCGGCGGTCGCGCGACCACCGGCTGAGCCTTGAGCAGCACCTGCTCCGGCGCCGGCCGGGCGAGGTGCCCCAGAGGATCAGACCGAACCATCGCCGTGGTCGGCGCAATCGTCGCGGCCCGCGCATTCGCCAGGTGCTGCAGCGGCGTGAAGTTGCGTTGATTGATCACCACGCGGTTGTTGGTGATCCGCTGGTTCTGGATATAGGTCGTGCGATAGATGTTGACCGAGCGGTTCAGGACCGGGCGCGACAGATACGGCGCGTTCAGCCGCTCGAAATAGCGCGGCCCGACCCGGTACGATGGGTAGTACGGCTCGTTCCAGCCGAGCGGCACCCATCCGACGGCGCCGGCGGCGAGCGCCCCGGCGGCAAAACCGATCGCCGCCCCGACCGCCACGCCGGCGCCGACACTGAAGAAGCTGACGAGGGCCGGCGCATACACCGGCCGGTAGTACGGCACCCCCGGCTGCACCGGCGCCCAACCCCAGCGGCCGCCGACATGCACCCAGCGCCCGTAATGGAACGGCGCGAAACCCCATGGCTCGCTGCCCACCCAGGTCCAGCCATAGGCGCCGTCATAGGCCCAGCGCCCGTCGCGATACGGCACCCAGTCGCTGCCGACCTGCGGGTACCAGACCTCGCCGAATTCCGGCGCCGACTGCCAGCTTCCGTACTGTGAGAGATCGTCGGCACCGGTCATCTCGTAGATGGTCTCCGGCACCGCCGAAGGCGTCGCCTGCGCCTGCTGCTCGCGCGCCAGCATCGCCGACAGGCACTGATCGGAGGCGGCGGACTGCACCTGGCCGCTGAAGCTGTCGGTGCCGGTGATCGACGCCATCTGCCCGGCGCCGACCTGCAGCGTCAGCCCCGGACCGGTGACCGTCACGCTGCCGTCGGCGGCGATGATCTCCGTCGGCGTCGTCGTGTCACCGGCGATCACGGCGTAATGGCCGGGACCGCCGATCGCGACCGTGCCGCGCGGCGTCTCGATCGTGTCGGTCTCGCCCTGGGCGAGGCCGCGGATATGCATGCAGACCTCGCCCTGCGGCTCGGTCACCACCAGCGCCTGATCGTCGAGCTGCGTCAGGTCGAACTCGGTCTGCGACATCATGTCGAACTGGCTGCCCGCGATCTCGACCTCGGCCGTCGCCTGCGGCTGCGTCCACAGCGCCATGCCGGTGGAGAGCGGGTAGTTCAGCGTCGCCGGCTGCCACGTCGTCTCGCCGGCGCCGTGGAACGACACCTCGCCGGTGATGCGCGCGAGACGCCCGACGCGCGTCGGCGGCCCTTCCGGCTGCCCGGGGGGTGCGCCGGTCTCCTGTGCCGGAGCCGCCGGCGCCGGGACAGGCGCGGATTGCGCCGCGGCCGGAACCGGCCAGCAGGGTGCGACGCCGAGTGCGGTCGCCGCCAGCACGGCCGAGACGCGGAAGAACGAAGTCTGGGTACGCATGCGATCACCTGTCCTGGCGGGCCCGAAAGTGCACCGCCGTCCCGTCCCGTCGAGCATGCCGCCCCGACCATGGCTGCGATCGGGAGACACCGTGGCGGAATCGAGCCTGCCGGCAACGCCGCGCATCACGTTCGGTTGTCGCGAGGCAGGGTCTTTTCCCTGCCATCCCGCGGCCTTGGTGCTGACGCAACCCGGACCAATCTGTCCGCGTGAGACGATGGTGGGCGTCGGAGTGCCGGCCAGCGCGGCCGGCGGACGCCGCGGGAGAATGACGATGGCAACACGCAGACGGAGCCGCCTCGTCCTGCCGCTGGCGATGCTGGCGGCGGCGCTGCTCGGCGGGTGCTACGCCTACCCCTACGGCTATTACGGATACGGCTACGGCTACTACCCGTACGGATACGGCGCCTATCCGACCTACGCCTATGCCGGGCCGGCCTATGTCGGCGGCACCACCCTCGCCTTCGGCTGGGGCGGCTGGGGCGGGTGGCACGGCGGCTGGGGCGGATGGCACGGCGGCGGCGGCTACTGGCACGGCGGCGGCTGGGGCGGCGGCGGTTGGGGCGGCGGCGGCTGGCACCACTGAGCGGCGATGCTGATCTGAGCGGGCCCCCGGCGCGGCCGGGGGCAGGCCGATCAGGCCGCCCGGGCGGTCGCGATCGTCTCGGCCTCCCGCCGCGCCTCGCCATCCAGCGCCAGCACTGAATCGAGCGTATCGGCCGCCGGCGCGCCGAGCCGTTGCATCACCGCCTCGACCGTCGCGGCAATGTCGAGAAAGCCGATGCGCCGGGAGAGAAAGGCGGCGACCGCCACCTCGTTCGCGGCGTTCAGCACCGTTGCCGCGCCGCCGCCGGCCCGCAGCGCCTCGCGCGCCAGCCGCAGCGCCGGGAAACGCTCCGGCTCCGGCGGAAAGAATTCGAGGCGGCCGAGCGCGGTTAGGTCGAGCCGCGGCGAATCGGTCGCCAGCCGCTCCGGCCAGGCGAGCGCATGCGCGATCGGAATTCGCATGTCGGGCGCACCGAGCTGCGCCAGCACCGAGCCGTCGCGATGGCACACCATGCCGTGGATCACCGATTGCGGATGCACCAGCACCTCGATCCGGTCCTCCGGCAGGCCGAACAGCCGCGCCGCCTCGATCACCTCCAGCCCCTTGTTCATCAGCGTCGCGCTGTCGATCGTGATCTTGGCGCCCATCGACCAGACCGGATGGCGTAGCGCCGCCTCCGGCGTCGCCCGCCGCATCTCGTCCAGGGTCGCGGTGCGGAACGGCCCGCCGCTCGCGGTCAGCACGATGCGCTCCACCTTCGCCGGTTCGTCACCGGCGAGCGACTGGAAGATCGCGTTGTGCTCGGAATCGACTGGCAGCAGCACCGCCCCCGCCTCGCGCACGGCGCGCAGCAGCACCTCGCCGGCGCAGACCATCGCCTCCTTGTTGGCCAGCGCGATCGCCCCACCCCGCGCCGCCGCGACCAGCGTCGCCGGCAACCCGGCCGCCCCGGTGATCGCCGCCATGGTCCAGTCCACCGGCACCCGCGCCGCCTCCAGCACCGCCGCCGGCCCGCTCGCGACGCCAATGCCGGTGCCGTCGAGCGCCGCCGCCAGCGTTTCGTGCCGCGACGGGTCGCTGATCACCGCCCATTCCGCGCCGACCTGTCGTGCCTGCTCGGCGAGCAGCGCCGCATTGCCGCCGCCGACCAGCGCCCGCACCCGGAAGCGTTCGGGACCCGCGGCCAGCAGGGCAATCGTGCTGCGGCCGACGCTGCCGGTGCTGCCCAGAACGGTCACGGTCTTTACCGCCACAGATACACCCCGCGTCCAAGTACCAGAGCCAGCAGGGCCGCGACCGGCGCCGCCGCCAGCAGCCCGTCCAGCCGGTCGAGCAGCCCACCATGCCCCGGAATGATATGACTGGAATCCTTGCGACCGAAATGACGTTTGGCCGCGCTTTCCAGTAGGTCGCCCGCCTCCGACACCAGGCCGAGCAGCAGCCCGACCAGCGCCGCGCGCACCGGGTCGCCGGCCGCGAGCGACGTGGCACTGCCCGGATGCAGCACTGCCGTCGCGATCGCGACCAGCATCGCCGCGGCGAGGCCGCCGACCGCGCCCGACCAGGTCTTGGCCGGCGAGATGCTTGGCGCCAGCTTCGGCCCGCCGACGATCCGGCCGGTGACGTAGGCGCCGATATCGGTTGCCCAGACGACCAGGATCACCAGCAGCACGTTGTCGCGCCCGGCCGCCTCGTCGCGTCGCAGCCAGACGAGCGCGATTCCCGCCAGCCCGACATAGAGGGTGCCGGCGGCCAGCACGGCGCGATTGCCGGAAGCGGCCCAGGCCAGGCAGAACCCGACCGCGAGCAGCGCCAGCGCCGTCGGCTCGTGCCCCAGCACCGCGAGCGCCATCGCCAGCGCCACCGCGGCCGGAACCAGCGCGCCGGCGGGCGAGGCGAGCCGGGCGCCGCACAGCACGACCCATTCGCAGGCAAGCCCGACTGCGAGCGTCGCCAGCAGCACCCGCCAGGGCGTCGCGCCGAACCAGATGCAGACCAGCGCGATCGGCGCCAGCACCGCCGCGGAGATGATCCGGAGGCGCAGATCGCCCCAGGCGCGGCGCCGGACCGCATCCGGCCCCGCACCCACCCGATCGGACTGCGACCGCGCCGCCTCAGCGGGGTCGTGCACCGAATCGCCGCTCCCGCCGCGAGAAATCCTCGAGCGCCGCGGCGAAATGCGCCGCGGTGAAATCCGGCCACAGCACGTCCAGGAAAGCGAGTTCGGCGTAGGCGCATTGCCAGAGCAGGAAGTTCGACAGGCGCTGCTCGCCGCTGGTGCGGATCAGTAGGTCGGGGTCGGGCATACCGGCGGTGAACAGGAACTCGCTGAACCGCGTCTCGTCCAGCGTCGCCGGGTCGAGCCGCCCGTCCGCGACCGCGGCGGCACACGCCCTCGCCGCCGCCGCGATCTCGTCCCGTCCGCCGTAGGACAGGGCGATATTCAGGTTCAGCCGCGTATTGCCGGCGGTGCGGCGCTCCGCGGCGAGCAGCTCGGCGCGCAGATCCGCGTCGAAGCGCGAGCGGTCGCCGATGATCCGCAGCCGGATCCCTTCGCGCGCCAGCTCCGCCACCTCGCTGCGCAGGTAGTGCCGCAGCAGACCGGTCAGATCCGTGACCTCGGCCACCGGCCGCCGCCAGTTCTCGCTGCTGAAGGCGTACAGCGTCAGCCAGGCGACGCCGAGCTGCGCGGCCGCCTCGATCGCCGCCCGCACCGCCTGGACGCCGGCCCGGTGGCCGGCGACGCGCGGCAGGCCGCGCGCCCGCGCCCAGCGGCCATTGCCGTCCATGATGATCGCCACGTGGGCCGGCACCCCGGCCGGCGCGGCCGGATCGGCCGCTGCATGGCCGGGCTCGGCGGTCGCGGTGGTTCCGGTCAAACCTGGCGAATCTCCTTCTCCTTGTCGGCGAAGGATTCGTCGATCCGCTTGATGTACTGGTCGGTCAGTTTCTGCACTTCGTCCGACCAGTGCTTCAGATCATCCTCGCCGACCAGGTGCTTCTTCTCATTCGCCTTGATCTGGTCCATCCCGTCGCGTCGGACGCCGCGCACCGCGACCCGCGCTCCCTCGGCGTAGCGCCCGGCCGCCTTGGCAAGCTCCGTCCGCCGCTCCGCGGTCAGCTGCGGGATCGGCACCCGCACGAGCTGCCCGTCCGAGGCCGGGTTCAAACCGAGCCCGGCGTCGCGGATCGCCCGTTCCACCGCGCCGACCAGGCTGCGGTCCCAGACCTGCACCGTGATCATGCGCGGCTCCGGCGCGCCGATCGTGCCGACCTGGGTGATCGGCACCTCCGATCCATAGGCCTCGACCCGCACCGGCTCCAGCAGCGCCGGATTGGCCCGCCCGGTGCGCAGGCCCGCGAATTCCCGCCGCAGCGTTTCCATCGCGCCATCCATGCGCCGCGTCAGATCCTGCTTCAGCGTGTTCAGATCGGCAGCCACGGCCCGTCCCTCCCGGTTTTGCTCAACCGTCGCCCGTCACGGCTCGACGATCTTTGTAAACCGACCTTCGCCGCGCATCACCTGGGCGAAGGCGCCGGGGGCGTGGATGTTGAAGACCAGGATCGGCAGGCCATTCTCCCGCGCCAGGCTGATCGCCGCGGCATCCATCACCGCCAGATCGCGCGACAGCACGTCGAGATAGGTGAGCCGCTCGTATCGCTCCGCCATCGGCTCGCGCCGCGGGTCGGCGGAATAGACCCCGTCCACCTGCGTGCCCTTGAGCAGCGCGTCGCAGCCCATCTCGGCGGCGCGCAGCGCCGCCGCCGTGTCGGTGGTGAAGAACGGATTCCCGGTGCCGGCGGCGAAGATCACCACCCGCCCCTTCTCCATGTGCCGTTCGGCGCGGCGACGGATATACGGCTCGCAGACACTCGACATCGGGATCGCCGACTGCACCCGGGTCGGGGCGCCGCGCCGTTCCAGCGCGCTCTGCATCGCAAGCGCGTTCATCACCGTCGCCAACATGCCCATGTAATCGGCCTGGGCGCGTTCCATGCCGCCGGCAGCGGCGGAGACGCCGCGGAATATGTTGCCGCCCCCGATGACCAGGCAGACCTGCACCCCGAGCTCGACCACGTCGGCGACATCCCCGGCGATGCGATGCACGGTCTCGGTGTCGAGACCGTAATCGCGGCGCCCCATCAGCGCCTCGCCGGAGATCTTCAGCAATACACGCTGGTAAGCCGGCCGGTCGGTCATCTCACCCCGAGGCATGCCGGTGTCCCGACCCCGGCACGTCGCAAGATCAGCGCCGGGAAAGCAGGCAACCGCAATATTGTTTCGCGGACAATCCGCCGCGCGCCCGTGGCCCGGCGGCGCGCACAGTAAGGCCCGGCGATGGGGGCCACAAGATACGCCTACGAACGCATTCCAGGCCGGGCTTACACGCCCGCGGCCGCGGCGACCTCGGCGGCAAAGTCGGGTCCGGTGGGGCGGTTCACGCCTTCGCCCAGCTCGAAGCGCGCAAAGCCGGCCAGCCGCGCCCCCGCCTTCTGCAGCACCGCGCGCACCCGGCTCTCGCCGTCATGCACCCAGACCTGCTCCAGCAACACGACGTCCTCGTAATACTTGCGGATGCGACCATCGACCATCTTCTCGATGATCGCGTCCGGCTTGCCCGAGGCACGCGCCTGCTCCCGCAACACCGCCCGCTCCCGCTCCAGCGCCGCCGGATCGACCGAGTCGATGTCGATCGCCTCGGGCCGCGACGCCGCGACGTGCATGCCAACCTGCCGGCCCAGCAGCTCCAGCGCATCGAGCTCGGTCGAGCCTGCAACCGCCACCAGCACGCCGATCCGGCCCAGCCCCGGGCGCAGCGCGCCGTGCACATAGGTCGCCACCACGCCGTGCTCGACCGCGAGCACCCGGGCGCGGCGCAGCGTCATGTTCTCGCCGATCGTCGCAATGAGATGCGTCAGCTCCTCGCCGACCGTGCGGCCGCTGCCGGGATAGGACGCCTCGCCGATCGCCTCGACATCCTCGCCGACCTCGAGCGCCACCTTCGCGACCGTCTCGACGAAGGCCTGGAAGTTCTCGTTGCGCGCGACGAAATCGGTCTCCGCATTGACCTCCACCATCGCGGCACGGCCAAGCGCCGAGGCGACGCCGATCAGCCCCTCCGCCGCGACGCGTCCCGATTTCTTCGCAGCCGCCGACAGGCCCTTCTTGCGCAGCCAGTCGACCGCCGCTTCCAGCTCGCCGCCGTTCTCGGTGAGCGCGCGCTTGCAATCCATCATGCCGGCGCCGGTCTTCTCGCGCAGCTCCTTGACCAGGGCGGCGGTAATCTCAGCCATGCAAGGCCTCCTGTCACGTGCCGGCACCCGGGCGGCGGGCGCCGGCGTCACCATCCAACCATCAGCCGGGCGCCTGTGCGGAGTGCCCCCAGGCCACGCGGCCAAGGGGGCCCGGCAGGCAGGGTCAGGCGTGCGCCTGCTCGGCCGGGTGCTCGACCTCGCGCGAGGGCACCTCGCTCGGCAGCTCCTCCGCCGTGCCGATATCATGGCCGGAGGCCGCCATCTCGGCCGAGATTCCGTCCAGCACCGCGCCCGCCACCAGGTCGCAGTAGAGGGTGATCGCCCGGATCGCGTCGTCATTGCCCGGAATCGGGAACGTCACGCCATCCGGATCGGAGTTGCTGTCGAGCACGGCGACCACCGGAATGCCGAGCTTGTTCGCCTCCTCGACCGCAAGCTTCTCCTTGTTCGTGTCGATGATGAACAGGATGTCCGGCAGCCCGCCCATGTCCTTGATGCCGCCGAGCGCCCGCTCCAGCTTCTCCTTGTCGCGGGTGATCTCCAGCACCTCCTTCTTGGTCAGGCCCTGCGTGTCGCCCGCCAGCATGTCGTCGATCTGGCGCAGCCGCTTGATGCTGCCGGTGATGGTCTTCCAGTTGGTCAGCATGCCGCCGAGCCAGCGGTGATTCACGTAGTACTGGCCGCAGCGCCTGGCGGCGTCGGCGACGTACTCGGCGGCGGCACGCTTGGTGCCGACGAACAGCACCCGGCCGCCGGCGGCCGTGACGTCGCGGACCGCCCGCAACGCCCGATCCAGCATCGGCACCGTCTGCTGCAAGTCGATGATATGCACCTGGTTGCGCACGCCGAACAAATACGGCGCCATGCGCGGATTCCAGCGGCGGGTGTGGTGACCGAAATGCACGCCAGCCTCGAGCAGCTGACGCAACGTGAACTCAGGCATCGCCATCAGGGCGGATCCTTTCTCAGCGTCCGGTTGAGCCTCCGCGGGGCCAGGCCAAAACGGCACCGGACCCGGCCCAAGGCCGGGAAAGGCGCCCCGCGTGTGGATTACCGGCCCAGCAAGGGCCGGCGAGGCGGATATGGCGCACAGCGGAAGAGGAAGCAAGGGAAGGCTGGGGCTTCGCCGCAGACCCCACCAGGACCTGCGGCCCTGGACCCGCGTTACGCCGACCAGCAGGCGGGGATGCCGTCGGAACGGCCCAGCGGATCGTCCGCGGGACGCGGGACCACGGCAATCGCGCGGACCACTTCGGCATGTTCGGCAGGATCGCCGCGACGCAGATCATAGGACGTGCCAGCCGGATAGGCGCCGACCACCAGCAGATCGGCCGAGGCACCCTCGTTGCAGTGACCGACACCGGCGGGGATCAGCACCACGTCGCCGGCCCGGACCGACACCACCTGGCCGCCGGGACCGCCGAACCGCACGCGCGCCTCGCCTCGCGCAATCCCCAGCACCTCATGCGCATTGCTGTGGAAATGATGGAACGGGAAAATCCCGTCGCGCCAGCCATTGCCCCAGCCATGCGCTGCGAACACGCGCTCGATCGCCGCCGGATCGGCGGCAACCGCACCGCGCCAGAGCAGCAGCGGCAGCGCCGAATTGGGAATCCGGCCATCGTCGGCGAAGCGGAATTGCTCGGGCGGCACTTGCGTCATCGCATGCTCCGGGAACAAACAACCATGCCGGCACGGAGGGCAGGCGTGGATCATATCGCAATCGCCAGCCCGCGCCTGCGTCGCCGGGCCCTGCTCGCCGCCGTCGTCGTCCCGCTGCTGCCCGCCGGGCCACGCGAGCCGTGCTGCGGCCTGATCTCGGCCAACGGCGATCGCCTGGCGCGGTTCCTGGACACGAGCGGCGTCGAGACGCACTGGATCGCCGGCTGGCACGTCAACTGGCGCACCGGCCTGCCGGACCGCGCCGCTCCCGGCGGACCGGCCTCCGACTCGCATTGCAGCGCCTTCGTCGCGGCGATCGCCGACCGGCTCGGCCTGCCGCTGCTGCACCCGCCGGAGCACCGGCAGACACTGCTCGCAAACGCGCAGGCGCAGTGGCTCGCCGGCCCGGGCGCGGCACTCGGCTGGCGCGCACTCGGCTGGCGACAGGCGCAGGCGGCGGCGAACGAGGGCGCGCTGGTGCTGGCAGTCTTTTCCAATCCCGATCCCCGCCGACCAGGCCATATCGCCATCGTCCGCCCCAGCCTGAAGGACGCGGCGGCGCTCGAACGCGACGGGCCGCAGGTCATCCAGGCGGGGGAAAAGAACTATCGCTCCATCGACCTGCGCACCGGCTTCAGCCACCACCCGGGCGCCTGGCGCCCCGGCGGCGGCGGGGCGGTGCGCTTCTACGCGCATCCGCTTGATTGGACACCGCCGCCGATGGCGGGCTGACCGCCGCCCGGATCAGAGATCCTCGACCCGCTCCACGCCCGGCACCAGCTTCAGCGCCTGCGCGAGACGCGGCGTCACATTGAACCCGCCCGGCAGGGTGATCTCGATCGAGCGCTCAGCATCGATCTGCGGCACCAGCACGACGCGGCCGCGGCCCCGCGCCTCGCGGCCGAGGATGGCGCGGATATGCGCGACCGCCTCCGTCCGCTCCAGCCAGACCCGCATCCCACCGCCGACGTCGGAAGCGGCCTCGTCCAGCGCTGAAACGTCCTGCGCGGTGATGCGCAACGTCTCGCCGTCCAACCGCAGATCGGCGGTGACCAGCAGATGCGTGCCGGCGGCGAACAGGTCGCGGCCGCGCGCCAGCACCTCGCTGAAGCACGTCACCTCGTAGCTGCCGCCAGCATCGGACAGCCGCACCCAGGCCATCTTGCCGCCGGTGCGGGTCGGGCGCTCCTTCACGCTGATCATCGTGCCGGCGAGCTTGACCCGCGTCGCCCCCGCCGCGGCGGCGGCCTCCATCTGGTTCGAGGCGATTGCCCCGAGCCGCCGCAGCGCCGCGGCATAGGCGTCGAGCGGATGCGCGGTGAGGTGGAACCCGACCGCCTCCGCCTCGAAGCCGAGCCGCTCCAGCGGCGGCCAGTCCGGCACGTCGTCGAGCCGCAGCGGCGCCGGGCCGTCCGCGCCGAACAGGCCGATCTGGCCGCTCTGCGCCTCCTCCGCCTGCGAGGTCGCGCGGCGCAGCACCGTCTCCGCCGCGGCGAACACCCGCGCCCGGTTGGCGTCGAGCGCGTCGAAGGCGCCGGCCTTCGCCAAATTCTCGAGCTGCATGCGGTTGAGCTGCCGCGGATCGACCCGCGCCGCGAGCGCCGCGAGATCGGTGAACGGCGCGTCCCCGCGCGTCGCCATCACCGACTGCATCGCCGCGAGCCCGACCTTCTTCACCGCCGCCAGCGCGTAGCGGATCGCGAGTCGCCCGTCCGGCATGCGCTCCACGCCGAAATCCGCCGCGCTGCGGTTGATGTCGGGCGGCAGCACCGGGATGCCCTGACGCGTCGCCTCCTGCCGCAGCGCCGCCAGCTTGTCGGTGTTGTGGATCGCGAGACTCATGCAGGCGGCGAGGAACGCGACCGGGTGGTTCGCCTTCATCCACGCGGTCTGGTAGGCGACCAGCGCGTAGGCGGCGGCGTGCGCCTTGTTGAAGCCGTAATCGGCGAACTTCGCCATCAGCTCGAACACTTCGACGGCCTTCGCCTCCGGGATGCCGCGTCCGACCGCGCCGTCGACGAAGGTGCGGCGCTGCGCGTCCATCTCGGCGCGGATCTTCTTGCCCATTGCGCGGCGCAGCAGGTCGGCGGCGCCGAGGCTGTAGCCCGCCATCTTCTGCGCGATCTGCAAGACCTGCTCCTGGTAGACCATGATGCCGTAGGTCTCGGCCAGGATGTCGTGGATCTCCGGGTGCGGCGCCTGCCACGCCTCGCCGTGCTTGCGCTGGCAATAGGCCGGGATGTTGGCCATCGGGCCGGGTCGGTAGAGGGCGACGCCGGCGACCAGGTCCTCGAACCGGTCGGGGCGCATCTGGCGCAGCACGTCGCGCATGCCCTGGCCTTCGAACTGGAACACCCCGCCGGCGTCGCCGCGCGCCAGCATCTCGTAGGTTGCCGGATCGTCGAGCGGCAACCTGTCGAGATCGACCGTGACGCCCAGGGCCGCGAGGAAGCCCACCGCGCGCTGCAGCACCGTGAGCGTGGTCAGGCCGAGGAAGTCGAATTTGATCAGCCCCGCCTGCTCGATGTACTTCATCGAGAACTGGGTGATCAGGAATTCCGATTTCGGGTCACGGTAGAGTGGCACCAGCTCGCTCAGCGGCCGGTCGCCGATCACCACGCCCGCGGCATGAACGCCGGCGTGGCGGTACAGCCCCTCGATTTGCAGCGCGATTTCCAGCAGCCGGCGGATCGCCTCGTCGGTGTCGCGCATCTCCTGCAGCCGCGGCTCGCCGTCCACCGCCTGCTGCAGGGTGACGGGCTTGGCCGGGTTGTTTGGGATCAGCTCGGCGACCTTGTTGACCTGGCCGAACGGCAGGCCGAGTACGCGGCCGACGTCGCGCACCGCGGCGCGGGCCTGCAGCTTGCCGAAGGTGATGATCTGCGCGACGCGGTCGGCACCGTATTCGCGGCGCACGTAGTCGATCACCGCGTCGCGGCGATCCTGGCAGAAATCGATGTCGAAATCCGGCATCGAGATGCGCTCGGGGTTCAGGAAGCGCTCGAACACCAGGCCGAAGCGCAGCGGGTCGAGATCGGTGATGGTCAGCGCCCAGGCGACCACGGAGGCCGCCCCCGAGCCGCGGCCGGGGCCGAC
>DATJSJ010000261.1:0-2977 GCA_035504175.1 Acetobacteraceae bacterium
AAGAGCTGCACCACGCCGTGATTCGCCATCGTTACCACCGGCAGCGGCACGATCACCAGCAACGCATCGGTCGCCGGATCCAGCCGCTCCACCATCGCCTGCAGCCACTGCCATTGCCGCTCGCCCAGCGCCGGATGCTGCCGGCGCCATTCGTCGCGCGCGCCGCGATTGTCCAGCACCACGACGGCGCAGCGCCCGATATCAAAGCGGAACGGCAGCGCGTGGCGGGCACCCGGGCCGAGGAAGGCGTCGCGCCCGATGCCGATCGGATCGGGGTTGCGGCAGAGCTGGAAATGCCAGCAGACCTGCCGCGCATCCTCGAAATAGGCCTGGTAGCGGCGGGCGATCTCGCGCCCGCGCGGGAAGCGGGCGGCGAGCGACGGGCTGTCGCCCGGCCCGGAGCCCCAGCCGTTGCGGATGTCGTGGTCGTCCCACATCATCCAGCTCGGCAGATTCGCGAGGATGTCGGCCACCGGCTGGCGCGACCAGTAGCGCCGATAGGCGGCCGCCATGCGCTGCCGGCGCTCCCGCCGGTCCATGTCGAGCGGCAAGTCCCAGAGATGCGCCTCGGTGTCGAGGTAGACCTGGTCGCCCAGCAGCACCAGGCCGTGCGGCCGGCGCTCCTCAAGCAGGCGCTGCATCAGGTCCCAGGCGCCCCGCTGCGGCTGGTCGCCGGCGACGCTCAGGCTGTCGCAGGAGGCGGAGAGCAGCAGGATCTCGCGCGCGTCCGCCGCCGGCAGGGTGCGAAACCGGCCCGTCGCCTCGGCTGCGTCACCGTGGCGCACCTCATACTCGTAGCGGTTGTCGGGAGAGAGCCCGCCGATATCGGCGATCGCGGTGCCGAACTCCGCCTCACCGCTTTCGGTCGGGAGGAATCGCGACTCGCCGGCGCCGGCGACGTGCAGCGTCCGCTCCGCCGGGTCGCCCTCGACCTGGATCCAGATCCGCGATGCGGTGCCAGTGGTGTGACCGACGATCGGCCCGAGCAGCAGCGCCACGCTGTTCTCCCCGTGCGGTCCCGAGGTTCGGTCCGCCAGATTCAGCCGGATCGCGGCCATCGCTGCCCGCCATACGCGCCGGCCGGCACCGCTCCGAGCCGGCCGGGCGGCCGAGCGCGCTGGGGCGACGATCCCGCCGCTCGCCTCGCCGACCGGGACCGTCCCGGCCGTGCCGGGCGATCCCGATCCGGCCGCTGGCTTTCAGACCGTGATCAACCCAAGTCGGCGATGCCGCCGCGGTGGATCATGGCCGGCTGACGCGGCGGATCTTGCGGGTGCTGGTTTGAGCGTCCGCGGCGGGTTGTGGTTGCCGACCGACCCCGGACCGTGTTGAAGAGCCGCGCCGGCGCAATGAATGGGCGAGCCGGCGGGGAACTCATCGGATGATCGTTGCAGCCTTGGCGACCTGGATCGTGGGCGTGATCTCCGCCGCCGGCTATGCCGGCGTGCTGGGGTTGATGGCGATCGAATCCGCCTGCATCCCGTTGCCGTCCGAGATCATCATGCCGTTCTCGGGCTACCTGGTCTCCACCGGCCGGTTCAACCTGTTCCTGGTCGCGACGGCGGGGGCGCTCGGCTGCAATGTCGGCTCGGCCGTCGCCTATGCGGTGGGCCGCTACGGCGGCCGGCCGTTCGTCGATCGCTGGGGCTGGCTGGTGCTGCTGGACCATGCGGATCTCGACCGCGCGGAGCGGTTCTTCGCCCGGTTCGGCGCCCCGGCGGTGCTGATCGGGCGGCTGCTGCCGGTGATCCGGACCTTCATCGCTCTCCCGGCGGGCATGGCGCGCATGCGCCAGGTGCCATTCCACCTCTACACCTTCATCGGTTCCTGGCCGTGGTGCCTGGGGCTGGCCTGGATCGGCTACGCGCTGGGCGCGAAGTGGAACAGCGACCCGCGGTTGCACGGCATCCTGCACTGGCTGGATGCGATCGTGGTGGTGGTGGCGCTGCTGGTGGTCGCGTTCTTCGTCCGCCGCCGGCTGCGCGAGCGGCCGCCGCGCGGGGTGCCGCCGATAGCCTGACCGGGTCGCCCGACCGGAACGCTTGACCGGCTTGGGCGCGCATCGCAGCCTTGTGCACCGGCCGGCGTGCGCGATCGCACGCCCGGAGCGACGCGGGCCCTCCCACGGCGCTGCGGCCGGGACGCAGGGCGGAACCGTTCAAGGAGAAGCATCATGGCACGCGTCGCATTGGTTACCGGCGGCACGCGCGGCATTGGCGCCGCGATCAGCCGGGCGCTGAAAGGGGTCGGCCGCACCGTCGTGGCGAGCTTTGCCGGCAACGAGCAGGCCGCCAACGCCTTCCGCGAAGAGACGGGCATTGCCGTCATGCGCTTC
Source organism: Acetobacteraceae bacterium (assembly GCA_035504175.1). Lineage (GTDB taxonomy): Bacteria > Pseudomonadota > Alphaproteobacteria > Acetobacterales > Acetobacteraceae > DATJSJ01. The sequence goes on from DATJSJ010000261.1 coordinate 2,336, forward strand.
GACGCCGCGGATTTCGGCCAGTGCGAGCAGGCGGCCCAGAAGATCGCCGGCGAGCACGGGCCGATCGAAATCCTGGTCAACAATGCCGGCATCACCCGTGACGGCACGATGGCGAAGATGAGCCGCGACATGTGGGACGCGGTGATCGATACCAACCTCGGCTCGTGCTTCAACCTGTGCAAGCTGACGTTCGACGGCATGCGAGCGCAGAAATTCGGCCGCATCGTCAATATCGGCAGCATCAACGGCCAGGCCGGCCAGTACGGCCAGGTGAACTACGCCGCCGCCAAGTCGGGCATCCACGGCTTCACCAAGGCCCTGGCGCAGGAGGGCGCGCGTTTCGGCATCACGGTGAACGCAATCGCCCCAGGCTATGTGGACACCGACATGGTGCGTGCGGTGCCGGCCGAGGTTCTGCAGAAGATCATCGCCCGCATTCCGATGGGCCGGCTCGGCCATGCCGAGGACATCGCGCGGGGCGTCGTCTTCCTGACGGCCGATGATGCCGACTTCATCACCGGCTCGACACTCTCGATCAACGGCGGGCAGCATATGTATTGACGGGAGAGGCCGGCAGGCAAGGCCAGGGGCTCTGCCCCTGGACCCCGGCAAAGGCTAGCCTTTGCAATCCATTACTTAAAG
>DATJSJ010000262.1:0-8953 GCA_035504175.1 Acetobacteraceae bacterium
CGCTGGAACGGCATCATCCGCCGGACATCGACGTCCCACAGATCCATCGGCGGATGCCCGTCGACGATCCAGTCCGCCAGCACGCGCCCGGCGCCACCCGCCGACTGGATGCCGATCGAATTGAAGCCCGCGGCGACGAACAAATTGCGCGCCTCCGGCATCTCGCCGAGCAGGTAGCGATCGTCCGGCGTGAAGCTCTCCGGCCCGTTGAAGAACACCTGGATGCCGAGCCGGCCGAGCGCCGGCACGCGCCGCGCCGCCGCCTCCAGCAACGGCGCCACGTGGTCGAGATCGTCGGGAAGCTGGTCGAAGCAGAATCCCTCCGGGATGCCGTCCATCCCCCAGGGTTTGCCCTGCGGTTCGAACCAGCCGACCAGCAGCTTGCCCGCATCCTCCTTGAAGTACGAACACGCGTCGGCATCGCGCAGCACCGGCAAGCTGCGCGGCAGATCCGGCACCGGCTCTGTCACCACGTAGAAATGCTCGGCAGCGTGCAGCGGCACCGTGGCATCGACCCAGCCGGCGATGTCGCGCGCCCACATGCCGCCGCAATTCACGACGGTGTCCGCGCGGATGGCGCCGGCATCGGTCGCGACGCCGGTGACGCGGCCGTTGCGCACGTGGATTTCCGTGACACGCACGCCTTCGACGATGCGGGCGCCGCCAGCGCGCGCACCGCGGGCGAGCGCCTGCGCGGTGTCGATCGGGTTGGTCTGCCCGTCCTTCGGCAGGTAGACGGCGCCGACCAGGTCAGCGGCGTCCATCAGCGGCCACAGCGCGGCGGCTTCGCGTGGCGTCAGGGTCTCGACCTCGAGCCCGAAGCAGCGTGCCATCGAGGCGCCGCGGCGCAGTTCCTCGAACCGCTCGGCATTGGCGGCGAGCGCGAGCGAGCCGGTCTGGCGGAAGCCGGTGGCCTGGCCGGTTTCCGCTTCCAGCCCGGCGTAAAGCGTAGCGGTGTACTGCGCCAGGCGGGTCAGGTTGTGCGTGGCGCGGAGCTGGCCCACGAGCCCGGCGGCGTGCCAGGTGGTGCCGCAGGTGAGCTGCCGCCGCTCCAGCAGCACGACGTCGCGACAGCCGCGCTTCGCCAGGTGATAGGCGACGCTGCATCCGACGATGCCGCCGCCGATGATCACGATGGCAGCGGCCTCGGGCAGATCGGGCATGGGCGGCTCCTGCGTTGCGGGCGAGGTTTAGCAAGGAAGGCCAGGGGGCGCTGCCCCCTGGACCCCTGGCAAAGGGCAGTCGCCCTTTGCAAACCCTGGACTTAAGGTCATGGGGTCCGGGGCCGTACGGCCCCGGCGGGGTGCAGGGGCGGAGCCCCTGGCCTTCCTTCCTTCTGCCGGAGTTCCCCCGCATGACCGAGCACGTGCGCGTCGTGGTGATTGGCGGTGGCGTCGTCGGCTGCAGTTGCCTCTACCACCTGGCTCGTCTCGGCTGGACGGATGCGTTGTTGCTGGAGCAGGACGAGCTCACCTCCGGCTCCACCTGGCATGCCGCCGGCAACGTGCCGACATTTTCCACCGGCTGGGGCACGATGCGGCTGCAGCACTATTCGACGCAGCTCTATGCCCGCCTGGCCGAGGAGGTCGATTACCCGATCGGATATCATGTCACCGGCTCGGTGCGCCTGTCGCACACCGAGGCGCGTCTGGACGAGTATCGCTGGGCGCTCGGCATGGCCCGGGCGAACGGGATTGCGTACGAGTTGCTGGACCCGGCGGAGCTGCAGCGCCGCTATCCGTTCGTCGAGCTGGACGGGCTGAACGGCGCGTTGTGGGATCCGCTCGATGGCGACATCGATCCGGCGCAGCTGACGCAGGCGCTGGCGAAGGGCGCGCGCGATCGGGGTGCGGTGGTGCGGCGGTTCACGCGCGTGACCGGGCTGCGCCAGGCGGCTGGTGGCGAATGGCAGGTAAGCACCGACAAGGGCGAGATCGTCGCGGAGGTGGTCGTCAATGCCGCGGGCTATCGCGCCGGCGAGGTGATGCGCCTGCTCGGGCAGGATTTGCCGACGGTTGCGATGTCGCACCAGTATCTCGTGACGGAGGATGCGCCGGAGCTGGCCGGGCGGGAGATGCGGCTGCCGCTGCTGCGCGATCCGGACGTCTCGTACTATCTGCGGCAGGAGCGCGGCGGGTTCATCCTCGGGCCGTACGAGTGGCAGGCGACGCCGATGTGGCTCGACGGCATTCCCGACGATTTCGCGCACAAGCTGTGGAACGACGATCTCGAGCGGCTGGAGAGCTATATCGAGGCGGCCTGCGCGCGGGTGCCACCGCTCGGGCGGGTCGGCGTGCGACGGGTGGTGAACGGGCCGATTCCGTATGCGCCGGACGGCCTGCCCTATATCGGGCCGGCGCATGGGCTGCGCGGCTTCTTTCATTGCAATACGTTCAGCTTCGGGATCGCCCAGGCGGGCGGCGCCGGCAAGGCGCTCGCCGAATATGTCGTGGAGGGCGCGCCGGAATGGGATTTGTGGTCGTGCGATCCGCGCCGCTACACTGGCTACGCCACGAAAAGCTTCACCGTCGCCAAGGCGACCGAGCTGTACCAGAACGAATACGCGCCGGCATTTCCGCACGAGGAACGACCGGCGGCGCGGCCGCTGCGCACCTCGCCGCTGTATGACAGGCTGACGGCACGGGGCGGGCATTTCGGCACCCGCGGCGGCTGGGAGCGGCCGCTGTGGTTCGGGACGGCACATCCGGATGCGCCCGCGCTGTCCTTCCGCCGCCGGCGGGACTGGTTCGAGCCGATGTGCGAGGAGGCGCGGGCGGTGCGGCGCGATGTCGGGCTGCTCGACCTGCCGGGCTTCACCAAGTTCGAGATCGCCGGCCCGGGTGCGGCGGCGTATCTCGATCGGCTGGTGTGCTCGCGTCTGCCGCGGCCGGGGCGGGTGGGGCTCGCCTACGCGCTCGATGCGCGTGGGCGGGTGGTGAGCGAGTTCACCCTGACGCGCCTCGCCGAAGACCGGTTTTATGCCTGTTCCGCCGCGGCGGCGGAGTGGCACGATGCCGACCTGCTGCGCGCGGCCCTGCCGGCGGATGGCAGCGTAAGGCTGGAAGAGGTGTCGGCGCGGCTGGGCACGCTGGTGCTGGCCGGGCCGCGGGCGCGCGACGTGCTGGCGGCGGTGACTGAGGCCGACCTGTCGAATGCGGCGTTTCCCTGGCTCGCCGCGCGGGAAATCGCGGTCGGTGCAGCGCGGCTGCTGGCGCTGCGGATCAATTACGTGGGCGAGCTCGGCTGGGAGTTGCATGCGCCGGTCGAGTATCTGCCGGCGATCGAGGCGATGCTCCGGGAAGCGGGTGCGGCGCACGGCTTGCGCGATTTCGGGCTCTATGCCGTCGACAGCCTGCGGCTGGACAAGGCCTATCCGGGCTGGAAGACTGAGTTGGAGATCGGGTTCACCCCGCTCGAGGCATCGCTCGACCGGTTCGTCGATCGCGCCAAGCCGGGTTTCGTCGGGCGCGACGCGATTCTGGCGGACGCGGCGCGCGGACCATCGCAGCGCCTGGTGCCGTTGGTTCTGGATGAGGCGGGCGATGCCGACGCGCCCGCATGTGCCTCGGTGTTCGCCGCGGGCGCGCGGGTCGGCATCGTGACCTCCGGCGGCTGGAGCGTGACGCTCGGGCGGAGCATCGCGCTGGCCTATCTGCGCGCCGACTGCGCCCGGCCGGGGATGGCGGTGCAGCTCGATGTGTTGGGGGAGCGGCGGGGGGCTGCGGTCGGCCAGGCGCCGCTGTTCGATCCGGACAATCTGCGGCCGCGTGCGTGACACGCCAGGCCTGCGATTCTTCTCGTTGACAGGCGGCGGGATGATTGCCCGGCCGTGCAGGCCGGGGTTAGGGTCGGGTCCGACGCTTCGTGCCGTGGGCACGCAACTGCAAGCCGCGAATGGCGGCCGGGGAAGAAAGAGGAGGTCCGGATGGATCGGTGGAGCGCGTTGAATTCGGCCCTGGCCAGCGGGCGGATCAGCCGGCGGGAGTTCATGACCGCGGCGGCCGCCCTGGGCGTGTCCGCCTCCGTCGCGACGGCGGCCGGATCGGCGGCGGCGGCCGAGACCCCGAAGCAGGGCGGGCATCTGACGGTCGGGCTGAACGGCGCCGGCGCCGGCGACAGCCTCGATCCGGCGACCTACACGGCGACCTTCATGCAGGTGGCCGGACTGCAGATCTATGACGGCCTGGCGGAGACGGACGAGCACAACAAGGTCCGCCCGATGCTGGCGGAGAGCTGGGAGGCAAAGCCCGGCGCGAAGGAATGGGTGTTCAAGCTCCGTCGTGACGTGGTGTTCAACAACGGCAAGCCGCTCACCGCCAAGGACGTGGTCTACACGTTCAACCAGCAGCGCCAGCCGAGCTCGAAATCGCCGGCCAAGGCGTTGCTGACCTCGGTGGTCGACGTCAAGGCGACCGACACGCATGAGGTGACGTTCACGCTCTCGAGCGGCAATGCCGACATGCCGTATGTCGTCGCCGACTATCACATCGGCATCGGCCCGGAGGGAACCAACTTCAAGGACGCGGTCGGGACCGGCCCGTATACGCTGGTCAACTTCCAGCCCGGCGTGCGCATGCAGACGAAGCGCAACCCGCATTACTGGCGCACCGATCGCGGCTTCGTCGACACGATCGAGACGCTGGCGATCAACGACGACACGGCGCGGATGAGCGCGCTGCTGAGCGGATCGGCGGATCTGATCAACCGCGTCGATCCGAAGAGCGTCGCATTGCTGAAGCGCAGCCCGCGCGTGCAGATCTTCGAGATCGCCGGCGCCGCGCACTATACCTTCCCGATGCGTTGCGACGTCGCGCCGTTCACCGACAACAACGTGCGGATGGGCATGAAGTGGGCGACGGACCGGGAGACCATGGTCCGCAACGTGCTGCTCGGCCATGGCCGGGTCGGCAACGATCAGCCGATTCCGTCGTTCGACCAGTTCTATGCGGCCGACATCCCGCAGCGGACCTTCGACCCGGACAAGGCGAAGTTCTATTTCAAGAAGGCGAGTTTCACCGGCCCGGTGACGTTGTCGGTGTCGGACGGCGCGTTCAACGGCGCGGTGGACGCGGCGGAAATCCTGGCCGCCGGGGCGGCCAAGGCCGGCATCACCGTCAACGTCAACCGCACGCCGGCCGACGGCTATTGGGACAATGTCTGGATGAAAGCGGCCTGGTGCGCCAGCTACTGGGACGGACGGCCGACCGCCGACCAGATGTTCTCGATCGTCTACAAATCTGATGCGCCGTGGAACGAGAGCTTCTGGAAGGACCCGGCGTTCGACAAGCTGCTGCTCGCTGCCCGCTCGGAACTGGACGAAGCCAAGCGGCGGCAGATGTATCACGACATGCAGGCGATGGTCACCGACAACTCCGGCGAGATCATCCCGATGTTCAACCACACGATCGACGCCGGCTCGTCGCGCGTACGCGGCTTCGTGCAGCGGCCGATCCTGCAGCTCGGCGGCTATCGCGCTCCCAGCATGGTCTGGCTGTCGAGCTGAGCCGCCGGTGCCGGTGTCGCGGCGGAACCGGCCGGCGGCGTCCGGCGCGGCCCGCGCATGCGGAACCGCGTAGATGCTGCTGCGGCTGACCGGCGAGCGCCTGGCGCTCGGCATCCTGACGCTGCTGGCGGTCTCGGTGCTGATCTTCGCCGGCACCGAGCTGCTGCCGGGCGACGTGGCGCAGGCGATCCTTGGCCAGACAGCGACGCCTGCGGCGGTGGCGGCGATCCGCGAGCAGCTCGGCCTCAACCAGCCGGCCGTGCTGCGCTACCTGCACTGGCTGTGGGGCTTCCTGCACGGCGATCTCGGCCGCTCGCTCGCCAACGGGCGGCCGGTCGCGGCGCAGCTCGATTTCCGGCTGCTGAACACGCTGTTCCTGGCCTCGGTCGCAGCCTGCGTCGCGGTGCCGCTGGCGGTCGTGCTCGGCATCCTGACCGCGATCAACCGCAACGGCGTGTTCGACCGTGTGGTCAACATGCTGTCGCTCAGCGCCGTGTCGGTGCCGGATTTCTTCATCGGCTACGTGCTGATCCTGATCTTCGCGGTGCAACTCGGATGGCTGCCGAGCCTGGCGGCGGTCACCGGATCGATGTCGCTCGGGCAGCGGCTGGTGGCGGTCGCACTGCCGGCGACGACGCTGATCCTGGTCGTGCTCGCGCACATGATGCGCATGACGCGGGCGGCGATCATCGGCGTGATGGTGCAACCCTTCATCGAGACCGCCTTTCTCAAGGGTCTGCCGCGCTGGCGGGTGGTGGTGCAGCACGCACTGCCGAACGCACTGGCACCGATCATCAACGTGGTCGCGATCAACCTCGCCTATCTGATCGTCGGCGTGATCGTGACCGAGGTGGTGTTCGTCTATCCGGGAATCGGCCAGCTCATGGTCGATGCTGTCTCCAAGCGTGACGTGCCGGTGATCCAGGCCTGCGGCCTGATCTTCGGCGGCACGTACGTGGCGCTGAACATGATCGCCGATCTGCTGGCGATCCTGGTCAACCCGCGCCTGCGCGTGCCGCGCTAGACGCATGCGCATCAGCGGTCATCGCGTCGGTATCGGCCCGTCGATCGGTTTCCTGGTCATCCTGCTCGCGATCTGGGCGGCCGTGGCCGGGCCGATGCTCGCGCCGTACGGGCCGAACGACATCGTGGGCGATGTCTGGGGCCCGGCCAGCGCGCAGCACTGGCTCGGCTTCGACAATCTCGGCCGCGACATGGCATCGCGCATGCTGTATGCAGCGCGCACCACGATCAGCCTGGTCATCGTGACGACCTGCTGCACCTTCGTGATCGGCGTGATTGCCGGGCTGGCCGCTTCGGTAATCGGCGGCTGGCTCGATATCGTGCTGCTGCGTGTCGTCGATATCATCATGGCGGTGCCGCAGCTCATCCTGGCGCTGATCGTGCTGTCAGTGCTCGGCACCTCGATCCCGGTGCTGATCGGGACGATTGCGATCCTGGATTCGACACGGGTGTTCCGCCTGACCCGTGCCGTCGCCATGAACATCACCGTGCTCGACTACGTCGAGGTGGCGCGGCTGCGCGGCGAGGGCCTGTGGTGGGTGATGCGGCGGGAGATCCTGCCCAACTCGCTGCCGCCCCTGGTGGCGGAATTCGGCATGCGGTTCTGCTTCACGCTGCTGTTCATCGCGGCGCTCAGCTTCCTCGGGCTCGGCATCCAGCCGCCGGCGACCGACTGGGGCAGCATGGTGCGGGAGAACGCGCTGGCGATCAATTTCGGCCTGGCCGCGCCGTTGATCCCGGCGGCGGCGATCGCCGTCGTGACCATCGGCGTCAACCTCGTGGTCGACTGGTTCCTGTCGATCCACGGCCGCGCGCACGGGGAAGAACTGTGAGCGAGATCCTTCGCATGGAGGACCTGCAGATCGTCGCCCGCGGCGATGACGGGCAGGTGCGCACGCTGGTCGATCGCGTCTCGCTCACGCTGCAGCGCGGCGAGGTGCTTGGGCTGATCGGCGAATCCGGCGCCGGCAAGTCGACGATCGGGCTCGCGGCGCTGGCCTACACGCGGCCAGGGTGTGAGATCGCCGGCGGCCACATCGTCTTCGATGGCACTGACAGCCTGACGCTGTCGCGCGGCGAGCGGCGGCGGCTGCGTGGGCGGCGCATCGGCTACGTGGCGCAGAGCGCCGCGGCCTCGTTCAATCCGGCGAAGCAGCTCGACACCCAGGTCTGCGAGACGCCGGTGCGGCTCGGGATGCTGTCGGGGGCGCAGGCCCGGGCCGAGGCCGCCACGCTCTATGCCGAGCTCGGCCTGCCGTCGCCGCTGAGCTTCGGGCGACGCTATCCGCACCAGGTCTCGGGCGGGCAGTTGCAGCGGGCGATGGCGGCGATGGCGATGGCCTGTCGTCCCGACATCCTGGTGCTGGACGAGCCCACCACCGCGCTCGACGTCACCACGCAGATCGAGGTGCTGGCGGCGCTGAAGAAGCTGGTGCGCAACCACGGCACCGCGGCGCTCTACATCACCCATGACCTCGCCGTGGTGGCGCAGATCGCGCAGCGCATCCTGGTGCTGCGTCACGGCAGACTGGTGGAGGTGGGAGAGACCGGGCAGATCCTGCACCGGCCGGAGCAGGAGTACACGCGTCGGTTGGTCGCGGCACGCGAGGCCGCCGACACCATCATGCACGCCGCCGCGGAGGCCGACGAGGCGATCCTGTCGCTGCGCGGCATCGACGCCCAGTATGGTCGGCTGCCAGTGCTGAAAAGCGTCGATCTCGACGTCCGTCGAGGCGAGACGATGGCGGTGGTGGGTGAGTCCGGCAGCGGCAAGAGCACGCTCGCGCGGGTGATTTGCGGCCTGCCGCCGACCGGCACCGGCAGCATGCGGTTCACCGGCAAGGTGCTGCCGCCGCGCTTTCGCGAGCGCGGCCGCGACGCGCTGCGGCGGATCCAGATGGTTTATCAGATGCCGGACGTGGCGCTGAACCCGCACCAGACGATCCTGCAGACGATTGGCCGGCCGCTTGCCTTCTATTTCGGCCTGAAGCCGGCGGCGGTGCGCGAGCGCGTCGCCGATCTGCTGCGCATGGTCGAGCTGCCGTTGGAGTTCGCGGCCCGCAAGCCCGGCCAGCTCTCCGGCGGGCAGAAGCAGCGCATCTGCATTGCGCGTGCGCTGGCCGCCGAGCCGGAGCTGATGATTTGCGACGAGGTGACCTCGGCGCTCGATCCGCTGGTGGCGGACGAAATCCTCGCCTTGCTGCAGCGGGTGCAGGAGAAGACGGGCGTCTCGTACCTGTTCATCACCCACGATCTCGGCACGGTGCGCCGCATCGCCGACCGCGTCACGGTGATGCTCCGCGGTGAGGTGGTGGCGCAGGGCCCGCTCGCGGAGGTGTTCGCGCCGCCATACCATCCGTACACCGAGCTGCTGCTGACCTCGGTGCCGGAGATGCGCACCGACTGGCTCGACTCGGCGCTGCAGCG
>DATJSJ010000263.1:0-16743 GCA_035504175.1 Acetobacteraceae bacterium
GGCAGTGAAGGAAGGCCAGGGGCTCTGCCCCTGTACCCCGCCAAAGGGCAGTCGCCCTTTGGAAACCCGTCACATAAGCTAACGTCTTCGGTAGTTTCGCCAGCCGCCGAACCGCGTGATATCCGCCGCGTCCTGCGCCCCGCCGGGGTCGCACACGAATCCGATGCAGGCCTCGCCGCCATCCAGCTCGACGGTGCCAAGCCCGAGCGGCGGGGCGATCGTGGCGAGGAATCCGGCGAGCGCCGCAGCCGGAAGCGCCCAGACCTCGCCCTCGATCGCGGCCCCGCCCGAGGCGACCCGGCAAAGGGCCGGCCGCTCCACTGCCCCGGGCAGCGCCAGCATGCGGTAGCCGGCGCTGGTGCGGCAGGCGCGGCGGAAGCTGCCGCCACGGGCAACGAGATCGGGATTGAGCGGCTCGCCGGACAGGTGCGCGCCGAACACGGCAATCTCGACATCCGGGAAGCTGCCCGGTCGCGGCGGTGCCGTGCCGGCGCGCGGCAGGGTGTGCGCCGTTGCGCCCATACGGATCGGCGTCTCCTTGCCGACGGCTTCATGCAGGTCGGCGGCAAACGCAGCGAGCCGCCCGTCATGCCAGGCCGGGCCGATCAGCGTCACGCCGGAAGGGAAGCCCGCGCCGGTGAACCCGGCGGGCACGGCAATCGCCGCCAGATCAAGCAGATTCACGAAATTGGTGTAGAAGCCGAGCAGGCCGTTACGCCCGATCGGGTCGGCGTCGATCTCGGCGATGCTGAACGCCGTCGGTGCGGTCGGAACCAGCAGGAAGTCGATATCGCGCCACACCGGCCGGGTCATCTGCGCCAACGCCGCCAGCCGGTGCTGGGCACCGAACAGTGACACCGCGTCCGGCGCAAATCCCGCCCCGATCACCTTGGCGGTAACCGGGTGCAGGGAATCCGGATGACCGCGCAGGAAATCGCCCACGGCAGCGGCCCGTTCCGCCACCCACGGCCCGTAAAGCAGGCTGGCGCATTCGATGAACGGGGCGAAATCGAGCGTGACCGCCTCGCCGCCGAGCGCGGACGCGCGGGCGATTGCCGTCTCGAACAACGCCGCCGCCTCCGGATTGCCGGCGAATTCACGCTGCGTCACTTGCGGCACGCCGAAGCGGAAGCGGGCGGGCCGCGACGTGCGCAGGGCGAAGCCGGGCGGCGCGGAGCGCGCGTAGGGATCGGCGGCCTCGAAGCCCTGCGCGACCTCCAGAACGGCAACGGCGTCGGCGACGGTCAGCGCAAACACCGAGACACAGTCGAGCGACTGGCAGGCCGGAACCACTCCGTGCGTGCTGAGCAGGCCGCGCGTCGGCTTGGCACCGACGATGTTGTTGAACCCGGCCGGCACCCGGCCGGAACCGGCCGTGTCGGTGCCGAGCGCAAACGAGACCAATCCTGCCGCGACCGCGACGGCGGAGCCGGAACTCGAGCCGCCCGGGATCATCGACGCATCGAACGGATTGCGCGCAACGCCGTAGGGCGAGCGCGTGCCCACCAGTCCGGTCGCGAACTGGTCCAGATTCGTCTTGCCGATCAGCACCGCCCCGGCGGCGACCAGTCGCTCCACCACCGGCGCGGACCGGTCGGGCTGGAAGGCATAGTCGGGACATCCGGCGGTGGTCGGCAGCGGCGCCGCATCGATATTGTCCTTGACCGCGAACGGCACGCCGAACAGCGGCAGCGCCGTCTGCCGATCGCGGGAGAGCGCATCGGCCTCCGCCAGAATGTCCGCATCCGGGCGGCGGCTGATCCAGACATGGTCCTCGCCCGCCGCCCCGATCCGCCGCAGCACCTCGCGCAGCACGGCGCCGGGCGTGAGAGCGCCGGTCCGGTAACCCTCGGCCAGCGCCGCCAGGTCGAGGCTGAGGCCGGCTGCGCCGGAGGCAGTGTCAGGAAACATCGGCCACCAGCGAAACATGCGCGGCAACGACGCGCCAGCCCTCCGGGAGGCGAACCCAGCTCTGGCTTTGCCGACCGAGCCGGTCGCCGCCGACGCGGCGGAACTCGGTGTTGGCGGTGGCAAAGTCGCGGCCGAAGGTGGTGATCTCGGTCCGCTGCAGCACGCGCTGCGGCGAGCCGCCGACCCGCGCCTGGCGGAAGGCGGCAATCGCCGCGATGCCGTACAGGCTCTCGCCGATGCCGTAGCGGATCGTGTGCTCCGAGTGCCAGAACATCGCGTCCAGCGCGTCGAGGTCGTTGTCCATCAACGCCGCCTCGTAGCGGCGGAACGCAGCCGTCACTTCCGCGACAACCGCAGGGTCGTTGATCAGCATTCCGCCGGCCTCAGCCTGCCACCGGAGCCGCAACGACGCCGCGGCGCTCGAGCCAGGCGGCCACACGCAGCGCCGTCGCCTCGGCCCAAGGCGCGGCCACGATCTGCACGCCGAGCGGCAGCGCCCCCGGCCGCGCCACCGGGACACAGACGATCGGCAGGCCGATGAAGCTCAGCGGCTGGGTGTAGAGACCGAGATTCGGCCGCACCGGCACCTCCCTGTCGCCCAGCATCATGGTCGCCTGCCCGACGAGCGGCGCCGTCCCGGGCGTGGCGGGCGCCAGCAAGACGTCGTACTGCGCGAACAACCGTGCCGCCTGCTCGCGGAACCAGCGGCGCAGCCGCTGCGCCTGCACCACCACCGATCCGGGCAGCAGCGCCCCGGCCAGCAACCGGTCGCGCGTCGCCGGGTCGTACTCGTCGGGGCGACTGCGCAGCGTCGGCAAATGCAGCGCCGCGCCTTCCGCCGCGGTGATGCAAAAGGCCGCGGCACGTGCCCGCGCCGCCTCCGGCAGCTCGACACTGTCCCGCGCACCCAGTGCCGCTGCGACGCGATCGACCGCCTCCAGCGTGGCGGCCTCGGCGCCCTCGCGAAACCAGCCGCCGAGGGTAGCAATGTGCAGCCCGTCAATGCCGGACGCGAGCGCCTCGGACGCCGGCTCCACCGGCCGCGCCACCTGCACCGGATCGCTCGGATCGGGGCCCTGCATCACATCGTATGCGAGCGCCAGGTCGGGGACGCTGCGCGCAAATGCGCCGGCATGATCGAGGCTGTCGACGAACGGAAACACGCCGCTGCGCGACAGCCGTCCGTACGTCGGCTTCAGTCCGAAGACGCCGCAGAACGCAGCCGGCACGCGGATCGAGCCGTTGGTGTCGGTACCGAGTGCCAGCGGCACCATCCCCGCCGCCACCGACGCGGCGGAGCCGCCGGATGAGCCGCCGGCAACATGCGCCGGGTCGCGCGGATTCCGCGTCGCGCCATAATGCGCGTTCTCGGTGGTGAAGCCGTACGCGAACTCGTCCATCACCTGGGCGCCGAGCAGGACCGCCCCGGCGGCGGAGAGCCGCGCCACGATCGTCGCGTCCTGCGCGGCCGGCGGCGCGTCGCGGCGGATGCGCGAACCCGCGAGCGTCGTAACCCCCGCGATGTCGAACAGATCCTTCACGGCGAACGGCACGCCGGCGAGCGGGCCCGGATCGCGCCCGGCCGCAACCACGGCATCGACGGTCCGCGCGACCGCCAGTGCCCGCTCGGCCAGCACGGTGGTGAAGCAGTTGAGCGCCGGCTCGCGCGCTTCGATGTGGTCCAGGTGCGCACGGGTGACGGCGACGGCCGAGGTCGCGCCGGACCGAACGGCGGCAGCGATCGCCGCGGCGGACGCCGATATCGGGTCGATCACGGGACGAAAACCGGCGCCCCCTTGATCTCCGGCGGAACCGCGGCAGTCAGCACCAGCCCGGCCTGGGCGAGCAGCAGCGGCAGCGCCGCCGCGACGCCGGCCTGCTGCTCCGGGCTCAACTCAAGCCCGACCAGCGGCGCCGTCGCGGCAACGAACCCCTGCAGGTCCTCCGTCATTCCGGGGCAACTCCGAGCGGCATCGCATCCTCCAGCACCGGCGCCTCTGCCCGGCGCCCGAGGCTGAGGCATACCACGCCCAGCACGGCGTAGCCGAGAGCCACCGGCGCCGAATTCCCGACCGCCAGCGCCGTGCCGTTGATGAAGCCGAAGAACGCCAGCACCGCGCCGATGAAGGCGTAGATCGCGGCGCGGTCGAACTTGCGATCGATGATGAATGCGGCGATCGCACCGAGGATCAGCCCCGCCAGGGTGGCACCACCACCGAACAGCTGCATGCCGTGATAAACGACGCCGTTGGCGTTGAGCTTGTCCAGCCCGATCTGCTGCGCCGTGGTGCCGGCGGCGGAGAGCGCGCCGTCGATCTGGCTCTGCGCCCAGTTGGCGATATTCGGCAGCAGGGCCAGGATGACGGCGGGCGCGTGCCGCGCCGGCGTCGCCTCGAACGCCTGCGCGCCGATCACCAGGCCGATATAGAGCAGGATCGGTAGGATCGCGACCAGCGGCACCACCGCAAGCAGCAGCGCCGTCAGGCCGAGGAAGCACACCAGCGAAATCACCACGCCCGTCGCCAGCGAATAGCCGATGCGCCCGCCCACCGCCTTCCAGCCGGGATGGCCGATATACACCGCGGGCGGGAACGGGCTGCCGAGAATGGCACCGCAGATCGCCCCGATCCCATCCGCCAGCAGGATGTAACGCAGGTTGTAGTCGTCGCCCGCCGCCGAGGCGCTCTCGACGTTGTTCATCCCCTCGGTGAAATTGTAGATGCCGAGTGGTACCGCCGTGACCAGCAGCGGAATGATGTTGGATAGCCCGTGCAGCACGTGCGCCGACGGTACCGGCAGATGCAGCCCGAATTTCTGGAACGACGCCGCGACCGCCGCCGGATCCATCACCGGGCTGATCCCGGTGAAGGTCGCGATCCACGCCAGCACCGTGCCCACCACGACGGCAACCAACCCGCCGGGCAGCCCCCAGGGCAGCCGCACCCGCGCGCACCAGCTGACGAGGATGATGCCGAGCGACAGAAATGCCAGCCATGGTATCTGCCAGCTCTGAAACGCCGGGCGCATCGAAATGAAGGCGATCGAGATCCCCGCCAGCGCACCCAGCATCGCCGCCCGCGGCGTGTACTTCCGCACCGTGGGGCCGACGAACGCACCGAGCAGCACGATCACGCCGATCACGAACGCCCAGGCGAGCCCCGCCTCCCAGGCCAGCACCGGATCATGCGTCTTGAGATACGTCGGCAGCATGATCACGAACACGACCAGGAACATGTGCGGCACGCTCGGGCCGTACGGCATCGCCGTCACGTCATCGCGCCCCTCGCGCCGCGCGAGCTTCCAGGCGAGCCAGGCATAGAACAGATTGCCGATCGGCAGCGCGACACCCAAAGCCGGCAGAATGCGACCGAACACGATGCCGTCGGGCAGCCGCACGACGCCGAGGCAGAGGCCGGTCAGCACAATCACGTTCAGCACGACATTGGTGAACAGGCCGAAGAAGCCGTTCCAATCGCCGGGGACCCAGAAGGCAGGACGGGTCGCGCGCATCGCGGTCATGGCTCTGCCCCTTTCAGGAAAAGAAAAGGTCGGGGCTCCGCCCCGAACCCCGCCGGGGCCTGAGGCCCCGGACCCCCACTACCCAAGTGCCGATAGCAATGCCGAAGACGGCGCGACCCAGCCGAAAATGCCGCCCTGCGCCTTGATCATTCGCAGACCCATTTCCTGGAACTCGGGGAAATAGGATCCGACACAATCCTCCAGTACCAGACAGTCGAAACCGCGATCATTGGCTTCACGCACCGTGGTGTTGACGCACACCTCCGTGGTGACGCCACAAACCACCAGCCGCGTCACGCCGCGGCTGTGCAAAATCGCTTCCAGGTCGGTCGCGTAGAACGCACCCTTGCCGGGCTTGTCGATCACCGGCTCGCCGGGAAGCGGCGCAAGTTCGGGCACGATGTCGTGCCCCGGCTCGCCCCGCACCAGAATGCGACCCATCGGACCGGGATCGCCGATGCCGGTCGCGAACCGCCCGCGAACCCGCTTCGCCGGCGCCAGATCGGACAAGTCCGGCCGATGCCCCTCGCGCGTGTGCACCACCATCATGCCCGCCGCCCGCGCCGCCTCCAGCACCCGCCGGGTCGGCTCCACCGCCCGTCGCAACAGCGACACGTCATTGCCCAGCGCCGCACCAAACCCGCCCGGCTCCAGGAAATCCCGCTGCATGTCGATGATCACCAGCGCGGTGTGCGCCGGCTCGAGTTCGAACCCGTACGGCTCGGCAGTCACGCTCGGCATGGCTCCCCTCCGTGCGTACGGCACAAGAAACGCGCACCACCTGCTC
This sequence comes from Acetobacteraceae bacterium, assembly GCA_035504175.1. Classification (GTDB taxonomy): domain Bacteria; phylum Pseudomonadota; class Alphaproteobacteria; order Acetobacterales; family Acetobacteraceae; genus DATJSJ01. The sequence continues at coordinate 6,218 of DATJSJ010000263.1, forward strand.
AGCATCGTTGCAAACGCGTGCGTAAGCGGCGGGGCCGACAGTCGTCGCACGGAGAACGAGCAAATTCCGGGCCAGGAACGGCCCTGGCCGGCCCGGCACGGCCCCGACGCCGCCATGAACGCCGGGCGTTCGATTGCCGGACGCACGAAATACGGGCTGAAGTCAAAAGGCCGGACCCGGGCGCTCGGCCCGGGCTGCGCGATCCCGGTCTAGCCGCCGCGCAGCGCGACGACCCGGCAGTCGGCGCGGCCGCGCCGCAGCCCCGCCTCCACCGCCGCCTTCAGATCGCCGGCGCGGAACGGCTTGCGCAGCACCGGATAGCCGCGCCGGGCCCACGGACCGAGCCCGGCGCTGTCGGCGAAGCCGGTGACGAACAGAATCGGCAGATCCGGCCAGGTCGTGGCAACACGGCCCGCAACCTCGCCGCCATCCATCCCCGGCATTGTGTAGTCGAGCAGCAGCAGGTCGAAGCGGCTCCGCGCGAGCTGCGCCAGCGCCGCCTCGCCGCTTCCCACCGTCACCACCTCATGCCCGATCTCCCGCAGCATCTCCTCGGTCAGCGATCGCACCATCGCATCGTCATCGAGCAGCAGCAGACGCCGCCCGGCCACCGACCCGGCGCCGTCCGCCGGAATCGGCCGCGCCGCCGGCACCGCCGCCGCCCGCGGCAGGAACAGCGCGACCGTCGTGCCCTCGCCCGGCGCGCTCCGGATCGTCGCGGTGCCGCCCGATTGCCGGGCCAGCCCATAGACCACCGACAGCCCGAGGCCGCTGCCCTTGCCCACCTCCCGCGTGGTGAAGAACGGCTCGAACGCCCGCGTCGCCACGTCCGGCGGCATCCCTGCCCCGGTGTCCGTGGCGGCAATGCAGACGTGATCGGCGCCCTCGAACCCCGCCGGCAGCGAGGCGGCTCCGCGCGGCACGTTGCGCGTCGCGAGCGTGACGGTACCGCCCTCGGGCATCGCGCTGCGCGCATTGCTCACCAGATTGAGCAGGGCAACCTCGAGCTGGAACGGATCGGTCAGGGCCGGCCAGAGCCCCTCCGCGAGTTCCTGCCGCAGCTGCACGCCCGGCCCGGCCGCCGGTTCCAGCACCAGCTCCATCTGCCCGATCAGCGCATTGATATCGACGGGCTCCGGCGTGATCGGGGCGTTGTCGGCAAAGGCCAGCATCTGCCGGGTCAGCCGCGCACCGCGCCGCGCGGCATCGGCGGCGACGTCCAGCAAGGCCCGCACCCGCTCGTCGCTCACCCGCCGCGCGGCAAGCTCCAGCCCCCCCAGGATCGCGGTCAGCAGATTGTTGAAATCATGCGCGACGCCGCCGCTCAGTCGGCCCAGCGCCTCCATCTTCTGCCCGTGCAGCAGCGCCTGCTCCGCGCGCTGCCGCCGTTCCGTCTCGGCCAGCAGCAGGCGCAGGCTGGCGCGCTCGCGCCGTCCGCGCTGCAACGCCAGTTGCATGGACAGGAACAACACCAGCCCGGCCACCAGCGCAAAGCCCGCGAAGATGAGCAGATGCGTGTGCCACAGACCGCGATAGGCGCTGACGTCGAGCCAGACCACGACCGCCGCCGGGTAGCCGCGCAGCTTGCGGAACGCAGCCAGGCGCGCGCGACCCTGCGGCCCGTCCCGGGCGCGCAGCAGGCCGCTCACGGCCCCTGCCGCGAGACGCCGAAGCAGCGGATCGCCATGCGGCAGCATATCGATCTGCATCGCCACCGGCGGATAGCTCGCCAGCACCGCACCGTCGCTTCGCACCAGTGCCGCGGCACCGCCAGGCCCGAGTGCGCTGCCGTAGAAGCCCTCGAAGAAACCGGGCGAGATCGTAACCGCCACCAGCCCGTCGAAATGCCCGTCGACGATCCGGGGGCGAGAGACGGTGAAGGCGATCGTGCCGGCCTTCATCCCCCGGAACGGGTCGCTGATGTAATCCTGCCCCAGCCCCTCCGTGGCCGGCCGCGTCGCCTGTCTTCTTGCCATGCGGTAATAGTCGCGCCCGCGCAGGTCGTAGGGTGGCATCGGAAACGCCCGGCTGCTGGCCGCATCGAATCCGTCCGGATCGACCAGGAACAGCGACTCGAGCTGCGGCAGCGCGCGGTGCAGGCCGACCAGGAAATCGTACAGCGCGCGAGACGTCCGGATCATCGGCCAGTCGAGCCCGTCGACCCGCTCCAGCTCCAGCGTCAGCGCCAGGCTGGCACTTTCCAGCACCGCCTGCGCCTGTCCGGCCAACGCATCGGCGGTCGAGGCCAGATCGGTCCGTGCCTCGCGCCGCAATATACGCAGATCGTACCAGCCCGCCGCGATCAGCAGAAACAGCGGCAGCAGCGTCGCGACCAGCAGCACTCTCCGGCTGTCCCAGTTGGAGGCAGCGTCGCCCGCCCGGCGTATGGCGTCATTCCGCGAGCCGTCCGACAACACCTCGTCGTTCCGACGCCGTTCCAACGGCGCGGATGCGGTCGAATCCGCCTGGCGCTGGCGCAGCCTTGCCCAACGCTGCGACACGCCGTCCCGCTCTTCCTCCGGTGCCGGTGTCATCGGCTCCCATCGGCGACCCAGATCTCTTGTCGCACGCCCACGGGCGCGCACGCCCCGCGACAGGCCGACCTGATCGGCGGCCGGCCTCTGTCGCGGGCCGGTCGGTGTGGGTCACCGTTCCCTGCTGTGAGCAATAGGAGCGCGGTGGGGGAAGTGCCCAGTCACATCAGGGCGATGGACGAACGCTGCCGGCAGGGCGTGTCGGCGCCGCGACGGCTTCGCCATCGACCCGGCCGCCGGCGTGCCGGTCCAGACCAGATTGTTGCGGCGGTCAGAACTGGTCGAAGCTGATCCGCGGCGGGGTCTCCGACCGCCTGGCACCGATATCGGCCAGCAAATGATCACTCAACGCCGCAAGCGGCGGAGCGGCATCGCGGCGCGTCCACTCCGCAATCCGCCGCCAGAACGCGATGCCGCAGCGCGCGGCAGGCTGGACCACGTGTTTGGCAGAGGCGAAGGAAAGTGCCGGCTCCCGGGCACCGATCATCTGGCGGGTGAGGAGAGACATGGCGTGCACAGATTGTTGTCCTGACGATCCGTCTCAGCCGACCGCCGTCGGCGTCGCCGGGATGGCGGCCGCAAACGACGGCGCCGAAACCTGGAGGGCACCGATGCCGAACCCGGGATGCACCGAGTCCGAGGACGGTCGCGCTGCATTGGCGGGCGGCGGCGACTCCGGCTGGTGATCCTCGCTGGCCGCCGCCTTCTGCGGCACCGCGGCCGGCGGAGGTGCCGCCACCGCCGCGCAGGCAGTGAACGCCAGGGCCCCGAAAACGGCTCGCAAGATGGTCTGCATGATCGCCTCCTGCCGCGATCTCGATCGCGGCAGCGCGCAGGAACCACGAAACGATGCGCTGCCGTATGGCTTGGGTCACAGCTGAGTGGCGCTGCCCGGCGCCCAGGCCGGCAGCCGCGCCACCCCCTCGACGCCGGGTGTGACCGCCGCCATCTCTCTGCAGGCCAGGAGTCCTGCCCATGTCCCAAACCGTCACCCGGACCGCGGCGCGCCGCCCGCGCGCGTCGAGCCCGCCGCCCGTCCTGTTCCAGCCGGTGCGCCAGCCGCCGAAGCCGGCGACCCGCCGGCTGCGCGTCGTCTCCGAATACGAGCCGAACGGCGACCAGCCGACCGCCATCCGCGACCTGGTGGGCGGCGTCGAGCAGGCCGAGCGCGACCAGGTGCTGCTTGGCGTCACCGGCTCGGGCAAGACCTTCACCATGGCCAAGGTGATCGAGGCGGTGCAGAAGCCGACGCTGATCCTGGCGCCGAACAAGACGCTGGCGGCGCAGCTCTACGGCGAGATGAAGGGCTTCTTCCCGGACAACGCGGTCGAGTATTTCGTCAGCTACTACGACTACTACCAGCCGGAGGCATACGTCCCGCGCACCGACACCTATATCGAGAAGGACGCGCAGATCAACGAGCAGATCGACCGCATGCGCCACGCCGCGACGCAGGCGCTGCTCGAGCGCAACGACGTCATCATCGTCGCCTCGGTCTCCTGCATCTACGGTATCGGCTCGGTCGAGACGTATTCGCGCATGGTGGTGAAGCTGGAGACCGGCGGTCGCATCGAGCGCGACAAGCTGTCACGCGCCCTCGTCGACCTGCAGTATCGCCGCAACGACGCCGCCTTCCAGCGCGGCACCTTCCGGCTGCGCGGCGAGACGGTCGACATCTTCCCAAGCCATTACGAGGACCGCGCCTGGCGCGTCAGCCTGTTCGGCGACGAGATCGAGACGATCAACGAGTTCGACCCGCTGACCGGCGAGGTCGCGGCCAAGCTCGACTCGATCACGATCTATGCCAATAGCCACTACGTGACGCCGCGCCCGACGCTGATCCAGGCGATCGCCGGCATCAAGGTCGAGCTGCAGGAGCGCCTGGCGCAGCTCACCGCCGAGGGCAAGCTGCTGGAAGTCGAGCGGCTGCAGCAGCGCACCACCTTCGACATCGAGATGATGGAAACCACGGGAAGCTGCAAAGGCATCGAGAACTATTCGCGCTACCTTTCCGGCCGCAACCCGGGTGAGCCGCCGCCGACGCTGTTCGAATACCTGCCGGAAAACGCGCTCTTGATCGTCGACGAGAGCCACGTGACCGTGCCGCAGATCGGCGGCATGGAGCGTGGCGACTTCGCGCGCAAGTCGATCCTGGCCGAGTTCGGCTTCCGCCTGCCCTCCTGCATCGACAACCGGCCGCTGAAATTCGAGGAATGGGAGCGGTTTCGGCCGCCGACCCTGTTCGTCTCCGCGACCCCGGGCCCGTGGGAGATGGAGCGCACCGCCGGTGTTTTCGCCGAGCAGGTGATCCGGCCCACCGGCCTGATCGATCCCGTCGTCGAGGTGCGGCCGGTGGAGCGCCAGGTCGACGACCTGCTTGCCGAATGCCGCGCCGTCGCAAGCCGCGGCAACCGCGTGCTGGTCACCACGCTGACCAAGCGCATGGCCGAGGATCTGACAGAATACCTGACCGAGAACGGGGTGAAAGTGCGCTACCTGCACTCCGACGTCGACACGCTGGAGCGGATCGAGATCATCCGCGACCTGCGCCTCGGCGTGTTCGACGTGCTGGTCGGCATCAACCTGCTGCGCGAAGGTCTCGACATTCCGGAATGCGCGCTGGTCGCGATCCTGGACGCCGACAAGGAAGGCTTCCTGCGCAGCCAGACCTCGCTGATCCAGACGATCGGCCGCGCCGCCCGCAACGTCGACGGACGGGTGATCCTCTACGCCGACACCATGACCAACAGCCTGCGCGTCGCGATCGAGGAGACCGAGCGCCGGCGCAGCAAGCAGCAGGCCTGGAACGAGGCGCACGGCATCACGCCGCAGAGCGTGCGCAAGCAGATCGGCGAGGTGCTGCACTCGGTCTATGAGCAGGACTATGTGACCGTGGCGCCGGTGCGCGACACGCGCGCGACCGAGTTCGTCGGCCGCGACCTGAAGTCCAGCATCGCCGAGCTGGAGAAGCGCATGCGCGCCGCCGCCGCCGACCTGGAGTTCGAGGAGGCGGCCCGGCTGCGCGACGAGATCCGGCGGCTGGAGGCGCTGGATCTGGGACTGGCGCCGCCGCCGGCACCCTCGCGGCGGGATCGGACGCCGGAGCCGCTCGGGCCGGGGGGTGGAGGATATGATCCGGCGAAGCGGCGGGGGAGAAGAAGGTAAGAAAGCGGTTCTTTTTTGTAAAAAAGAACCAAAAAACTTTCATTCGTTTGGCGCGGAGTCGCCAGCACCTCCGAGAAAAACGAATGAAAGTCTTTTTGCTTCTTTTTCTTCAGAAAAAGAAGATTCTTCCTTCTACTCTATCGCCCGCGCCAACACCGGTTCCAGCGTCAGCGACTGCAGCTCCAGCCCCAGCTCTCGCACGTCCCCCGCCCCTTGCGCCTGCAATGGCGAAACCGCTTCCGGCATGTCCAGCGTCAGGACGACCACGCCGTCCGAGATCGCGCTGGCCGGCACGGTCACGCCGTACGGGTCATAGTGACCGCTGGTCACCGTCCAGTGCGCCAGGGCCTGCCCGCCGGCCATCACCGTGACGGGCTGATCGTGCCGTCCCGGCGGCGTGTAGGCGGAGGTCCGCAGTACCAGCCTGGCGTCGCCGTGCCAGTCCGGCGGCAGCGGCAGCACCAGTGCAGCCTGCTTGCCGTCCGACCACACCCCGTTGCCGCCGATGCCGGACCATCCCGCGCCGAGATAGGGGGCGCCGGTGCCGGACTGGGTGAAGCTTACCGTGCGGCCCGGCGCGACTGCCGGCGGCAGCAGGTGCCGCGCCTCGGCGGTCGGCAGCCCGTCATGATCGGCGCCGCACACCAGGCCGAAGGCGGCGGTGCCGCACTTGCCGGTGCGCGCGAGCATGAACAGCTCCCCGTCGGGCGTGCTGTGCCGGAATACTGCGTTGAGTACGTCCGGCGCGCTGGGCGGCGTCGCCCCCAGGATCACGTCCTGCCGGCAGGCGTCCGTGGCGACGCGCGAGGTGGGCCCGTTCGAGACCCGGCCGCCATGCCGAACCACCACCAGCGCCAGTTGCCGCATCGCCTCCATGTCCGGCGCGGCGGCGCAGGAGAAATCCGGCACCAGCCGCACGTCGCGCCCGGCGAGCGGCCCGCGCCAGGGTGCCCAGGCGAAGAGCGGCGCCTCCGCGTGCGGCTGCGTCGAATTGCGCAGGCCCTCGCGCAGCGGATCCGTGTCGACCGCCTGCAGCACCACGGCCGCGGCCATCAGCACGCCGATCGCCGCCCGGCCGCGCGCCCGGGCCAGTACCGCGAGTGCCGCGCCGAGCAGCGCGTACCCGACCACCCAGAACAGCCGCCCGGAGCTGCGGATCTGCGACAGCACCGCTTGCCACTCGGGGGGCAGAGCGAAGCGGTAGACGCGCAGGTGGCCGGCATAGGCCTCGTTGGAGATCGCGAGGATGGTGAGCCCGGCGAGCGCCGCCACGAGCGGGATCGCCGCACGCAGGGTCGACGCCGCAGGGCGCTGCCAGCGCCCGAGCGCCACCACCAGCAGCGCCGCGATGATCACCGCGAACAGCCCGGCGCCGAGATAGTTGTAGCCCTCCCACTGCCCGCCCAGCGCGGCGATGACCGGGCCAGGATTGCCGGTCAGCAGCGCGCGCAGCCCGGAGAGCTGCGGCACGAACGGCGAGAGCAGGTTCATCGAGTAAAGGGCATAGCCGGCCCCGGCGCCGCCACCGGCCCAGTAGCCGAGAACCTCCGCCGCGACCGCCTGCACCGCGAGGAAGATGACGAGGCCTGCCAGCGTGCGCAGCACGGCACCCGGGCGCGGGCGGAACAGGTCGGCCAGCAAGGCTGCGAGCAGCACCGCCGTGACCATCACGAACAGGTAGGCGTGGATGCCGAGCGCCAGCGCGCCGAGCGCCGAGGCAACGGCGATGACGCGCCAGCTCACCCGCGTGCGGATCGCCCAGGCCGTGACCGCCAGGCCCAGCGCGAGCAGCCAGTGGGCGGAGAGCGCGATATGGCCGGAAGCCCGCATGTACCAGGCCGGGAGCATGCAGCCGAGCAGCACGCCGCCGAGCAGGATCTCGATGCGGCGGATACCCAGCGCCCAGAGGAACACCGCGAAGGCCACCGGCTGGAGGATGAAGTTGAGCGCCAGCGTGACGCCGAGAACGCTGACATCGCCCGGCCCGAGCCCCAAAGCCTTGGCCAGCACCGAGAGCCAGGGAACGCTGTCGGTGAATACGATGGAAGTAGGCGGCCCGAAGGAAAGCAGGCTGGTCGCCGGCAGTGGGAAGTGCCAGCGGTCGCGCAGCAACGCGGTCACACCCATGACCATCTGGGTCTCGTCGCCGCCCGGATCCGCCCATTTCGGGTAATGGCCGAGCACGATCGCCGGGTCTGCGACGACCAGCAGGAAATGCAGCAGGCCGATTCCCAGCGCGATTGTCAGGATGAGGGCCGGCTTCCAGCGATCCGCCCGACTCACGGCGGGGATTTCTCCGTAGCCGGACGTAATGCCTGCTCGCCCGGCACCCACCGGCCGGCCCGCGGATCGACGCCGCAGACCCGGCCCTGCAAATGGTTGAGCCTGATCCAGTCCAGCACGTGCTTCGGATAGTCGGGCGCTGCCGGATCCATCAGCGACCAGCCGGGCGGCCACCAGCTGCTGTTGCCGTTCAGCGTCGGGATGCCGATCCGCTGCGCCAGCATCATCGCGTCGGATTGGTCCTCATACCACTGCAGGTGCGAGCCGGATAGCGGCACGACGTAGAACGCCTGGCACGGAAAGGGCGGAGGCCGGGCGTGATCCAGCCAGGAGCTGACCTCCGCGGTGCGGCGCATGCCCGCGCCCGGGCCGAACTGCTCGATCACCGACAGCGCCAGTGCGCCGCCGAGCAGCATCAGGGCACCGGCCGGGCCGCCGAGCCGTCGGTTGAACCCGGCCGCCGGTCCGGCGGCGGCGACCCGCCCCGCCTCCAGCATTCGTGTCGCCGCATGCGCCAGGGCCAGGCACATGAAGAACAGCGTCGCGAGCTGGATGCGAAACGGCGTGCGGATCATCGCGCCACCGGGAACCAGCCGCCAGACCAGCCACCAGGGCCGGGTGCCCCAGTAATTGAGCTGCATCAGCCAGCAGATCACCGCAGCACCCAGGCAGGCGCGGGCGGTCGCGTCCCACCGGTCCCGCCGCGCCGTGGTGCGGGCAGCCACGCCGAGCAGCAGCACCAGAGCGGCCACGGTCAGCACGAAGAACGGCGTGTAACCGAGTGCGAGTTCCGAGAGCGGCCGCCCTGGCTTGTCGGAGATCCCGAGCTGGTGCAGCAGGCCGAACCAGAGCAGGTTGCCGGGCGGCACCTGAAGGATGTCGGTGGGCACCGGCAGGTAGTATTTCAGGTCGTTGAACGGGCGCAGCGGCGTCGCCGAGGCGTGGCGCAAATAGAGCAGCGCGCTCGGGATGAAGCCGATCACGAAGCCGGCGAGAAACGCTGCCGCCGGCCACAGCCGGGGTCGCAGCAGCGGCATCAGCGCCGGCCGTGCCTGTGCGTACCAAAGCACCGCCACCAGTCCACCGACCACGCCGAGGAACCACGGTGTCTGCGCCGCGGTGAACACCATCAGCGCGTAGAGCAGGCCCGCCGCCGCCGCCGCCGCGAGGCGCGGGCGGGCCGGGCCGTCGCGCCAGGCGGCCAGCAGCAGCAGGCCCAGCGCCGGAGCCAGCATGACCGAGTAGGTCTGCGCGTGGCCGATCTTGAACATCGGCATGGCGCCGAAGGCGAAGATGAAGGCGGGGATCGCGGCGAGCGCCGCCGGCGCGCCGGCCCAGCGCCGGGTCAGGGCGTAGAAGCTCCAGTAGCCGATGGTCGCCAGCAGCGCGATCGTAACGTTGTAGGCAGCGAAGGTACCGACGCCGAGTGCGCGCAACAGCGAGAAGGGAATGGCATAGAGGAAGTAGGTGTCCGTCATCCCGAGCGTGTCGGGCGTCGGATAGAAGGAACCGATCTGGTTCCAGACTCCGGTGATCGTGTGACCTTCGGCGAGGCGAAACCAGTGCTCCAGGGTTGCGAGCAGGATCAGCCCGTCGCCGCTGTCGCCGATCGACCGGCCGAGGCCGTCCCAGAGAATCGGGTTGAACATCAAGGCCATGCCGAGCAGGAACAGCGCCGTCGTGGCGGCGCGGCCCGGCAAGGTGCCGGCGGAGGATGCGGCGATCCCGGCCGCCGGCCGGGCAAGGCCGGCCCGATCGGCCAGGCTCGACGATGAGTTCATGGCGCCGCGCATAGCCAAATCGGCCGAGGGTGACAATCGTCGGTGCCCCGGCGGAATCGAGCCCCGTCCGCTTGCCGAACGGTGTGAACCGCGGCGCCACCCGCGGCGTTCGATCGGACAGAGGCATGATCGGGAGCAGAGAGATGGCGGAATATTCGACAACCATCGACGTCGCCGCCCCGCTCGAGGCGGTGTTCCGCTTCGTCTCCAGCATCGACAACCTTCCGCGCTATCTGCCGACCGTGCACACGGCGAAGCCGCAGGGCGGGCAGCGCGTGGAAGTCGATGGCGAGGCGAACGGCCGGCACTACCACTCCGACGGCTGGTTCCGGATCGACAACGCGGCGCACGCCGTGCGCTGGGGCTCGGACGGCGAGAACGACTATCGCGGCGAGATGCGCCTGTCCGAGAAAGGCGGAGGCACCCACGTCGCGTGCCACATCCACTTCAATCCCCGCCCGGATGAAGCGACCAGCATGCGCGAGCACCAGGGCGGCGCGGATGCGGTGATGCAGGACGGGCTCGAATCGGCGCTGCAAAGCATCAAGCGGATCTGCGAAGGCTCCGGCGGCAAGCAGCCGAGTTCCGCGGAGCGCTGATCCGGCGCGAAGCCAGCGACGCTACTCCGCGGCACCGCGCAGCGCGCCGCCGGCGCCGAGAAGGCAGATCGGCAGCGCCGCGGCGAGCACGGCGCAGAGCAGCAGCAGGTGCGGGCGGGGGCTGAGTCCGGTCTGCACCGCGCTCGCTGCCGCCGCGCCGAAGA